>JARLGE010000140.1 GCA_031296215.1 Occallatibacter sp.
ACCGACGACATCCGCGACTCGCCCGCCATCGAGGTCATCAAGAAGCTGCTGGAAGCCGGCGCCACCGTCACGGCCTACGATCCGGCCGCCATGGAGCGGGCCCAGGCGGTGCTGCCCGCTTCCGACAAGATGCGCTACGCAACGGGAATTTACGAGGCGGCCAAGGACGCCGACGCGGTGCTGATCCTGACCGACTGGAAGGAGTTTGCCGAGATCGACCTTGCCCGGCTCAACCAGCAGGTCCGGTTCCCCATCGTCATCGACGGCCGCAACCTTTACAAGCCGAAGCGGATGCAGGATCACGGATTTACCTATGTCAGCGTGGGCCGTCCGGCCAGCTATCATGCCCAGCAGGGCAAGCCTCGCGGCATGGTATCGTAAGAGATTGGAAGCCGCGTTGCGCGCTTGCCCGTCGCAACGCAGCTCCTTGTTCAACCGCGAATCCTCTGACCCGAATCTGAAGCCTGGCGCTCAAGCCCGGCAAGGGAACACCCTCCGATGCATGTGCTCGTTACCGGCGCCGCCGGATTCCTTGGCTCCCACCTCACCGACCGCCTGCTCGGCGAGGGACATTCCGTCCTGGGAGTCGATAACCTCTCCACCGGCGACCCGCAGAACCTGGCCCACCTGGCCCACGAGCCCCGCTTCCGTTTCGAGCTGAGGGACATCTGCGAGCCCTTCGACCCCGGCCCGGTCGACTATGTCTTCAACCTCGCCTCCCCGGCCAGCCCGCCGGAGTACCTGCGCCTGGCCATCGAGACCCTGCGGGTGGGCTCCGTGGGGACCGAAAACACGCTCCAGATCGCCGCCCGCCACGGCGCCGGTTTCCTGCATGCATCCACATCCGAATGCTACGGCGACCCCCTCGTCCATCCCCAAACCGAGGACTACTGGGGCAACGTCAACCCGGTGGGGCCGCGGTCGGTGTACGACGAGGCCAAGCGCTTCGCCGAGGCGCTGGTCATGGCCTATCATCGCTCGCGCGGCGTCAACACCCACCTGGTCCGCATCTTCAACACCTACGGACCCCGCCTCCACCCCAGCGATGGCCGGGTCATCTCCAACTTCTTCATGCAGGCCCTCAAGGGCGAGCCCCTGACCGTCTACGGCGACGGCAACCAGACGCGCAGCTTCTGCTACGTCGACGACCTGATCGAAGGCATCCTGCGCCTGTCGCGTTCTGAGGAGCACTTCCCGGTCAACATCGGCAACCCCGACGAGTTCACCATTCTCGAATGCGCCCAGGCGGTGCTGGAAGCAACCGGCTCGAAGAGCGAGCTGCGCTTTCACCCGCTTCCGGAGGACGATCCCGCGCGCCGCCGACCCGACATCACCAGGGCGCGCACCATCCTGGATTGGAAGCCGCAGGTCGCGCTCAAGGAAGGCCTGGCCAAATCGTTGCCGTTTTTCCAGAAGAAGCTCGACCGCCTCTAGTGTCCTGAGTCCGAGATTCCTGACAAAACATCGGCTGTCATTCTGAGCGAACGGGGCCCCAAGCGCTTTTCAGCTTGGGGGTGGTGAGTCGAAGAGTCTGCTTTTGTTCTTCGACGAACTTCAGACTCACCACACTGGGACCTGCGGCTCCTTCTACCCGGCACCACCCGAAAGCACCCATTTGTCCATCCTGCCGTCGCCTGTGTAGAGTTCTATGCACAGCTCCCCGCGGTTTTGCGCGTGGCCTGGCCCAGCAAGCGGAAAAGCGATTTTGTCGAGCAATCCGCCAAGCTTTTTGCGGTGGATTTCCGTCCACATAGACAGCCAGACCGGGGGAACGGGAACAGGAGTGCAATGCGCAGGCTGATTCTGCTCGGACTCATCGCGACCATGGCTCTGCCCGCCGCGGGCGCCAGACGCGTGACCGTGGCGCAGTTGGAGAAGTCGCTGGCTGCCGACCTGGGAGCCCACCGCGCCGATACCGACGTCGCGCACCGGTTAGGCGATTTCGAGCTCTCCGAACGGCTGACCGGCGCCACGCTCGAGCGGCTGGCCAAAAACCTGGCTTTTGGCCCCAGAGCCGCGCTGGCCCTCGAACTGCTCGCCGACCAATCGGCCTTTCTGGACCCCCCGCCTGCTGAATTGCCTGCCACGGCTGCTCCGGCTGCCGCCGACGAGGAACGCATGATGGACCTGGCGCGGGGCTATGTGATCGAAACCGTGCCTCGCCTGCCCAACTTCTTTGTCACCCGGACCACCAACCGCTTCGATAACAGCCCGCAGGTTTTGCGGCAGGGCGAATGGCCGGTGCGCGCCGGCCTGCACCGAGTGGGAACCAAAGTCGAGGAGGAGACCTTCCGCGATGGCAAGGAGGTGCTGGACACGCAGCCGGCCGCCGAGAAGCCTTCCACGGGCGCCCAGCCCGCGCAACCCGATCTGGGGCTATTCTCCTTCGGCGAGTTCGGCCCGGTGCTGGCCAAGACTTTGACCGACATGTCCAAAGGCAAGGTGACCTGGAGCCATTGGGAACAGACGCCGGCTGGACTGGCGGCGGTGTACAGCTACTCGGTCCCCATGGCCGCATCGCACTTTGAGGTGCAGTACTGCTGCATGAGCGAGGACGCCCCCAGCCAGCGCCGCCCACTGGGGTATGGAGGCGGCAACCGCGCGGGAACAACAACCGTGCCTGTGGCAAGAGCACCGGCCAATGCCAGGCTGTTCCACGAGACTCCGGGCTACCATGGAAACCTGTTCGTCGATCCATCCACCGGGGCCGTTCTCCGCGTCACGCTGGAGGCGGAACTGAAGCCGGACGACCCCATCACCAGGGCGGCGATCGCCGTCGAGTACAGCCCGGTTCAACTCGGCGAACGCACTTACATCTGCCCGGCGCGCAGCCTGGCCTTCTCTGTGGAACAAGCCCCAGCGAGGGCCGGCAACCCAGGGGGCGGCACGATTGCCGAAATGAACCAGGAGAGCGCTGCCTGGGGCAGCCAGATCGCCCGCTCGGACCACGCTCCCATCGTGCTGGTGAACGAGTCCACCTTCACCCACTACCACCGCCTGGGCTCCACCGTGCGCCTGGTCGCCGACACACCGGAATCCAGCGCGCCCGCCTCCGGCCAACCGCCTGCCCAGGACGTGAGCCCAGTCTCGACAGTGCCGGCCATCGCCTTGCCCTCAGCCTCCGCAGCTTCTGGCGCTTCCGCACCCGCCGCACCAACCGCAGAAGCCGCTTCTTCGCCGCCTGCGCCCGCCCCGCCGGAGCTCGCCACAGCTGCGCCGGCCCCGCCGCCAGAACCTGTCGTCCCCGAGATCACGCTGAGCGCCGCCAACGGCGTGCCCGATCAGCCGGCCAACCCGGCCGAACCCCTCGCGTCCGATTTCCAGCTCAAGCTCAGCTCCCGGCTTGTCGACGTGGGCATCGTTGCCTGGGACAAGAAGGGACACCCGGTCCGCGACCTGAAGGCCGAGGACTTCGAGATCTACGACAACGGCCGCAAGCAGGATCTTCGCTTCTTCTCCGAGTTCGCCAGCGACGCACCAACCCCACCGGCAACCGATGCGCCAGGCGGGCGCAGCTTCTCCAACCGGGCCCCCGACTCCACAACCGTCGCCGCTCCCGCCGACGCCGGCGCAACCATTCTGCTCATCGACGAAGCGCACATCGCATGGCCCGACATGGCGCACGCCCGCCAGGAGATTCTCAAGTTCGTCGCAACGCTCGGACCGAATGAACGAGTCGGAATCTATACCATGACCGCGCTCGGCTTCCGCGTGCTTGAGGAGATCACCACCGACCACGCCGCGCTTACCGCCCGGCTGAACAAGTGGATGCCCACCGCACAATCCGCGGCCCTGGCCCAGGAGGAAGAAACCCGCAACCGCCAGTCGTTCAACGAGGTCCACTCCACCGCCGACCTGAACTCGGTGAACGGCAACCAGGTCGAGGTCCCCGACGCACAGCAGACCGTCGATCCAATCCTGCGCACCATGGGCAGCAATCCGGCGCGCGCCTCGCTGATCATCCTGGGCCAGGTGGCGCGCCATCTCTCTGCCGTCACCGGCCACAAAAACCTGGTCTGGGTCTCCTCGGATAATGTGTTTGCCGACTGGCAAAGCAACCAGGTGGCCATCGACAAGACTCCGAAACAGGTGGATTCCTTTGCCCAGCACGCGCAGGAGGCCATGAACGACGCCCACGTGGCTGTGTACCCGATGGATGTCTCCCAGATCGAGACCTCGGCCATCTCGGCCGACATCCGCACCCGCAACGTGGAGCTGAATCAGGCCGCCTCCGACACGGCCAGCCTGAACGGCGGGTCGGTGGCCAACTCTCTGGCTCCCGGACGCAACAGCGCCGAAATGCTCCAGGACATGCACCCCATTCAAGGGCCCATCCGCATGGTTGCCGACTCGACCGGCGGGCGCATCATCCGCCGCGCCGGCGACCTGGCGGCCGCTCTCGCCGGAGTCGTGGAAGACGGCCACGCCACCTACCTGGTCAGTTTCACTCCGCAAGGACCGGCGGACGACCAGTACCACAACATCGCCGTGAAGCTCACCGGCCAGCACAAGGGCCTGACGCTGCGCTACCGCACCGGCTACCTCTACGCGAAGGAGCCGGCCAGCCTGGCGGCGCGCTTCAAGGACGCCGTGTGGAAGCCCCTCGACGCGAGCGAAATTGCCGTTACCGCCGCCGCGTCTCCCATGAATGCGGGAGCGAATCTGAAGATCACGATCGTGGCCGCCGATCTCGGGCTCCAGCAACGGGCGGGCCGCTGGATGGACAGGCTGGACATCTTCTTCATCCAGCGCGACGATGCCGGCCTGAAAGCGCAGGTGGAGGGCCAGACCCTGGGCCTGCGGCTGAGACCCGGCACCTACCAGAACCTGCTCGCAGCCGGCGTGCCTTTTGAGCACTTTGTGCGCCTTGGGGCCGGCACGGCTTCGCTGCGCATCGTGGTGGTGGACGAAAACTCCGGGCGCATGGGCTCGGTCACCATACCCGCCGCGGCCCTGGAGGCGGCAAAGTGAACGTCAGTTGTCAGTGGTCGGTGGTCCGTGCGCAATCGGCGACCCGTCACTGCCCGCCGCCGAAGTCAGCTTGTACAATCGCAGCGGCTAAGCAATGGCTCAAGAACGCGTAACCGGGAAGGGATTCTCGCCGTCGAATGAGCGCGTAGCGCTATCTCAAAAGGAGTGAGCTTATGAAACGATTTGGATGGATTCTCGTGCTTCTCATGGCCGCCTCGCCCGCGTGGGCCGCCAGGAACATCACGGTGCAACAGCTCAAGGACTTGCTGGCTTCCGATCAGCAGGCCAAGAAGACGGATGCCGAGGTGGCCAACGAACTCAAACAGGTTGCGCTGACCGAAGAGCTGACCACCGCCACCATGAACGGCCTGGGCCCGTTGGTTCCCGGCGCAGCCACTTTGGAGCAGATTTACGTGCTGGAAGCCAGGAGCGCGGTTCTGCCTCCTCCGGCCTCCGACCTGCCCGCGACGCCGGCCCCGGACGCGGCCGCCCAGAAGGCCATCCTCGACAAGGCCCACGACTACGCCGCCAAGACCTTCGCGCAACTGCCCGCGCTGACCGTGACCAAGACCACCATCCGCTTCCAGGACAACATTTCCGCCCTGGCTGCCAGTTCGGGCATGAACTCCGGCGCTACCAGCGACACCGACCCCAACCTGGCCAACGCCGCCCCCTTCATCCACTACATCAACACCACCCAGGCGCCGACCGCCATCCATAATGGCGTTGAAGAGAATCCACTGGTCAAGGACAAGACCCGCTGGGGACAGAACGGCTATATCGCGCTGCTCGGCCAGAGCCCGGCGCTCAGCACCGTGATGCAGGAAGCCGATGCGGCCGGGAAGATCTCCTGGGTGCGCTGGGAAGTCGTCAACGGCAAAACTACCGCCGTGTTTGCCTTCACCGTGGACAAGAAGAAATCCCACTACGCCGTCAACTATTGCTGCTTCCCGAAGATTGAACAGGCCGGCATGGTCTCCTTCTCTTCGGCCTCAACCGGTTCGCTGAATGGCGGCGGGGGCGGCGGCGCCAAGGGCAACTTCCAGACCAATACCGAGTTCGATCCCTATAAGGCAACCGTGCCCTACCACGGCGAGATCTTCGTCGATCCCGACACCGGCATCGTTCTCCGCCTGATCACCCAGGCCGATTTCAAGAACACCGACAATGTTCACCTTGAGGACCAGCGCATCGACTACGCTCCGGTGGCCGTCGGCGGCAAGACACTGGTGCTCCCTTACAAGTCCATCGTCAACACCGAGGTGGTCCCCAACGGCGACTCCGGCGGCGGCAAGTTCATCCTGCGCCACACCCTGTTCACCTCCGAATACAAGGGCTACCAGCCGGGCAGCTAGCCCCTTTCTCCGAACCGCGCCGGTGGCTGTGTGCTGCTTGCAGCCGCCGGCGCTTCTCAAGAAGCCTCCACCCCATGTGCGTCCCTCGGCATACGCCCCTCCCGCCGGCCATAAGCTCGCGCGCTCCGGCCCCACCACCCATGCCGTAGATCACAAGATTTGTGTCACTTCATCCCTTACACTGTCCTGCGATGGGACAGACGCTTCGGCTGGGAGCAAATCACACCGTCTCCCATAACCGCCAGCCAGGTTGCTCACTCCAATACGTAGATTGCGCAGTTCCAAAGGAAAGTAAAGATGAAACGGTTGATTGGGCTTTTTCTCGTCTTCGCACTCGCCACCCCGCTGTGGGCCGCAAAGAAAACCACCGTGCAGGAGCTGAAAGACATGCTCACCGCCCTCAGCGTCGCCAAGAAAAGCGATGAGGAAGTAGCCACCAGCCTGAAGGAAGTGGAGCTCGGCGAGGAGCTGACCCGCTCCGCGCGCGCCGCTCTCGAGCCCTACCTCCCCGGCCCGCTCGCGCAGGAGCAAATGAACGTGCTGGAAGGCCGCAGCGCCATCCTTGCCCCGCCGCCTTCCGACCTGCCCGCGACGCCTGCCCCGGATCTGGCCGCGCAGAAGGCCATCCTGGCCAAAGCCGTCGACTACGTGACCAAAACCTACATGCAGAACCCTCACTTCACCGCCTCCAAGACCACCTCGCGCTACCAGGACGGCGTGGAAAGCATCCGCACCAACTCCGGCGTGACCAACAACGTGCCCAACAGCGGACGCGCCTGGGAGATGCCCAACATGTTCATGCGCTTCCTCGGCAGCCATGTCGAGGAGATCGAGACCAACAAGGGCGTCGAGCAGCTTCAGGTGGTGAAAACCAAAGTTCCCTGGGGCGTAAACGGACAGGTCTCCGAAGGCGGCCCCGGGCCCATTCTCAGCATCATCCTTCAGGAAGCGGCCGATGGCGGCAGGCTCAACTGGCTGCGCTGGGAATCCATCAACGGCAAGCCATTCGCCGTCTTCTCCTTCGCCGTCGACAAGAAGAAGTCTCATTACGCGGTCAATTACTGTTGCTTCCCGGTCACCTCCGACACCGGCCGGATGGGCTACGAGGGCACCGGCGCAAACTTCCAGACGGCAACTGACTGGAAGGAATTCAAAGCGACTGTCCCCTATCGCGGCGAGTTCTTCATCGATGCCGATAGCGGAGTGATCGTTCGCCTGGTCACGCAGGCCGGCCTCAAGCCCACCGACTTTGTCCACCAGGAGGACATGCGCATCGACTACGCGCCGATTTTCATAGACGGCAAGGCCTTTCTGGTGCCCGTCTCCAGCTTCACCCTCACCGAAGTGGTGCCCAACGGCGACAACTACGCGGCCGTCTACTCGGTGCGCCACACCCTGTTCAGCACCACCTATCAGAACTACCAACTGGCCGCACCGACGGCGCACTGAGGCGGCTCCGGCGGCCTGTCAGGTTTCAGAGAGCCGATCTCTGGAACCTGACAAGCCGCAACCTCTCTTGCTACTCTTGCTGAAAGATGCGACGCCTCGTCTTGCTGTTCCTGTCTGCCTTGGTCATCCTCTCGGCCGCGCCCCCGGCGGCCGCACAGAAGTTCCTTCCCAAAACCATCCAGTTCAAAGGCGACCCAGAGTACTCCGACCAGGAACTGCTGGATGCCGCGGGGCTGAAAAAAGGCGTTGTGCTCACCAGCGCCGAGATGAACGACCACTCCAAGCTGCTGATGGACTCCGGCGTATTCGACAACCTCACTTACAAGTTCGACGGCGTCGACCTGATCTACTACCTCACGCCCGCCGAGCACCTTTATCCCATGCGCCTGGAAAACCTGCCGCTGGCAACGGGCAATGATCTGGAAGCGAAGCTCCACGATCGGTTCCCGCTCTATCACGGCAAGGTCCCCGCCGATGGAACTCTGCTGCAAGGGGTCATTGACTTCTTGCGGCAGGCGCTGGCCGGCGAAGGAATTCAGGCCACGGTTACTGCGACTCCCTCTGGTGTGCCGAATTCACGCAAGGTCACCGGCATGAGCTTTTCCATCGCCTCGCCGCAGGTGCGTGTCGGCGCGATTCAGTTGCAAGGCGCCTCCGCCGACATGCTGGTCAAGATCAAGCGCACCATCGACCACCAGACAGGCACTCCCTTCGACACGGAGAACACGGCCGCCAATTTGGAGCACGCCATCACGTCGTTTTACGCCGATGAGGGCTATGCCGCGGTCAAGGCGCACGCAGTACGGTCGGGCGATCCGATCAACGGCGCGGATGGGGTCGACATCCCCTATTCGGTAACCGTGGAAGAGGGCCGGATCTACAAACTCGGCACGATCCAACTGCCGGCCGGCGCACTGGTTACACAAGCCGAGATCGACAAGGCAGCCGCCCCGCAACCCGCGAGCCCCTCCAAAGGCGCGGCGATCCGATTCGTCTGGTTCGCCATCTCCCAAAAATACAAATCCAAGGGCTATCTCGACTGCGTGGTCACCCCGCGGCCGCTGTTGAACGAGGCCGCGGGCCAAGTCAACTACACGGTGGAGATCGAGCCGGGGCCGATCTATCACCTCGCCCTGCTCAAGTTTGAAAACGTCAGCGACGACCTGCGCAAGCTGCTGATGCGGAACTGGCAGATGATGCCGGGCGATCCGTTCGACGAAAGCTACGTTTCCGGCTTTATCCTAGCGGCACAGAAGGCCGACCCGGTTCTCATGCGGTCGCTTGCCGGCGTCAAGGCCACCTACGATGTGCGTGCCGACCCGCAAACGCACGAGGTCAATTGCGTGCTCCGGCTGGAAAAAGTTCACTAATCTTAGGCAACGCTTCCCGATCTTTGAGCCCAGACCGCTGTTCGCCGTGCAAAACTCGACGCCATCTGCTTTATCCTCGTTTCCATGCACTCGCCCATCTTCGACAGCATGTTTCACCTGCCGCTTCCCATCCTGGAGAAGCTGGTTCGCCCGGTCATCATCTACCTGGTCCTGGTTGTCCTGCTGCGCCTGTTCGGCAAGCGCGAGCTGGCGCAGTTGAACCCCTTCGACCTGGTGGTGTTGCTCTCGCTGTCCAACACCGTGCAGAACGCCATCATCGGCGACGACAACTCGGTCACCGGCGGCATCATCGGCGCCTTTGGCCTGCTGGCCATCAACTGGCTGGTGGTGCGCGTGCTGTTCCGCTCCCCGCGCCTGACCCGCGCCCTGGAAGGCCGCGCCTCCATCCTCATCCGCAACGGACAGCTCGATCAGCAGGCCGTGAACCGCGAATCCCTTACCCGCGAGGAGCTGCTCGCCGTCGTTCACCGCCAGGGATTTGAAGGCTTCCACCAGGTGCGCAAATGCCAGTTGGAGCCGAACGGCACGTTTTATGTGGAGGCCTTCGAACCTTCCGTGGACGACAGGCACCACGCCGAGCTGCTGGCCCGCATCGACGCGCTAGCCAGCCAGGTCGCCGCAATGCGGCCGCAACCGGCCCTCAATCCGGAAGGCCAATAGCTTCGGCCAGCCCTGGATCTTTTCTTGATTATTTCTGTTGCAGATATATCCGTTGTGGATATATATTGCTTCCATGGCTACTGGAACCTTACCCGCCGCACCTCTTACCCCGGCTGTCTTCTCCATTCTGCTTTCTCTCGCTGAAGGAGAAAAACACGGCTACCTGATCATGAAGGATGCACGCTCGGCCACGGGTGGAGGCATCAAGATGGGCCCCGGAACCCTCTACGGCTCGATTGAGCGCATGACGCGCGACGGGCTGGTGGAGGAGTCGGGCCTCTCCGACGACGAGCGGCGTCGCTATTACCGGCTGACCAGCCTGGGCCACTCTGTCCTCGCGGTTGAGCTCGGCCGCCTGGATGCCGCCGTCGCGTCAGCTCGCTCGCTGGGCCTGCTGCCCCACGGAGGCCGCTCATGAACCCGTCCGCACCGAACAGCGCCCGCCTCGAATCCCTCTATTCCTTCGCCCTGCGTTTCTACCCCGCGGATTTCCGCCGGGCCTACGCCGAGCCCATGCGCCAAACCTTCCGCGACGCGCTCAGCGACAGCTCGCTGCCCCGGCGCACTCTCCTCTTCACGGCCGTCCCCGACCTGGTCACTTCCCTTGCCAAGGAGCATCTCTCCATGCTGCTAAACACCTTCGCCCGCCCCGCCCTCGTCTTCAACGCGCTGGTGCTCACCGCTCTCTCCACCGGCCTGGCCCTTGCGCTTTACTCGATTCCGCAGCAGGTTCTCCGCCAGGGCGCCAACGACCCGCAGATCCAGATGGCCACTGACCTGGCAGCCCTGCTAGATCGCTACGGCGTCACCGACGGCCTGCATCAGGGCGCGCTCCTCCAGAGCGGCGGGGTCGTCGACATGGCGCGCAGCCTCTCGCCCTTCCTCATCGTCTACAACGATCAGGGCCAGGCTCTCGGATCCAACGCCCAGCTCAACGGCCAGACTCCCGCACCGCCCCAAGGCGTCTTCGACTATGTCCGCCAGCACGGCGAGGAGCGCATCAGTTGGCAGCCCATTCTTGGCGGGGACCACAGCGTCCGTATCGCCGCCGTCGTCGAGCGCGTCAACGGCCCCCAACCCGGCTTCGTCCTGGCCGGCCGCAACATGCGCGAAGTGGAGGCTCGCGAACACCAGGTCAGTCAGATGGCCGGCCTGACCTGGATCGGCATGCTCGGGGTCATCCTGGTCGGGACGGCCGCTTTCGGCTGGTATACGCGGCCAAAAGCGGCATAGAGAGACATCGGAGAGCCGAGCGGCAAGCGGACCCCGACTGGCCCGAGCCCCACACAAATAGTTCAACCTGCATCAGCAAGAAGGTCGCCGCAGGCGTTCCCGCCCGTGACGGTCAGTCACTCCCACTCAATCGTGCCGGGCGGCTTCGAGGTAATGTCGTAGACCACGCGGTTGATGCCGCGCACTTCGTTGACGATCCGGCTGGAGATGCGCTTCAGCACCTCGTAGGGCAGCGGCGTCCAGTCGGCGGTCATGCCGTCTTCGGAGTGCACGGCGCGCACCGCGCAGGTATACGCATAAGTGCGCTGGTCGCCCATCACGCCCACCGTCATCACCGGCAGCAGCACGGCAAAGCTCTGCCAGATTTCTGCGTAGAGCCCTGCGGCCTTGATCTCGGCGACCACGATCTCGTCGGCCTCCTGCAAGAGCGCGACGCGCTCCGGCGTGACCTCGCCGAGGATGCGCACGGCCAGGCCGGGACCGGGGAAGGGCTGGCGGCCGAGAACGTCCTCCGGCATGCCCAGGTCGCGCCCGATGCGGCGAACTTCGTCTTTGAACAGATCGCGCAGCGGCTCGATCAGCTTGAGCTTCATGCCCAGCGGCAGGCCGCCCACGTTGTGGTGGCTCTTGATGGTCTGGCTGGGGCCCTTCACGCTGCTGGACTCGATCACGTCCGGGTAGAGCGTGCCCTGCACCAGCCAGTCCACTCCCCCGGTCTGTTTCGCGATGCGCGTGGCCTCGTCATCGAACACCGCGATGAACTCCGCGCCGATGCGCTTGCGCTTGGTCTCCGGATCGGTGACGCCGGCCAGCTTGCTGAGGAACCGCTCGCTCGCGTCGACGGCCACGATGTTCAGGCCCAGCTTTTCGCGCAGGTTTTTCTGCACGCTTTGGAATTCATTCTTGCGCAGGACGCCGTTGTTGACGAAGATGCAGGTCAACTGGCTGCCAATGGCCTTGTGCACCAGCACCGCGGCCACTGATGAGTCCACCCCGCCGGAGAGGCCGCAGATCACGTGGCCCACGCCTACCTTGGCGCGAATGCCCTCGACCGTGGTCTGAATGAAGTGGGCCGGCGTCCAGTCTCCCGCGGCGCCGCAGATATTGAAGACAAAGTTGCGAATCAGTTGCGGCCCCAGCGGCGTGTGGTGCACCTCGGGATGAAACTGCACGGCCCAGATGCGGCGCTCGGCATCTTCAATTCCCGCCAAGGCATTGGCGGAAATGGCGATCCTATGGAAGCCCGCGGGCAGCTCCTCCGCCTCGTCGCCGTGGCTCATCCATACTTGAAGCGTCGGCGGCAGGCCGGCGAACAACAGCGTTGCGCTGTCTTCGATCGTGACTTCCGCGTGGCCGTACTCCCGCTTGGCGCCGGAGCGCACCTTGCCGCCCAGGTGGTGCACGATGAAGTGCAGGCCATAGCAGATGCCCAGCGTGGGCACGCCAAGTTTCAGCAGCGCGGGGTCGGCGGCGGGCGCGTCCGCATCGTAAACAGACGACGGCCCGCCGGAGAGAACGATTCCCAGGGGGTTGAGGGCTTGGATCTCGGCGAGGGGCGCCGTGCAGGGCAGTACGACCGAGAAGACGTTCTGCTCGCGTATGCGCCGCGCAATCAGTTGCGTATACTGCGAGCCAAAATCGAGAATAACGATTGTCTGGGTGTCCACTCCCTAGTGTGGCAGGACGAAGGGCGGGATGTAAAGAACTGAACGCCGATTCACAACATGACCTCCGAGGACGACCGTGTTCACACGTCTTGCGTACTTCGCACGCCGTTCAAAAAGAATCCGGCACTGGGTCAATGGGGCCGGATGCCCCTCTTTCCGCACCGTCACCTGAAGCGTGTGGGCTTATCCTGAAGCCCGTAGTCGGAATCCAGTTTTTCGTCGGTTTCGTGCCTCATGTAGGCTAGCCCAAGCCTATAAATCTTGGGCTCGAGGACCATCCCGTCGTAAACCAGGGCGTGCTCCGAGTCCCGAAAAAACAATATTGCGAATTGATTCGTAAGCTTCGGCTCCAGCAGCAGGTTTGAAAGGCACAGCGGCGTCACCTTGAGAATCTTGATACCTGCGCCGGCCTGAGCGGCGAACTTGTTGAGACCGTCGGCCCAATCTCCGTAGGATTCATCCGCGTCGCTCGGTTTTCGCCGGTTGGGTATGACGACAAGGACAACCGTTTTGCCGACATGGAACGCGGCGTCCATGTCGTGACGAGCACCACCACTGCGCGGCTGCTGGGCCCTCGCAGCTGCGAGTAAAGTCACAAGAATAGCCAAGCCGAGGACCTGGCGGAGCTTTCGCATGGGACCCTCCTATTTTTAAGTGACCAGACGCATGGGATGCATCGCATGAAAACAATGCTGGGCAAAAAAGTAATTCATACCGTAATCCTCGCCGGTGGGGTCAAGATAGTCGTCGAAATGGACGGGGTCCGCCGGAGAAAAATCGCCTCCCCAGCGCATGGACTTCTTTACGGCCTCGATAAACGTATCTGCCGCATCAGTTTCAGTCCCATTTTTGAACATCGCCGCCGTGTTAGTCGTCTCACCGTCAACAATGTTGAGGTCGACCGCGTGACCTACAAGGTGCTGCGACTTTTTTGCCGGTGGCACCACCGCGCCGGATGGTTGAATACCGGCGACTCGAAATGCCTGGTTTATATCCAGGATAACTTTTGCCCTCTTGGCTTCATCATCCATCGTGGAGCTCACAACCTCGGCAAAGTCGCCGTGGACAAGAATCTCGTTATTCTGCGCTGAAGGATAGGAAAGCGTTGTAAAAGTATCTGACGGCTCCACGTTCGAGAGACCCGCAACATTGAGCCGCACCAACGGAGTTGTCGTCACAAAGTTACCGCCTCGCCATGCGATCAGCTCTGCCGCGAGAGCTTGACCGCAAACACCACGCACCCCAGTCGCCGACATGGAATACGGAACGATCATCCCGGACGCGGGGACAGTTCCGGGAGCGAGCTTGAGGCGATAGTCCATATGATCTCCGTACCACTGAAAGCGCTTCAATGCCGTCTCCGTATCGTGGCCAAACGCTCCATCCGTGGCATTGAGCGTGCCAACCGCGACCAGAGCAGCCTGTAGTTGGCGGACTGGATTGCCTGTCACCCCATGGTGCAGCTGCCCTCCCCAGCGATGCTGCGCATCGTTGTCACCCATTCGCAATGAGACTTGCCCAAGGTTGCTAAAGTCCAAAGTCTTTGACAAAATAGTCATGACGTTCTCCCTTCGCTCCCTGAATTCTGAAGCGATGGCACTCCCGAATATCAACCTGGAAAACAACCCTCGACCAAATCATTGTTACCCAAGCTTCGACAGGATTTGATTTGTTTTCTGGACTGCAGATGAGTCTGCCACCTTCCATCCCAATCTCGTGGCGTTTTTTGCGGTCGCCCCCCCGGTTGTTAAGGTCTTCGCGACCGGCTCAGTCGTGCCTTTACCTTCAATGGCCCGCTTGAGCGATCAGAGCAACCGCTCGGAATTCTTGGGCGAGCGAAGCAGGTACGCACTTTCCATCAGGCCATACAACTCATCGGCGGGGACTTGCCACATTCCGCGAACCGCGCCGCCGCACAATCACCACTTCGCGGTCGTCCGTCACCTGGTCCAGAAACCCGGCCAGCTTTTCACGCAATGCGGTATACGTAGTCTCCACAGTCATGCCAGCATCCTCTCAACGACATACGTACAGCTTTCCTGTACGTTTGTCAAGACTGAGGGGGAGCGAAAAGTTCGGCGGGCGAAGAGGCCGCGGAAGAGCGAGTATGCAACGAACATGCCCGAAAAGCACACCTCAGGGGCCAAGGCCCGCGTCGGTTTTGCAGGCTTTGATTGTCGGGGTTAAAACCCCGACCTACCAGCCCAAGCCTATTTGCTCTCGCTCTTGTAGACCACCCCCGCCTTCATCACGAACTTCACGTCTTGCAGCACCCGCACATCGTCCAGCGGGTTCTTGTCTACGGCGATGATGTCGGCCCACTTGCCCGCCTCCAGGCTGCCGGTCTTGGCGCTCCAGCCCATCA
>JARLGE010000141.1 GCA_031296215.1 Occallatibacter sp.
TCCACCGGGTGGTAGTAGCTGATGTACTGCAGCGCCCCCGCAACACTCGCAATAAAATCTTCCTGCCGAATCACCGTCATAAGGAAACACTCCTCAATCAGTCTAGGGTAATGGATGCGCTAAGCGTTTGCCTGGTGGCATCGGTATAATCTCGCGCGCAAAGCACTCCACTTGCAAGCGTTTTATCAGCACGTCAATCCTTCTCAATCCACCCCCATGCCCTAATCTAGAACCATGGACGACCTTACGCAGCAGCCCGCGCCCTCTCAGCAGCCCCCCTTCGACCTCCTCGTCGTCGGTGCCGGTCCCACCGGCCTCGCCTGCGCCATCGAAGCCCAGAAAGCCGGCCTCCGCGTTGTCGTCGTCGACAAGGGCTGCCTCTGCAACTCTCTCTTCCACTACCCCGCCCACATGACCTTCTTCACCACCTCCGAGCGCCTCGAAATCGGCGGCATCCCCTTCCCCAGCACCAACGCCAAACCCACCCGCAACGAGGCCCTCGAGTACTACCGCCTCGTCGCCGCCTACTACAAACTCGACGTCCGCCAGTACCAACGCGTCAAAAAGATCACAGGCGCCAATGAAGCCTTCACCGTCCACATCGAAGACCGTTTCGGCCGCCCCTCTTCACTTCAGACCCGCAAGCTCGTCATCTCCTCCGGCTACTACGACCTGCCCAACTTCATGAACATTCCCGGCGAGAACTTAAGCAAGGTCCACCACTACTACAACGATCCCCACCCCTTCTACGGTCTCGACGTCGCCGTAATCGGCGGCAAAAACTCCGCCGCCATCGCCGCTCTCGAACTCTGGCGTCACGGCGCCCGCGTCACCCTCATCCACCGCGACAGCGAACTCCACCGCCACATCAAGTACTGGATCAAGCCCGACCTCGAAAACCGAATCAAGGCAGGCGAAATCAAGGCATTCTTCAACACCAAAGTCGTCGAGATCACCCCCGACACGGTCATCCTCGAACCCCCCAATGGCCGCACCGCCATCCCCAACCACTTCGTCTTCGCTATGACCGGCTACCATCCCGACTTCACTTTCCTTGAAAAGCTCGGCGTCCGCTTCGAAGGTCCCGACAATCTCCCCCTCTGCAATCCCGACACACTCGAGAGCAACGTCCCCGGCATTTATCTGGCTGGCGTCATCGTCGCCGGCTCCCGCACCAACGAAATCTTCATTGAAAATGGACGCTTTCATGGTCGGCAGATCGCCGACGCGCTTGCATCTAACCTCAAGGAACAAAGCCGGAACCAGCAGGCCGGTCCCGCCGCGTATCCGGTAGACTGATCCCCACGACTATTAGCAAAGGCAGGCATTTTCAATGCGCTGGTGGCCCCGCACGATTCGATGGCAAATGCTCGCGGGATTGCTGCTGCTTGAAACCCTCTCCATCGCTCTCTTTGCCGTAATTCTCCTCCGCCAGCAGACAAACGAAGCCTACATCCGCGCACGCACGCGCCTCTCCTACGAAGCCACCTCCGTAGCCATGCAATCCAGTGAGGCTCTGCTCCAGAACCGCCCCGGCTGGGTCGGCCTCTCGGTCAAGATGATGGGTGAAGCCCCCACCGTCGCCAGCGCCAAAGTCACCGACCCAGTCGGCAACGTCCTCTTCACCAGCCACGGTGAGGCCGACCAGATCAGTCTCGAAGACGCTGAACGCGCGCAGATTCCGCTCGGCCGCGACGATCCCAGATTCTTCATTCTCGATGGCAACCGATGGGAGAGCGTCGCGGCCATCTATACCAACAATGAACTGCGCGGCTATGCCTGGGTCCAGTTCGACAAAACATCGTCCAGGGAACAGCTCCATTTCCTCCTCCGCGACACAATCCTGTTCGCTATCATCTGGATCGCCGCCTCCGCCCTGCTCGTTTTCTTCATGGCCCGTTCCATCTCCCGGCCTCTCGCCACGCTCCAGCACGGCACCCGCGCCCTCATGACCGCCCCGCAAGACAGCAGCAGCTTCCCTCTGCGCGTCAGCGTGCAAAACGAGATCGGCGAACTCATCGTTGCCTTCAATCGCATGGTCGCCTCCATCGCCGAGCAGCGCTCCGGCCTCAACGACACCCTCTCCCTGCTCGACTCAATGCTCGCCAATGCCCCCATCGGCCTGGCCTTCTTCGACCGCAGTTGCCGCTTCACCCGCGTCAACCAGGTCTTTGCCGATCTCACCGGCGTCTCTCTCAGCCGCCATCTCGGCCGCACCCTGCCCGAACTGCTCCCCCTGCCCGCCGCACAGATCCTCCAGAGCGCGGTGCTCCGCGTCTTCGCCGAGCAGGAGCCGTTGCACAACTTTGAGATCAGCGGCCAGGGAGGCAAACTCAGCCAACCATGGACATGGCTCGTCAGCGCCTATCCGGTCCGTACCACCCCCCAGCAAATTCGCTGGGCAGGCGTCATCGTCCTCGACGCCAGCGACCGCAAACGCAGCGAAGAAGCTCTCCGCAAGGCTGAAAAGCTCGCCGTCACCGGCCGCCTCGCCGCTTCCATCGCCCACGAAATCAACAACCCTCTTGAAGCCATCACCAACCTCCTCTTCCTCCTCCGCAACTATTGCCAGCTGGAGGACCCAGCCCTCAATTACGTCACCATGGCCGAGTACGAGGTCCGGCGCATCTCCGAAATCACGCAGCAGACTCTCCGCTTCTACCGCCAATCCACATCCCCGGCCCGCACCAGGATGAAGGACATCCTCGACTCTGTACTCAGTCTCTATCAGGGCCGATTTAACTCACTCAGCCTTCAGGTCGAACGCAAATACGACCCCGAGCTTGACCTCTTCTGCTTTGCCGGCGAAATCCGCCAGGTCTTCGCCAATCTGGTCGGCAACTCCATCGACGCCTCCACCCCCGGTGGACGCCTCATGGTCCGCGCCCACTGCTCCCACAACTGGAAAGACCCCCTGCAAACAGGCGTCCGCTTCACCTTGGCCGACACCGGTGCGGGCATGGAGCCCGAAGTGCTCGACCGCGCCTTCGAGGCCTTCTTCACCACCAAAGAAGTCACCGGAACCGGCCTCGGCCTCTGGGTCAGTCTTGAAATCGTCAACAAGCACCACGGCCTCATGCACACCCACAGCCGAACCGCCACTTCCGGCAAGTCCTGCGGCACTATCTTTCAGTTCTTCATCCCCGATGACCCCGCCCTGCTCACCACCCCCGAACCCGCCACCGCCACCTCCGCATAAAAAGCCCACAAATGGACATGACGGGTTCTCAGGTCTCGGGTCTGCCGTAACAACTCTTCGTCGCTGGGGCGAGGATTTGCTTAGGCCGTATCAACATATAGATTTCGCGTAAATGCTTGACAAAAAAAGAGAGCGGTCATCCTGAGCGAACGGGGCCCCAAGCGTTTTTCAGCTTGGGGGTGGTGAGTCGAAGGATCTGCTTCTGCTTTCAGCCAATTGCGAAGATAAGACACCAGTTGCACCCAACACATCCGTTCTGTATATGTCGATACGGCTTAGGATGTCTGGAAATCAGAAGAAGAATTCACCGCAGATTCAAACTCCGCACGCCGAGCAGCTTCATCGGATCAAACGCGGATGCCTGCCCCGCCTGCTTCGCCATGCACCAGCTCCTAGACCGCACCGGTGTCGCATACGACCGCGTCACGTGCAGCCGGTCCATCACCACATACCGGGTGCGCAACCCGCTCACAGTCGCTGGCAATCGCGCCGGAACCGTCCTGCGATCCACATAGATCACCAGCGCGGCCTCCTTCGGATTGTCCAGGCTCTGTCCCACGCCTACTCCAAAGAACGCCGGATTCTGCTTCATCAGGCTCCGCGCAATCTGTTGCTTGGCCGCCACAGCCTGGCTCAGAGCCGTGCCCGCTAGAGCCGAAGCCGCGTTTGCCTCCGCCAGCGTCTGCGGAGCCGAGCCAAGCATCACCGCGCGCACCGTTGTCGGAATCACGATTGTGCGCACTCCATCCACCGTCGCCGGAGCATTCACGTTCATGCTCGCGTCCACGTAGAGAATCACTGCGGCCTCGCCAGCGTGGTCGCTGCTCTTGCCTGCCGCCACACCCAGGATTCCTGTCGCGCGGTTCACCAGCATCCGCGCCTGCACCAGCGCGCTCTCAACGCGCGAGGTCTCCACAGCCGTCAGCGCCCGCGCTTGCGCTAACTTCAGCGTGCTGTTGCCGTAGTTCAGACAACTCACGGCGTGGTCGGTCGTCCCAACAAACGAATACTGTGTTCCACCGCCCACCTGCGCGCTCAACTCGTTCAACACATCCGAAACCGGATTCGCCACTGCCTCGCTCACGCCCGACGTGTTGACTCCGCCTGCGAAAAACAGCCCCACCGGCTCTGCTGTCGAGCTATCCACAACCAGCGCACCAGAATCGCCCGCATCGATGAACTGGTTGCCCGTGATCCCAATCTGGTTCGCAAAGATCTTCGTGAGATAAGCCTTCGTCTCCGCACAGTCCGTAAAGTAGTCCACGCTCACGTCCAGGCTCACCGCCGAAATGTTTGCGCAGGTAAGCCCCGTCGTACGGCCGCTCTTGGCCACGCTCATATTCAGCGAGGCGCTCTCGCCCTTGCCGCCCGTCGAAGATATTCCCGGAGGCGCAGCGGCCAGCGTCCCATTCGCCTGCAGCGCACCCAGTTCCAGTATGTTGCCCGCCGTGCTCACCGCGCCTGAGTTCACCGCCGCAATCGCTGCGTCCGCATTGGTCAAACTCGACTTCAGAGACAGAAATCCCGTCAGCGCGCCCACCGGCGAAATTGCTGCTCCGGCCAGTCCATAAGGCATGCAGTTGTCGTCAATCAGGCCCGGCTGCACAATCGTCTCGCCCACGCTCGCCTGGTCGCTCCGCGCCAGCACGTGGTTATTGCTCAACAGGTATTGAGTGCCACTGCTGTTTTGGATCAGCGAACCCAGCGTTCCACCGCAGCAATCCACAATCTGATTGCCGCTCGCATCGTAGTTGTTGTTGTTGCCGCCCGAGCTGCCCAGCGCAACCGCTGTCGTCTGCTTGGTCTCGTGCGTCGCCGGATCGCTCGCTACACCCGCCGTATTCAACAAAATATTGCTCGCCGTTCGCGATGGCAAACTGCCCACCACCGCCACAATGTACGTGCTCCCCGTGGCTGTAACTGCCGCCGGTGCCGTGTACGTAACGGTGCAATAAGTAAATGCCGTGCTGCTGCGCGTGCAGTTCGTCGCGCCTAGCGAACCCTGCCCGCCGCTCGACCCGCTAGCCGTGTTTGAAAGCGCATATTTAATCGCCGTGTGTCCGCCTGCTTCAGCCAGGTAGCCGGTCACCGTCAAAGTTCCATTCGCGCCTAA
>JARLGE010000142.1 GCA_031296215.1 Occallatibacter sp.
CAAGCCCGTGCCCATTCCAGTCCCCGTCCCCGTTCCCGTTCCGGCATTCGAGGTCCCAGGGGTGCTCCCCGTCCCGGTGGCCTGGCCGCCGTTGGGGTTGTTGGGATCGGTCGAGCCATTCGCGGAGTTTGGGTCTGTCGAACCGGTGCCGCTTGAGCCAGCGCTGCCGGCAGCGCTGGTGTTCGCGATGGCCGTCGAGGACGTGCCGGTGGGCGGGCAGCCGGCCATGGGATTCGCCGAGCCGAAGGAGGACGTGGACCCGAAGGACGAGGACGAGCCGAAGGAGGAAGAGGATGAGCCGAACGAGGACGATGAGGACCCGAAGGAAGATGAAGAGCCACCGAAGCTGCTCGATGAGCCGTTCGAAGGAATCGAACTGGGCAGCGCATTGCCGCACAGCCCGCCGCCCATCCCAGTGCCGCCCAGCGGCTGCCCAAAGAAGCCCATGGCCGTAGGCGCTTTGTTCTGGCCGTAGCGCACCGGCTTCCATTCCTCCTTGCCGGTGGTCGGATCGAGGTACTTCTTGCGCAGGAACCGAATCTCGTTGGTCTTCACCAGCGCGTCCACGCTGGGCGGATAGCTGCCGAATTTCTTGTAGTAGAGCTTGACCGCGCGAGCGTATTGCTTGCCGCGGTGCATGGTCTCCCACTCGCGGTCGCGCTGAATCGACTTCGCAATCCTGGGTGCGGCAACCGACATGGCAATGACCAGAATGGCCAGCATGAAGATGACCGCGACCAGGATGTAGCCCTCTTCCGAAGGCTTGGGGCCGCGCTGGGTTGGGAGGTGCTTGTTCATGAAATCAACCGCTGGTCCTTCGACTCCGCTGCGCTCCACTCAGGATGACAGTCCTGAGGCGGGAATACTAATTCGCCATCAGCGTCAGCTTCTGGGTGTTGTTGTAGCTCAGGTCGGTGACATCCACGCTGCCTGGCAGAATGGCGCCCACCTTGTAGCGATGATCCACAATCTCTCCGGTCCGCGCCATGAAAATGTCGTCGCCGTGGGTAAAGAAGGCCTTGATCGTCTTGTCCTTGGCCAGGGCGTATCCGAAGTACTTCAAATCGATCGGCGGCGCTTTGGGTGCTTCAGCCACGGTCTGCGCCGGAGTCACATTCGGCGAGCCGGGGCCGGGCCGCGCGGAAGCCACCTGCTCCTCGATTCTCACCGGCGCCGATTCGGCGGAAAAGATGTTTCTCCCCGTCCCGGCGTATTCCACGTCCTCGCTCTGGGCCAGCTTGTCGAAGTGCACCGTGGGGTCCAGGCCGCTGTTGGTCAGTCTCTCCGCGTCCGGGGTGGCTCTATCCGCGCTCGCTGCTTTCTGGTTGCCGGCTGCCGCGGATGTGCCAGCTGCCGGCCGGGCGTTGCCGGCTGACGTCTTCACAGCGGGTATGGCCACCGCGGCCGGCGGTCGCGGCGGCGGCGTGGACGTGCCGCCAAAATAGTAGTAGACCTCATAGCCGGCGCCCGCAAAACACAGCAGGCAGACGGCAATGATCCCATAGACCTTGGCCTTGTTGTCCGTACCGAGAGCGATGGCCATGCTACTCGCCCCCCTTTCCGGTCGCGCCGGGACCTGCGCCCGGTTCCGTGGCCGGTCCAGTCAATGGGGCCGAGCCTTCCTCGCCCGCCTGGGGTGTGGGCGGCAATCCGCTGGCCGCCGCATCCTCCGGCCGCAGCCAGGTGGAAACCCGCAGCCGCAGGTTCACCTGCCCGCCTTGCTGGCCTGCCAGTTGCATGGCGCGGATCACAAAAAAGTTCTGGTCGCGCTCCAGGCTGTTCACAAATCGCATGATGTCGGGATAGGAGCCGCTGATGCCGGCGTCCATGGAGATCTCTGTCAACTCGGACCCCGGCGGGCCCTGCGTGTATTGAACGCGCGACAGCCGTGCGCCCGATTTCACCTCGAGCTCGCCGATGCGGGTGGAGATGGAGGAGTAATTAGCCGGGATACGCTTGTTGTAGAAGGCCTCGATCTGGCTGCGGGACTCCTCCACGCGCTTGTCCAGGCCGCGCAACGGGGCCGTCTGAAGGTCCATGGCCTTCAATTCCACCTGCTTCAGAGTCAGCGCGTCGCTGGAGCGGCCGTTGGTGGCGGCCCAGTCCAGGCCCAACCGGACAGAGAGCCCGATCACCGCCAACAGCAGCAAGACGAACCCGGTCGCATGCCAGTTGAGTGGCGAGGTAAGGCGCTCACTCCAGGTCGTTGCCGGACGCATGGTCATCGCGGGCCTCCCTGGCGGTTGTCAGTGACCGGAGGAGGCGGAATGCCGGGGCTGCGGTTCACCGGCCCGGTATAGGGCGGCCGGCCGTGTCCGAGCGGCGTCAAGGGCAGCGGACGCACCGCGCGCGGCGCGGCGGTGGGCGTCTTTTCCGTCCTTTCGCTGGCCGGCTTCATCTTCCGCGTAGCCATGCGCTCCGCCGCGGTGGCCGGGTTGTAATCCGCCTGCAGATCGAAGTCGAAGCGGTCCGAGGCGCTCACCGGGGCCAGCCGCTGATTGGGCCCGGCGCTCGTCTCCGAAGCGTTCTCACCCACAATGCGCGGCAGCAGGAAGCGCTTCGAGTGCTCCAGGTTGCGCACCAGCTCCACGGCGCGGTCGCGCGGTCCTATCACCCGCAGGTGCAGGGTAATGTGCCCATCCTTGGCGCGCGCTGGCTCCAGCGTGGTGACCTGCACGCCGCCGGGAAGCACGGTCTCCAGATCCTCCATGGCCAGCGTCCAGCTAAAGGTCTTTTCGTCGAACAGCTTGTTCAGCACCGCAGCCTGGGTCAGCAGTTGCGCGTTGGCCGGTTGGCGCATCAGCGCCTGGTACCCCTCCCGCTCCTGGCTGATGCGGGCGATCTGGCCATCCAGCGAGTGGTCGCGGGCGCGCGCGGCCTCGGCCTTCTGGTGGATCGCATGCAGCCCCACCCCCAGGCCGATGCCAATCGCGGCCAGCACCGCCATGCCGATGCGCAGCCGCTTGATGGCCGGTCCCAGGTCGGCGAAGGGGCGTGTGGCGAGATTGAGCGTAATCCTCATCGGTTTATCGCACCCCCGCCTGCCCGCCGTGGAGGGCCAGCGCCCCGGCCACGGCGGCCACGCATGTGGTTCCGAGCGAGGTGATCGCGCCGGTCGCAGGCCGGGCGGCAAGTTCCACCACGCTCATCTCCGGGTCGTCGATCCAGCGGGCAAACTCCTCCGCCCCACTCTCGGCCGTTCCCGAGTTGCCGGCAAAATGCAGCCGCGTAGGCCGGCCGCCCAGTTTGTCTTCGTAGTAAGCCGCGGCCACGGCCACGCCGCGCCGCACCTCATCCAGCCGCGCCCCCGTTTCCTCCGGCAAATCCAGAGTCCGATAGAGCAGCAGATCTTGCCCGTTGGTGATCGAGGTAGTCAGCGCCACCGGGCTCAGGTTGGCAATCAGCACCGCTTCCATCAGGTCGATGGCATCCAGAGCCGCCAGGCTCGAGGGCAGCACCGCGCCGGGCTCGTAGCCGGCCGCGCGCACCGCCTCCTCATACTCGGCCAGAATCATGCCCGGCAGCACGGCAGCCAGCACTTTGCACTCATGCTGGTTTGCGGCAAGCACCTGGTAGCTCACCCCGGCGTGCTCCACGTCAAAGGGGACCATCTTCCGCAGCCGGAACTTGAGCACCGGGAAAGCCTCGGCCGGCTTGGCGGGAAGGGAATCGAAGTCCAGCACAAACACCCGCACCACCGGGTCCGGCACCACCAGCGTAACCGCCTTGGTTCGCGGCGAAACCTGGCCCAGCGTGGAGCGAATCGCCGCCACTACCGCCTCGCCCGCCCGCATGTTGGGCTCGCCGACGCCGGGCAGCACCGCGCCCGCCGGCAGCGCCTGAAATGCATAGACCGGCGGCTGCCCAGGCGCAGGTACCGCGCCGGCCAGCACCCCCTCGGGCGTGATCTCCACCGCCGCCGGCGGCCGTCCGCCAGGCTGGGTTCCGAGTTTTGCCTTGCTCAAGAGCGGATTCACTGTTCCCCTGTCCTCAGTTTCCTTAGCTACCAGCTTCTAGCATCTAGCTCTTCCTTGCCGAGCGGTACTTCATCAATATCTCCAAGCTTCGGGGCCGGTACTGAAAAAGCAAGCAGCTAGAAGCTAGTAGCTAGAAGCTGCATCATCGGGACGCCTCGATGAACGTAACCTTGTTGATCTCTTTCAGCGTTGTCAGCCCTCGCCGCACGCGATCCAGCGCCGACTCGCGCAGGAAGGTCATGCCCTCCTTGCGGGCCAGCTTGCGCACTTCGGAGGTGGGTTTCTTTTCCAGAATGATCTCGCGGATGGGGTCGGTCAAGTCCAGCAGTTCGTGAATCGCCGTCCGCCCGCGGTAGCCGGTCCCGCCGCACTCCATGCACCCCTGGCCCTCACGAAACCCGAACCCGCGCCACTCCTCCGGCTCCATGCCGCACTGGAGCAGAATCTCGTCGCTGTAGCTCACCGTATGCGCGCAGTGTTCGCAGATGGTGCGCACCAGCCGCTGGGCAAGGATGCAATTCAATGCGGAGACAAAGTTGTAGACCTCGACGCCCATATTCACAAAGCGGCCCAGCACGTCCACCACGTTGTTGGCATGGACCGTGGTAAAAACCAGGTGCCCGGTCAGCGCCGAGTTGATGGCGATCTGCGCCGTCTCGTTGTCGCGGATTTCGCCCACCAGAATCTTGTCCGGGTCGTGGCGCAGAATGGACCGCAGCCCCCGTGCAAACGTCAGCCCCTTTTTCTCATTGACAGGAATCTGCGTGATGCCGCGAATCTGGTACTCTACCGGGTCTTCGATGGTGATGATCTTGTCTTCGTCGCTCTTGATCTCGTTGAGCGCCGCGTAGAGCGTCGTCGTCTTGCCGGAGCCGGTGGGCCCGGTCACCAGCACCATGCCGTAGGGCTCGCGAATGTAGGCGCGGAATCGCTTCAGATCCGCGTCGGCGAAGCCCACCACGTCGAGCGTGAGGTGTTTGAACTTCTCGCTCATCGACTCCTTGTCCAGCACGCGCAGCACAGCGTTCTCGCCATGAATCGTCGGCATGATGGAGACGCGGAAGTCGATCAGCCTGCCCTTGTAGCGCACCCGGAAGCGCCCGTCCTGCGGCACTCTGCGCTCGGCAATGTCCAGCTCGCTCATGATCTTGATGCGGCTGAGGATGGTGGTGTGGTGCTCGCGCGCAATCGGCGCCATGGCCATCTGCAGCACGCCATCGATGCGGTACTTGACCACCACACTGTCATCGTTTGTTTCGATGTGGATGTCTGAGGCCCTCCGTTCGAGAGCGGTGAAGATCGTGGTGTCAACCAGGCGAATAATCGGGCTGATGTCTTCTTCGCTGGTCAGCTTCTCGATCGAAATATTCTCGTCCGCGTTATCTTCGCCGGTCAGCACATCGAAGGTCAGCCCCTCGCTGGCCTCGTCCAGCACGCGCTGCGACTGCTCGGTCTTCTTCAGCAGGTCGGTAATCTGCCCGAGCGTGGCCACGCGGGGAATGATGCGGTGCCCCAGCAGCCCGCTGATCTCATCCAGCACCATCAGCCGCGAGGGGTCCGAGACCGCAATCACCAGTGCGTCCCCCTGTTGTTCGATGGGCACAAAGTTGTAGCGGAACATCAGCTCCACGGGGACCGTGCGCAGCAGCTCGTGCTGGATCTTGAAGTTCTTCAGGTCCACAAACTCCGCGCGATACCGCTTGGCCAGCGCCTCGGCCTGCGCCCGGTCGTCCTGCCCGGTTGGAATTGGAATTGCCAATACGGTTGCGTCGGCCATGGCTTACCCTCCCGCCCCTCCCCCGCCCGTCATGCCCAGCGAAAAGATGGGCAGGTAGAGCGAGATGAGGATGAAGACCACAACGATGCCCATGATGATCAGAATGATGGGCTCGATCAGCGCCAGCGCGGCGGCCAGCGCCGTGGCCACATCCTCGTCGAAGAACTCCGCCACCGAGTTCAGCATCTGCGGCAGCGCGCCGGTCTGCTCGCCCACCGTGATCATCTCCGCGGCCAGTTCCGGAAACACGCCCGTCGCGTTCAGCGACTCGGCCAGGCTCTTGCCCTCCCTGACCGTCGTAATCGAAGCAGCTACGGCCTTTGAAACCCGCCGCGAACTGATGGTGCGCGAAGCCGTCTCCAGCGACGGAACCAGCGGCAGCCCGCCCGTCAGCAGCGTCGAAAGCGTGCGCGCAAACAAGGCCACCTGGTATTTGAGCCAGATGTTGCCCAACACCGGCAACCGCACCCTGACCCCGTCGATGAAATCCCGCCCGCGCTCGGTAATCGAGAAGCGGTAAATCGATCCGGCCGAGACCGCAATCGTCAGCAGAATCCACACAATGTTGTGGTTCATCCATTTGCTGAAGTTGAGCAGGTAAACGGTCATGGTGGGCAGCTTCGAGCCCAGTTGGTCGTAGAGCGTGGCAAACTGTGGCACCACATAGGCAAACATGAACAGCACCAGCGCCGTCACCAGCGTCATCAGCACCGAGGGGTAAATCAGCGAGGTGATCAGCTTCTTGCGGAAGGTCAGCGTCACCCGCTGGAATGCCACGTAGCGCTCCAGAACCTCGAGCAGGTTGCCCGAGCGCTCCCCGGCCAGCAGCGTGGTCGTATACATGACCGGAAACCCGCTCTGCGCCTCGAACGCCGACGAAAGCGCCTCGCCGGTCTTCACGCGGGTCGATACGTCGTCCAGTTGCGCGGAAAAGTGGGCGTTCTTCTGCCCCTTGGCCAGCATCTGCAAGCTGCCCAGAATCGGCAGCCCGGCGCGGATCAGCGTCAGAAACTGCTGGTTGAAGATCAGAAACGGCTCCAGCTTGACCTTGCGCTTCCTTGCGCCGAATCCCGACCGCGCCCGCACCGAAAACACGTGGTAGCCGGCATGGGTAAAGCGCGCGCGCAGCTCATCGGCAGTCGCCGCCGTTTGCGTCTGCTCCTGTACGCGTCCACGCTCATCGGCCAACTTGATGACGAACTCTGCCATGGCTCCGGTCGCCGGCCTTGCTGGGCCAGCCTTTCCCAGGGAAATTTCTCAGCTTTCAGGGTACCAGCTTATGCTTGCTGCTCTAGTAACGGATAGACGCGCAAGGAGCAGGCAGCGCTCAATCCGGGAGGGCTTCTCGCAGGAACGGCCTCAAGGTCACCCTCGTAGAGCCAAGGCGACGGAAATCCAGATTCTCCAGCCGTCGGTCCCTGTATCCTGATTGCGTTCCACTTTTGCTATCGGCTTTGAAAAGATAGGGATCGGTGCAGAAAATGGATTTTGCGATGCAGGGCAGGCGATTGGGGACGGAATTCGGCGCAAAGCTGGTCCCCAGCCTTCGCAGGCACGGCCGTTCGGCGGCCGGCGTCCTGCTCCTGGCTGTAGCGGCCCTCACCGCCGTTCTGCTCACCGGTTCCCACGGTCGCAGGCTCGCCTCTATCGTCGTCCCTTATCCCCATGAGCTGGCCCAGGTCAGTTTTGCCGTGGCCGGCGACGTGATTCCCCACGAGCCAGTCCGCGCCGCCGCCGCCACGGCCGCCTCCACCGACCCCACCAACTCGCAGGGCTGGGGCGCTCTCTTCTCCGATGTTGCCGACGTCTTCCACCACGCCGACTTCGGCTTCGTCAACCTGGAAACCCCGGTCGCCCCCGCTCACTCGAAGGGCTCCAAGCCCTTTATGTTTGACGCGCCCGTAGCCTTGCTCGAAGGGCTCAAGGCGAGCGGCATCCGCATTGTCTCCTTCGCCAACAACCACGTCATGGACCAGGGCTGGGCCGGCTTCGCAGAAACCCGCGAGCATCTGCGCGATGAGGGCCTGTTGTTTGCAGGCTCCGGCGACACTGCCGCCCTGCAATGGCAGCCTGTCCTCACCGAGGCCAACGGCATCAAGGTGGGCTGGCTGGGCATGACCCGCTGGCTCAACGGCAACCGCAACCCCGACGCCCCCGGCGAGCCCCACGTCAACTTCTTTCCCTATCCAGGTGAGTCCGGGGGTGCACCCGGAGCCGACGAAGCCCAGGTCCTTGCCGCCGTAAAGGCCGCCCGCGCCCAGTGCGATTTCCTCGTCATCTCCATTCACTGGGGCATCGAGTACGCCCCCGCCCCGCGCCCGGAAGACATGGACATCGCGCACAAGATGCTCGAAGCCGGCGCCTCGGTGATTGTCGGACATCATCCCCATGTGCTCCAGCCGGTCGAGACCTACACGACCCAGGACGGCCGCAATACCGTCATCTTTTATTCGCTGGGCAATTTTCTCTCCAACCAGTCGCGCACCTACGTCGATGGCCTCATGCCCGACAAGAACGGCGACCCGCGCGACGAGATGATCGCCCTATTCTCCGCCGTCCGCAAGGACTACGGCCCCGCCGGCGTCCGCGTCGAACTGGGCCACGTCGGCATCCTGCCCGTCTGGAGCGAGAACAATCGCAACGACATCGCCGCCGGCCGCGCCAAAATCCCCATCATTCGCCCCATCCTGATTGATCGCGAGATTCCTCGCCTACAGGCCCGGCTCGACGAGTTGAACAAGATTGCTGAGTCAACCAAGGCTGCCGAGCCGGCGAAGCCGAACTCTTCGACCGATGTCCCCGCCGCAACCGGCCTCACCGCCGAGCAGAAGAAGGAGTTCATCGAAATGACCAGCCGCTTGAAGCTGCTCACCGACCGGCGGGCGTTGCTGCTGGCCCGCACCGGGGACGAATACCTCGCCGACCCGCCCAAACTGCCCGCCAAGCCGTAAGGCCGGAAATGGTAGGCCAGGGCTTCAGCCCTGGCATTGGAATAGCCAACTCAGCGGGGCTTCAGCCCCTGAGGAACGTTCTTCGGGGCTGCTTCGCGGGGCTCTGTTCTGTGTGGCTCGGGCTCGATGCGAGCAATGGGTTTCCCGTTACGGGTTATAAGTACACTCTCTCCCCGCTCCACGCTGTCAAGGATGCTGTAGAGGTGAGTTCTGGCCTTTGATACCTGGATCGTCCGCATAGTCTGTCCAATCGGCCTTGATGCTCTCATCTTTAGCTCCGGAATGGCCTTGGTCTTCCCGCTGTCTCTGACGCCGCGCCCAGGCCAGTTCCGGCCGCGACGAACCGGCGCCTCGGCACTCCAACTCTGCCGATTCGCCGTTGTAGCGGAAATACTCGCGCGTATTGGGGGCGATCTTCAGGCCGATCTCAGCGATGGATTTCATTCGTATCCAGCTTTTCAATGAAGATTATGAGCCGGGACCGGGCGAGTTTCAATACCCGCCTGCCACCAGCCAAGCCTCCGTCAGTTCGAACGACGGCTTGTTAGCGTCGATCATCTGCGCATGGGCCAGCTTCACCAGCACATCCGCCTCCACATTCACCGGCCCACCCACACTGAGCGTGTGCAAATTCGTCCGCCAATATGTCAAGGGAAGAATCGCAATCGAGATCGTCTCCCCATCGAAGTCGGCAATGGTCAGGCTGATCCCCTCCACGGCCACCGACCCCTTGTGCACCATCCACGGCCGCACATTTTCCGGCACGCGCACCTTCAGGGTCCAGTCCGTCGTCTGCTTGTCGAATGCTGGACTGGCTGGGTCAATGACAGGGTCAAGAGAGCGGAGCTCACCGCACCCATCCACATGCCCCTGCACAATATGTCCCCCCAGGGGGCTACCCGCAGCCGTCGGCAACTCCAGGTTGACTTTCGCGCCGGGAGCAAGCGCAGACAGCGAGGTTTTGTCGAGGGTCTCCTGCGCCAGGTCGGCGTGGAAGTACCTCTCGTTCACATCCAGCGCCGTCAGGCACACGCCGGAGACGCCCAGCGAATCTCCCTCGCGCAGCCGCCCCGCGAGCCCCGGCGCCTCCACGGTAATGCGCCGAACCCCGCCGCTGCTCTCCAGGCTGACCAGCGTGCCGGTTTGTTCAATGATGCCGGTGAACATGGGTACAGTTTACAGGGTTCAGGGTTCAGGGGTCAGGGAACAGGGAAAAGCGAAAAGCGAAAAGCGAGTGAGCCCGCGGGGATCGGTAACCGGGGCTACTGACCCCTGATCCCTGACCCCTGATCCCTGTCTTGCGGCCAAGGGTCCTTGAGCAGTGAGCACAGCCCCAAATCGTTGCCGTAGCGCTCCACTTCCACCTCGGCCATGTGAATGCCGTGGGCCATGCCGCGGAAGGCGGGCACGGCGTCGGAGCCCATGATCTGCGGCGAAACATACAAATGCACGCGATCCACCAGGCCCCCGGCCAGCAGCGCCGTGTTCAGCCGCGTGCCGGTTTCGGTCAGCAGGGTGAGAATGCCCTCCTCGCCCAGCTTGTCCAGCACCTTGGCCAGCGGCACGCGCCCGGCCTCGGCTGGCAGCACTTCAACGCGTACGCCGCGCCGCTGCAATTCGTCGATGCGGGATTCGTCCTTCGAAACGGTAAAGATCACCAGGTCGTTGTGCGCCGAAGCCACCATCTTCGAGTCCAGCGGCATCCGCAGCGCCGAGTCCAGCACCACGCGCAGCAGCGGCCGGCGGCGCCGCAATCCGCTCCGATCGGTGAGCATGGGGTCGTCGGCCAGCACCGTGTCCACGCCGGTCAGCGCGGCGTCGGCCTGCCAGCGCAGCGGCTGCACGGCGGCGCGCGCGGCCTCGCAGGTAATCCAGTAGGGCTCGCGCAGGCTTTGCACCCCAGGCGGCGGCGCAATGCGCCCGTCCAGCGTCATGGCCACCTTCATCAGCACCAGCGGCCGCTGGTGCTGGCTCCAGCGTGCAAACCCTTCGTTCAGCCGGCGCGCCTCGGCTTCACACACACCCAGCGTGACCTCCATCCCCGCGGCGCGCATCCGGTCAGCACCGTGTCCCGCGACCGCAGGGTTGGGATCGATCGTCGCCGCCACCACTCGGCGCAGACCCGAGGTGATCACCGCCTCCGTGCAGGGCCCGGTGCGGCCAGTGTGGTTGCAGGGTTCCAGGTTGACGTAGGCCGTTCCGCCGAGCAGCCGATCGCCGGCGTGCTGCGCAGCGGTTTTCAGGGCGACGACTTCGGCGTGGTCCACCAGGTCGTACTCGTGCCAGCCCTCGCCCGCCACCTGTCCCGCGCGATCCAGAATCACGCAGCCCACAGCCGGGTTGGGCGAGGTGACCGCAATCCCGCGCCGCGCCAACTCCAGCACGCGCTGCATCCAGTAACGGTCTTGATCGGGAGTGGTCATGGGATCACTTCTCCACTATCCCACTGTTTGTGCATATCAAGCACTCGCAGGAATTCTCGGCGAAGTGGTCAACTCTGGCCCGAGGGGCGGGGTGCTGAATTCTGCCGATCATGGTCCGCTGCTTGCTGTACAGAATTGAGAACAGGGTTGAATCGCCATTTTCTACGTAGCGGCGCAACGAATACCCCCACAGATCCGCGAGCTGGATCATGCGGGTCAGTCCACTATCGACAAAGAGCGGCGTCTCAATGATCCGGTCAAAGATGCCGTGACGCGCACTGATTTCATTTTCGCGAATCGCGCGCAACTGCCCCGTATGTTTCAAGGCAACCGTCGGATTGTTGTCGTGAATGAGGAGCCCAAATTCGCGCACTGGGTCTTGCGGCGGTACTGTTCCGCTTACAATGCGGTTGAGATTCTCAGCTTGTTGAAGTAACTCTGCAAATTGAACGACGACTATCGAGAAAGCCGATGCATTTACCTGATTGGGTTTGCCTTTTGTGAGGAAAAAGGACTTATCGACGCAAGAGGCAATCAGAACTGCCCAATCCCATTTGGAGATGGTCTCAGCTATCTCATGCGCAAGGCGGTTCCGCTCGCTTAAGGTCAGATGGACGTATGGATCGGTATGCCGATAGACTTTTTTCAGTTGGGCATTCCGTTTGGCGATTCCCAGTTTCCGCACCCGATGAACTTCCGCAACACGAAGTCGGGCAACCTGAGCGCGGCGCTCGTCCCAGTTCATCTCGTCAAAACCGTCGATTCTGGATTGTTCGAGGTATTTGCGCAGCAGCCATGCTGTGTGGAGTTCAGCACCGGCAAGGCCGTGCCTGGCCATGATTTCAGAAATCGCGGCATCCGCTTCGCGCCAGCGTTCGATGGGGATTGCTATGCCGGCAAGCACGAAGTGCGTGCTGTTGCCGGGAATCTCCGGAACACCCGACTCGTCCAGGTAGCAGAGGTACATAAAAAGAAATAGCGTCTGAGCTCTTGGAGTATTGACTCCAAATCGAGGTGCTTGGCATCTCATCTCAGGCGCTGAATCCATTATAGGCCGAATTTGGCCGCGGGCAACAAAAATCGCCGGGAATGACCCGTCAACCGTCTATCCCAGCAGCGAATCAACAAATGCTTCCGAGTCAAACTCCAGCAGGTCGCCCATTTGCTCGCCCACGCCCACAAAGCGTACAGGCAGGTTCAGCTCCTGCGCAATGGCCACGGCGATGCCGCCCTTGGCCGTACCGTCAAGCTTGGTGAGCACGATGCCGGTCACGCCGGCGGCCTGCGTAAACAGCCGCGCCTGCTGCAGTCCGTTCTGGCCGGTGGTCGCGTCCATCACCAGCAGAACCTGGTGCGGTGCGCCGGGGATCAGCTTGGCCGCCGTGCGGCGCATCTTTTCCAGCTCGTCCATCAGGCCCGTCTTGGTGTGCAGGCGTCCGGCGGTGTCGACGATCAGTTCTTCAATCTTGTGCGCCTTGGCCGACGAAGCGGCGTCGTAGAGCACCGCGGCTGGGTCGCCGCCGTGACGTGTCTTGATCATCTCCACGCCGGAGCGCGCCGCCCAGATCTCCAACTGCTCGATGGCCGCGGCGCGAAACGTATCCGCCGCGCAAAGCAGCACCGTGCGATTCCGCGCGCGATACCATGCTGCCAGCTTGCCGGCGGAAGTGGTCTTCCCCGTCCCGTTGACACCGACCAGAAAGGTGACCAGCGGGCCTTCAGCGGGCTCGCCCGCCGGCGGGCTCTGGCGCAGAGGCGCATCTAAAATAGCCCGCAGTTCCTGCTTGAGCAGCGCACGCAGCTCTTCGCCGCCTTCGATGGCCTGGCGTCGCGCGCGGTCGCGCAGCGCGTCGAGAATCCGCGTGGTGGTCTGGATGCCGAGGTCGCTCGTGACTAGCGCGCTCTCCAGGTCTTCGAGCGCCGACTCGTCCACCGTGCGCGTGAGCGCCACCAGGCCTTCGATCTTGGTCGAAAGCGATTCGCGGGTGCGCGAGACGGCCTGCTTCATCCGCTCGAAGAAGCCCGTTTTCGGCGCCTCTTCCGGTTCTTCCTTCTTGCCGCCAAAAAACTTCATCGTGTGAGGGTTCCAGCTCTGAGTTTAATGCAGGCGGCGGGCAGATAGCGACGATGCGAACAGGGAATAGGGAATAGGAACAGGCGACGCTTGTCCAGGTCATTGCCTGGACCTGGGCAAGCGGGGAGACTCGCCGGAGAGCGCAATTTGCTGGCGGCGCTATTTCCCGAAGATGGCCGCCAGATTGGGGCCTGCTTCGGCGTCTTCGATCACCGGCACGGTGGTCAGTTCCAGCAAATCGGCCCATTTCGCGGCGCCGCGATGCAGGGCGGCCGGGTTGTCGGTTTCGTACAGCGCGAATCCGCCGCTGCAGTCGCAGTTGTGCCACCGGCCAAGCAGGGTGACGCCCGCTTCAGGCGTTGCCACGCCGGCGAGGAAATCGGTTGCGGCTGCTTTTACGGATCCCGGCAACAGGGTCCAGGTAGTCATGAATTTCATTGTCTTTCGACCTCCAGGTTGAGTTTTCACGGGGGATGTTTTCCGGGGGAGTGCCGCGCGGCGATTATAGGGCGCAGTGCTGCCGGTTGTCGCCGGTACACGGAAAAAGTTCTTGCCAAGTTTATCTTCATGCGGAAGAATCGCAGAGCGGGTCTGCTTCGAATCCCCTTCAAGAGCCCGCGGATCGAGAAGCCGGAATTGAGGTCGCCATGAGCAAAGCGCGCGTGCTGGTGGGAACAAAGAAAGGCGCATTCACCCTGACTGCGGATGGCAGGCGCAAGGATTGGAAGGTTGCCGGCCCGTTCTTCGCCGGCTGGGAGATCTACCACGTCAAAGCTTCGCCGGTTGACCCCAACCGCATTTACGCCTCGCAGTCCAGCGGCTGGTTCGGCCAGCTCATCCAGCGTTCCGACGATGGCGGCGCAACCTGGGCGCCGGTCGGCAACAAGTTCGCCTACGACGGCGTTCCCGGCACCCATCAATGGTACGACGGCACGCCTCACCCCTGGGAGTTCAAGCGCGTCTGGCACCTCGAGCCCTCGCTCACCGACGCCGACGCGGTCCTGGCCGGCGTCGAGGACGCGGCGCTGTTCGAGTCCACCGATGCTGGAGCTACCTGGAGCGAGTTGGCCGGCCTGCGCGGCCACGGCACAGGACCCGACTGGCAGCCGGGCGCGGGCGGCATGTGCCTGCACACCATCATTCAGGACCCTGCCAACCCCGGCCGCCTCTACATCGCCATCTCCGCCGCCGGCGCCTTCCGCAGCGACGATGGCGGCTCGACCTGGAAGCCCATCAACAAGGGTCTGGTCTCCAACATGATTCCCAATCCCACCGCCGAGGTCGGCCACTGCGTTCATCATGTGGCCATCCACCCCTCGCGTCCCGATGTGCTGTTCATGCAGAAGCACTGGGACGTGATGCGCTCCGACGACGCCGGCGACAACTGGCGCGAGGTCAGCGGCAACCTGCCCACCGACTTCGGCTTTGTCATCGACGTGCACGCCCATGAGCCGGAGACGCTCTACGTGGTGCCCATCAAGAGCGACTCCGAGCATTTCCCGCTGGAGGGCAAGTTGCAGGTCTGGCGAAGCCGCACCGGCGGCAACGAGTGGGAGCCGCTGACTCGCGGACTGCCGCAGGAAAACTGTTACGTCAACGTGCTGCGCGACGCGATGGCGGTGGATCAACTGGATGAGTGCGGCGTTTACTTCGGCACCTCCGGCGGGCAGGTCTACGCATCGGCCGACGCAGGCGACAACTGGGCGCCTATTGTCCGCGATCTCCCGCCGGTCATGAGCGTCGAAGTCCAGACCCTGGCATGAAAGGGATCAGGGGTCAGGGATCAGGGGTCAGCGCGGGCGTCTGGGCGGGATTCGCGCAGGTGCAGCGGTGATGCGCGTGGTGTTGCCGCAGCATCTGCGGACGCTGGCTGGAGTGAGCGCCGAGGTTGCTCTGGAGGTGGCCGCGCCCATCACTATCCGCCGCGTGCTGGATGCGCTGGAGGCACAATCCCCCGTGCTGCGCGGGACGATTCGCGACTATGGCACCGGCCAGCGCCGCGCCTTCCTGCGCTTCTTTGCCTGCGAAGAAGATTGGTCGCATGAGCCGCTGGATGCGGAGCTGCCCGCGGCCGTTGCGGAAGGCCGCGAGCCGCTCCTGATCGTCGGCGCGATCGCCGGGGGATGAAGGATTGCTGGAGACAAGAGCGATGGCGCGCGGCTGACGCCGCGCTTTCTGATTTTCTGAATTGATATGTGGGATTTACACCGGGCTTGAAACCCCGACCTCTCTCCGCCGTACTTGCGGCCGAAGGCCGCGCCCGCCCGCACGGCTAGTGCTGCTCGTGCTTGCCGGGGCGCAGCATCAGGTCCTTGATGGCTTCGCGGGGGTCCTTGCCTTCGTCCAGGATCAGTTCCATCTGTTCCGTGATGGGCATCTCGATGTTGTGGCGTTGGGCGAGTCCGAGCGCGGCACGGGTGGTCAGCACGCCTTCGGCGACCTTGCCGCCCAGGCTTTCAAGAATCTCCGGCAGCTTGCGCCCCTGCCCCAGCGCATAGCCCACCGTCCGGTTGCGGCTCAGCGACCCCGTGCAGGTGAGCACCAGGTCGCCTACGCCGGAGAGCCCGGCGAGGGTCTCGCGCCGGCCGCCGCAGGCCACGGCCAGCCGTGTGATCTCGGCAATGCCTCGGGTCATCAGCGCGGCGGCGGAGTTGTAGCCCAGGCCCATGCCCGCGGCCACGCCGGCGGCAATGGCGATCACGTTCTTGAGCGCCCCGCCCAGTTCCACGCCCGTCACATCGGTCGAGGTGTAGAGGCGCAGCGTCTCCGACGAGAACTCCTGCTGCACGCGCGCCGCGACCGCCGGGTCGTCAAATGCGACGGTGACGGCGGTGGGCTGGCCCTGCGCCACCTCCAGGGCGAAGCTGGGCCCGCTGAAGGCGCCGATAGGCAGCGTCAGGCCGTCGAGAGAACGCGGCGCGGGCTCCATGCCGGACGAACTGACCTCGGGGGCCGAAGACTCGGAGAAGACCTCCAGATGAACATCGGGATTGGCGCCTTGGAGGATTGCGGCCGGCGGTGCGGCTGTTCCCAGGCTGGAGGCGATGACCTCGGTCATGCGCAGATAGGTGTTGTTCTCCACGCCTTTGGTGGCGGAGACGACGATCTGCGTAGGATGAAAATAGGGGCGCAGGCGGCTGAGGGTGGGACGGAGAAACTCCGAGGGGATGACGGAGACCACGATCTCGGCCTGCGCCACCGGTGCTGGATCGGCCGTGACGGCGATGGCCTGCGGAAGCGGAAAGCCGGGCAGGAAGAGGGAGTTCTCTCCCGCGGCGGCAATCTGGCCGGCCTCTTCGGCCGAGTGCGCCCACAGGGTGATCTGGTGGCCGCCGCGGCGGTGCAGGGCGAGTGCGATAGCGGTTCCCCAGGCTCCGGAACCAAGGACAACGATGCGGCTCATGTTTTCTTCTTGACTCCGAAGCGGGATTCCGTGCCCGCGAGCAGGCGGCGGATGTTCTGGTGGTGTTTGGCAATGATCAACAGGGCGACGGCGAATTGGACGGCGATGAAAAAGGGTGGCCGTTCCCCGCTGACCAGCAGCCACGCGAAGACGGGAAAGCTGGCCGCGCCGAGGATCGATGCCAGCGAGACGTAACGGGTGACGAGCAGCACGAAGGCGAAGACGGCGATGGCGGCCAGGGCCGAGGTGGGCGCGGCCACCAGAAAGACCCCGAACCCGGTGGCCACGCCTTTGCCGCCCTTGAAGCGCAGCCATACAGGAAAGACGTGGCCAAGTACAGCGGTCAAAGCCGCCAGGGCCTCCATGTTGCGGACCCCAGCATGGGGGGCGAGCAGCACGCCGATGAGCCCGCCCAGCCAGACCGCGGCCGAGCCCTTGAGCATGTCGCCCAGGAAGGTGGCCGCGCCCAATCCTTTGCCGCCGGAGCGCAGAACGTTGGTGGCGCCGATGTTGCCGCTGCCCACCGAGCGCACGTCCTGTTTCAGGAAGAGGCGCACCAGCAGGTACCCGACAGGAATGGAACCAAGCAGATAGGCGACGGCAATCAGGAGCAGGCCTGCAAGCAGCATGACGAGTGAGAGTCTACCACCTGTCCCGACGCCGGCGCAGGGCGAACGCCGCTTGTGCGGCACTCTGCGCTGCGGCAGGCAACCGGTGTGCGGCAACCGCCGGCGCTCGCGCGCCGGGGAGAACTACTCAACCATGATCTCGCCGGGCAGGATCGGCCGGGTGCGGTAAAGCTTGCCGCGAGACGCCAGCAGCCCCACGAAGAGCAAGGCGGCGACATAGGCTAGAAGCTTGACGATGTCGGCGGAGTGGCTGCGGGGCAGCACCTTCCAAAGAACTAGCACCACGGACTGGGCGGCGGTGACGGCCCACACCGAGCCGTAGAAGTAACGCCGCTCCAGTCCTTCGGCTTTGGTGGAAGGGCCTACTCGGGGCAGTTTGCCGACCGCGCCGAGAAGGAGAATGAGGCCGCAGAGAGGGAAGTAGGCCCAGGTATAGAGCTGATGCATGTACCAGATGCCGGTGAGGGCGGAGAGGGCTACCCCGGCCAGGTTGAGGCTGGCGAAGGTGATCACCGCGCTCCAGGCAAAGGTGTAGCAGACCCGGCGATAAAGGGGGTTGGGCCGGTCCTCGTCGAAGCGCAGGATGTAAGGGCGTGGCTCGGCGCCGGGAAGTTGGCCGCGCAGCCCGGCGATGCCGGTGCCGATCAGCACCGCCCCCAGCCACAGTCCATTGGCCAAGCTGAAGCCGTGGGCAAACAGGGAAAAGGTCAACGGGCCAGGGGCAAGAAAGAAGACCCAGATCCAGATGGGCCAGTGACAAAGCCGGTAGAGACGCGTGTTCCGCTCGCGGACCTTCCGCTCATGGGCAAAATCTACTTTTCCGCGATAATGCATTGGGCTGAGTTTCTCAGGCCTGGCCGGACGGAGTCAATCTGGACCGGCGGCGCTTCTGCGGACGACGTTGATTGAGGATCGCACTGCGAGCGGAGCGGACTTCAGCGGCCAGCACTTTCAGCACCTTCAGGGCCAGCAGCGGGTCCGTGCGCATCAACTCCGCGAAGCTGTCGCGGCTCAGGAAGCTGGCCTGCGCGCCGGCATGAGCGGTGGCCGAGAGCGTGAATGGCTGGTCGCCGATCAGGCCGGGAAGACCCAGAAGCGAGCCGGCGGTCGCGGTCGTTGAGGCAACCTCATTGCCTTGGGGCGAGTTCAGGGTCAGAGTCACCTCGCCCGCTCGCAGGATGTAGAGGCCGGCTGGGTCGTCGCCCTGCCGAAACAGGACGCGATCTTCCGTGCAGGAGATGGGGGTAGACTGCTTTTCCAGGCTCTGGATCAGTTCCGGTTCTGCTTGAAATGCTGCCGGGTCGAGATTCATCGGTGCTCCATCGAAAAAACCGGGAAAGAAGTGCGAAAACGCAAGAAGCAGCAAGGTTTATGGCTTGGGACTATGCTTGCATCGACGGAGCGATCAGTCCTGTGATGTGGGTCACGCATCGATGGTCAAGCCAGAAAACAACGGTGATTTGGCGACTCCAAGGCCAGGTCCGCCTGCTCCTGCAAGGGACCGGCAAGGACCCGCCAGCCGATGCGCAAGCCCGTTACGCGGGTACCAACGGGTCATGTAAACCAAGCTGGCCTGTTGCCATGGGGCTGTATACAGCCGTTTACAGATTCCCTGGGGACCTGTCTTGGAGCCTTCGAAATAACCTGTTGTTTTGATTACAGATAGCTCAAGAATAAGATTCGGCACGCCAAGTGCACTGTGGTAACCACTCCAGCTATGCCCGGGGCGGGCAAGTCGGGAGAGGAGACGCCGTGCAAACAACACTGCTGAAACTGCACCTAAAGTTACAAGACTTGGCAAGTCGCGTGGAGGGTCAGGATATGGTTGAATACGCGCTGGTCCTGGGTCTGCTCTCCTTTGGCATCACCGCCGCCTCCCAGTTTCTGGCCAACAGTCTGGCCTCAGCCTTCGAAGGCCTCAGTTCAACCTTGGGCGGCTATATCAGTTAGCCAGCCGGAACCCGGCCTCCGGGGTCTTTTGCCCGGCTCCTCCGGTTCGGTTGGACGCGATCCCCGGGTAGCCGTCAGCCACGCCGAGTCAGCCTGAGTGAACAGCCCATCCAGCTCATCGCCTCCCTCCCGGCGAAAGCGCAATCATAGAGTTTAGAGTTCGCCCCTTACAGATCCTTGCCTTACCTTCCATCCTGAGTTCAATCCCCCCTTCGGGCAGGCTCCACCTGGCAAGACTGGTACACGGCGGTGCGTGTGGGCCGCGCGGCTCGGGTCCAAGACCCGTTCGCACGCGCCTACTCGTAGCGGAGAGCCTCGATGGGGTCCAGATTCGCGGCGCGGATGGCCGGAATCATGCCGCTGACCAGGCCCGTGACGATCAGGATCACCGTGGCCACAACGACCGATGTGGGCGAGATGATCAGGTAGATATCGGCCGACTCGGCATTCTTGGCCAAGGCGCTGTAGAACGTGATGCGCCCCACCAGCGCGGAGACCAGGTAGGCCAGCGCAATGCCTCCCGCTCCCCCCACAGCGGTGATGGCCAGAGCCTCGGCCAGGAATTGGATGAGGATGTGGTGCCTGCGCGCGCCCAGGGCCTTTTCGATGCCGATTTCGCGGGTGCGCTGCTGCACCGCCACCAGCATGATGTTCATCAGCCCGATGCCGGCAATGCCCAGGGTGAGCGCGCCGACCAGGGTCAGCAGGATCGAAAGCGCAATCGAAAGAAGCCGGAACACCTTCACCTGGGTCATCAGGTTGGCCATGCCCATGGCGTTATGATCGGTGGGGCGGAAATGGTGGGCCGCGCCCATGGTCTCGCGCAGCGCCTTCTCTACCAGTTCGTTATCGCCAAGATAGTCCAGCCAGACGCTGTCCAGGTATTGCAGGTCGACAAAGTCGCTGCTGGTGTTGAAGGGGATATAGATGTTCCGGTTGCTGTCGTCGTTCTCCCCCTCTTGCATCTTTGCCTTCATCACGCCGATCACGGTAAAGGCCTCGCCGTTCAGGCGGATGGTTTCGCCCAGAGCCCAGCCGCCGGAAAACAGCTTGGTCTTGTTTTCCGACCCGATCACGCACACATGCGCGCGCTCCTGGTCCTCGGCCCCGTTGAAAAAGCGGCCCTGCTCCAGGTTCAGCTTCCAGATCTCCTGGTAGGAAGGCCGAACACCGTTCACGCTCCAGGTGTAGGTGTGCAGATCGTTCTGTACTGGAACGGTCCTGGAGGACATGGGTGAAATGTGCAGGATGCCGGGAACGCTGTTGGAGACGCGATCGATATCGTCCAGGGTAAAGCGCACCCGCACGCCCGCCTTGTCGCCGCCGGCCTGTTGGCTGGTTCTCCCGCCCCAGAAGATGATGGTGTGGGTTCCAAACTTGGCGAAGATCGATTCCACGGCGTTGCTGAAACCCGCGCCGTAGGCAACCAGCAGCACCACCGTGGCGATGCCCCAGGCCATGCCCACCATCGTAATGGCCGTGCGCCGCCGGTTGTAGACCATCGCGCCCCAGGCCTGGCCGAGTATGTCTTTCAGCATGATGGCACCAGATGACAAGTTACAGGTTGCAGGTTACAGATGACAGCTTACAGGTGACAGCTAAAGACGCTGCGGCGGGCATTCTGGCTCTGAACGGCATTGGGAAGGCGATTACCGATTGGTTCCGGGTTTTCAACTGTCATCTGTCATCTGTAACCTGTCATCTGCCTTTTCACTCTCGCCGCAGTGCCTCGATCGGGTCCAGCGCCGCCGCCTTGCTGGCCGGATAAAGCCCCGCGGCAACCCCGCACAGCACCAGGCAAATCAAAGCCAGCGCGGCCGACCACGGCACCAGCCGCGGCGGATCGAAGCCCGGCACTTTGCCGGTCAGCAATTGCTGAAGCACCCACATGCCTCCCGCTGACACCGCAATGCCGATCATTCCGCTCACTGCGGTCAGCAGCAGGCCCTCCCAGAAAAACTGGGCCAGGATGGCGCTCTTGGTTGCCCCGATGGCTTTAAGGATGCCGATTTCGCGGGTCCGCTCGGTGACCGAGACGAGCATGATGTTGATGATGCCGACCGCGCCCAGGGCCAGCGTCACAATGCCCACCCCGCCCAGAAAGATGTCCATGGCGTTGAAGATGGCTCCGATCATGTGCTCTTCCTGGATGGTGTCCCACTCCTCGAATGCGTCGGTCAGGCTGGGGTCGAAGCCATGGCGCTCGGCGATCACCCGATGAACAGCGGGGACCGCGGCCGTGGTGTCGCCCTTGGTCGCAGGCTGGTATTGGATGGAGCTCATGGCGTCCTGGGCCACATTGTCGCCCTTCATGGCGAACAGTTCCTGCATGGTGGTGAGCGGAATGTAGACGCTCTGGTTGTCGCGATCGTTGTTGCCGCGGCTGATGGTGTCTACCCGGCCGACTATGGTGAAACGGATGTCATTGATGGTGATTGACTCGCCCAGCAGGGGACGGCCGGGAAACAGCACCGTCGCGTTCTTGGCGCCCAGCACCACCACCCTGCGTCGCTCGGCCAGGTCGGCGGCGTCAAAGAAGCGGCCCTCGGCAATCGGCACAAAGCGCAACGCGGCAAAGTTCGGCTCCACGCCCATCACTTGCCCCGACGAGTTGGCATAGGCGCTCACTTCATACAGATCGTTGCGCTGCAGAAAGCCTGTCACGGCCCTGACTTCGGGCAGCGCCCGCACAGCCGCTTCATCGCCCGGAGTGAACTGGTACGGACGCATGCCGGTGTGCTGATTGGCCAGAGCTGGGATGGTGCCGTCCCACATCAGCACCACGTCGTTGCCGAAGGTGGCCAGTTGCTTGTGCTGGCCGCTGCGGAAGCCTTCTCCCAGCCCCACCAGCACCAACAGCGATCCCACCCCCCAGGCGATCCCGAACATGGTCAGAAAGCTGCGCAGCTTGTTGGCCAGAATGGCCTGGAAGACCTGCCCGAGAGTATCGGAGAAATTCTGCATAAAAGGTTTAGACGCCGCAACAAGGCGTTCGGAGAGGTATACGCTGCCAGGGCTGCCGCAGTTCCCTCCGGAAATGGGTTTGGGACGCCTGGAATCCTGGCTGGAACCGGAGCGCCGCCGGTTGCGTAGAAGGTGACAGCACTCGGCGGGTGCCGTCTCTACAATAGTGCCTGCGGCATCGGTTTCTTTCCATCATTGATCAATCGCGACGAGCTATGGCTTGCTTCGCACATTACGGAGGGTTTTGTGGCTGCAGCGCGGAGGAGCAGAAAGTTCTGGATCTGGCTGAGCGCCGGGGGTTTGGTTGTGTTGCTGGTGGCGGGCGTGGCGCTGGTTCGCCTGGCCAAGGGGGCAACCATCGATCCCAACCGGCTCTCCAAAGCTGTTCGCGGCGACGTCGCCCGCAGCGTTGTCGCCACCGGCAAGATCCAGCCCATCACCAAGGTCGAGGTCAAGTCCAAGGCCTCGGGCATCGTCGAGAAGCTGTATGTGGACATCAACTACCAGGTGAAGAAGGGGCAGCAACTGGCGCAGCTCGATCAGGTGGAGATTGCAGCCCAGGTCGAGGCGCAGCGGGCGCAACTGGCCAGCGCGCAGGCTAACGTCGGCACCTTCGAGGCCAACGTCGAACAGGACAAGGTCAATGCCGCCGCCCCCGACCTGCCCATGTACAAGCAGACCCTCGACCGCTACCAGGAGATGCAGAAGGAAGGCATCGTCAGCCGCCAGGCCCTCGACGACGCCAACAAGGATTATCTCGCCGCGCTCACCCGGCGCGACTCCTCCAAGGCCCAGATCGGCGTCGACTCCGCCCGCTTGAAGCAGGCGCGCGCCCAGGTCATGCAGGCCGAAGCCAGCCTCAAGCAGCTCGAGGAGCAGCTCGGCTACACCACCATCGTCGCGCCCATGGATGGCGTCATCCTCTCCCGCGACGTCGAGATCGGCGACGCCGTCAGCTCCATCCTGGTGCTGGGCTCGACCGCCACGCTGGTCATGACCGAGGGCGATGTCAACGAGGTTTACGTCGACGGCAAGGTTGACGAGGCCGACATCGCCCACGTCTACCTCGGCCAGCCGGCGCGCATCAAGGTGGAGAGCTTCCGCGACCGCACCTTCCAGGGCAAGGTGACCAAAATCTCGCCCATGGGCGTGGAAAAGGACAACGTGACCACCTTCGAGGTGCGCGTCTCCATCAACAACCCCGGCGGCGAGCTCAAGGCCCTGATGACCGCCAACGCCGAAATCCTGCTCGACGAGCACAAGGGAGTGCTCACCGTCCCCGAGAACGCCGTGGTCTACGACAACCAGAAGAATGCCTCGGTCGAGATTCCCGACAAGAAGCAGAAGGACGGCACGCGCAAGGTTCCGGTCACCGTCGGCCTCTCCAACGGCAGCGTCACGGAGATTGTCAGCGGGCTGAAGGAAGGCGATCAGGTGGTGCTGCAGCAGTAAAGGCAGGGGTTAGTGATTAGTGATTAGTGATTAGTGGTCAGGGGCTTGCGCCTACTCTGCTTGCGCGCCGGCAGGTAGTGGAAGCGGATCAGGTAGATGTTTTCGCCCTTGCCGTGTTTGGCAACTTTAAGCAGGTCGAGGACGCCCAGAAAGCCTGACTCCCGCGCCAGCTCGGGCGTGATGTCGGGGAAACCGATGGGGGTGATGGAGTCGATCTCGATCTCGCCCTCGCCCAGGCGGTAGCGGTTGCCGGCTATGACGTGCGGGCTGGTCCAGATGCGGATGCTCACGGTAATCTCCCCGCGCATCACTCCCTCGCGCAGCCGTTTGGCGAACACCATCGCGGCGAGCCTCCTTTCCGGATGGGTTCATTTTAGTTGAGGCGGGACGGCCGCGGCGGCGACGCTGGGTGTTCCCAGCCTACCCAGTCGAGTATGCAACGGGGTGTAAGTCCTTTAGAAAGGGGTCGATTTCGCGTTTTTTGCGTGTAACCTGATTGTTTTCATGGGGCTGGAAGGAAAGTGGGGGGGGGTAGGGGGTACCCGGTTGTTCAGCGAGAAGAAACAGCGAAGGACGAGGGGTTTTCACGGCTTGTTGGGTCGTCATGGCTGATCTCCTCTACGAGCATTGTGCTCTCGTGATCTTTAATTATCTGCAAACCCCTGCGGTGGGGCGGACGCGCTTG
>JARLGE010000143.1 GCA_031296215.1 Occallatibacter sp.
CCACGCCTGGCGGCCTTTCGCGTCATTCGCTAATTCAGTGGGAGCAAAGCCGGCAAAGGCCTCATGGTAAGCCGGGTGGGTGGCCACCAACTGGCCCTGCAGATGGGTCGACAGCTCAGTGACCGCAAGGCCGGCCCTGTCAACTTTGTCCTGCAGTTCGTCGCAGTAGTCCTGGCTTTCCGCCGCGCGCTCCAGATCGAAGAGCCGGCGGTCCCAGCTAGGAATCTGCACTCCCTTGAAGCCCAGGCGCGCCGCCCAATGCACCATTCCATCCAGGGAGTTGTACGGCGCCGTATCCGAAGCAAACTGCGCCAGAAAGATTCCCGGTCCCTTGATCGTCTTCATCTTCTCTCTCCTGAACTCAACGAGCCTGGGTTAAAACTCGACCCAGCCTTCTGTCCGGTCGCTCTCGATGGCGCGCTCAATAAACCGCATCCCGCGCACGCCCGCCTCAATGCCCGGCAGCGTGGCGGGCAGAGGGTCAGCCTTCCCCGCTTTCCACGCGGTCAGCGTCTCGGCAAACTCGCGGTAGAGCACCGCAAAGGCTTCGATGTAGCCCTCCGGATGCCCGCCGGGGAGCCGTGTGACGGCGAGTGCGTCGGGGCCCAGGTACGCACCGGCGGCGTGTCGAATCTCTTCCGGCCCATCGAGCCATTTGACGCTGAGGCGGTTGGGATCTTCCTGGCCCCACTCGAGCGAACCATTCTCACCATAGACGCGGAGGCGCAGCCCGTTGCGCTCGCCCGCGGCCACCTGCGAGGCCATCAGCACACCGCTGGCGCCGCCCTGCAGGCGCAGCAGCGCGTTGCAATCGTCGTCCAGCTTGCGCCCGGGGACAACCCTGCGCAGCGTTGCGTTCAGGCTGGTCACCTTGAGCCCGGTCACGTACTCGGTGAGGTGGAACGCATGGGTGCCGATGTCGCCGATGCATCCGCCCGGCCCGTTCAGCGCCGGATCCGAGCGCCACGCCGCCTGCTTCTGTCCAGTCGCCTCGAGGGGCCGGCTCAGCCATCCCTGCAGGTACTCGACGGCAACCTTGCGAATCGGCCCCAGTTTCCCGCTTGCGCAGAGAGCACGCGCCTCACGCACCAGCGCGTAGCCGGCGTAAGTGTGCGTCAGCCCATAGGGCAGCCCGGCCTTTGCGACAGCGGCTTCCAGCTTCAGCACCTCGTCATAGGTAGCAGTGGCCGGCTTGTCGCTCATCACGGCGATGCCTGCCGCCAGCGCGGCCTCCGCGACCGGCAGGTGCAGATGATTGGGCGTGGCGATCACCACAAAATCGATGCCATCTTCGCGGCGGCTTTCGGCCTGCATCATCTCGCCGTAGCTCGGATAGGCGCGCGCCGGATCGATGCCGAAAGCCGCGCCGGCCGCGCGCGACCGCTCCGCCGACTGCGAAAACGCTCCCGCCGCCAGCTCGATCTTCCCGTCCAGCTCCGCCGCCATTTTATGGACCGGTCCGATGAACGCTCCCGGACCGCCGCCCACCAAACCCATCCGCAACTTGCGCTCCATGGTTTCCTCCAAAGCTCTGCCCTGCGCAACGGCTGCCGCACGCAGCGCCCTACCAGTCAGTTAAAGTCCCGTCCAGCTTCCTGTTAATCGGCAGATAGGCCCGCTGATACTCGTACTTCGCCGCTAACTTCTCGTCCAGATCCACGCCCAGACCAGGCCCATCACCCGCAAACATCAACCCGTCTTTGAAGCAATACTGGTGCGGAAATACGGCATCCGTTTCCTCCGTATGCGGCATAAGTTCCTGGATTCCGAAGTTATGGATGGCCGTATCGAAATGCAGCGCCGCGGCCATGGTCACCGGCGACAGATCCGTCGCTCCGTGGAACCCTGTCTTCACATGATAGAGCGCGGCAAAGTCCGCCGCTTTCTTGAGCGCAGTAAAACCGCCACCATGCACCAGCGTCATGCGAAGATAGTCGATCCACTGATTGCGAATCAAGTCGTGCGCATCCCAGATGGAGTTGAACACCTCGCCGACCGCAATGGGCGTGGTGGTATGTTCGCGGATCACCCTGAACCCATCCTGAAACTCGGCAGGCGTGGGGTCCTCCATCCAGAAAAGATGGAACGGCTCCAGTTCCTTGCCGAGCCGTCCGGCCTCGATGGGCGTGAGCCGGTGATGACAGTCGTGAAGCAGGTGCAGTTCCTCGCCAAACGCCTCTCGCGCGCGCCTGAACAGCGTGGGAACGTGACGCAGATAAAGCTCACTGGACCACGCGTACTCAGCCGGCAGTCCGCGCTCGGCGGGCTCATACCGCCCCGGTCCTTTCGCGATTCCATAAGCCGCAGCCAGCCCCGGAATCCCGCTCTGGACCCGCACCGCCTTGAAGCCAAGCTCGATGTGCCGGGCCACGTCTTCGAGCGCGCTCTCCGTGTCCTTGCCGTTGGCGTGGCCGTAGACCAACACGCCCTCGCGGCTCTTTCCGCCCAGCAGGTTATAGACCGGGGTATCGAGCGCCTTGCCCTTGATGTCCCACAGGGCGACATCGACCGCCGCAATCGCGGTCATGGCAACAGGGCCCCGCCGCCAATAAGCTCCGCGATATAGATACTGCCAGATATCCTCAGTCTGAAAGGGATCGCGCCCGATCATGCACGGAATAACATGCTCGGTCAGATAGCTCGCGACGGCTAACTCGCGGCCGTTCAGCGTGGCATCTCCAAGACCATAGATACCTTCATCGGTCTCCACCTTCAGCGTGACAAAGTTCCTCCCCGGCGAAGTTATATTCAGGTAGGCATTCGTAATCTTCATGGAATAACTTCTCCAAAACTCTGCACAAGTTCAGGCTCTAAGGCCCATCCTTTATTCTTCGCTTCTTGCGGCACGACTAAAGTCGTGCCCTTTCAAATCCCAACTTTCACCACAGGCAGTTAGCGCCTCTTCCCCGGTGCCTTAGTCCCAGCCTCACCGATTCACCCCGCTGGCGAGAAATCCCCCATCCACGGCGATCTGCTGCCCGGTGACAAACGACGCGGCATCGGAAGCCAAAAACACCGCCGCTCCCGCCACCTCCTCGGCCCGGCCAAAGCGCCCCATGGGCGTGCGCAGGAGCAATTCCTTCCCGCGCGGGGTCCCCTGGATGAAGCTCGCATTGAGCGGCGTGGGAAAAATTCCCGGCGCAATCGCATTGACGTTCACGCCTTTGCGGGCCAATTCCACCGCCAGGCTGCGGGTGAGCGAAGCCACCGCCGCCTTGCTCGCCGAGTATGCCGCCACCTCGTGGAAGCTCACCAATGCCGACAGCGAGGAGACGTTCACGATCCGCCCATACCCGGCCTCGACCATCGTCGCCGCAAAGATCTGGCAGGCCCGCAGCGTCCCCGTCAGATTGGTGTCCATCACCCGCTGCCAGTCGCCCTCATCAAGTTCCAGCGCCGGCCCTTTGAAGGTGATCCCGGCCGCGTTCACCAGAATATCCACTTTCCCAAACTCCTTCATCACCGCATCGTGCAAGGCTTGCACTGTCGTCCGTTCGACAACGTCGCTGACCATCGAGAGCGTGCGCCGGCCCAGCGCTTCAATCTCCTGCGCCATGCGCTCCACCTGCTCCAAGCGGCGCGAGCTGGCCACCACGTCCGCGCCGGCCTGGGCCAAGCCCAGCGCGATTGCCTGGCCCAGGCCGGTGGTCCCGCCGATGACCACCGCGACCCGTCCACTCAGATCAAAAAGGCCCTGGCTCATCGGCCGATCCATCTCCCTGGCCGGCCTTGCGGCGCCCCCGCCCAAAGCCGCCGCGCAGCGCAAATCCCGCACAAGTGCCAACCCAAAAACACTATCATGCAAGGGGATTTGCCCGCGCACCCCGGCGCATCGCGCCCGCCCCTTCGCGCCGATGCGATACAGTGTCAGTTGAAAGCTGACCCGACGCCATGAAGCCGCTCGTTTTTCCCGACTCACCCCGTCGCTGGGACTGCCTTGCACTCGGCGAGGTGATGCTGCGCCTCGACCCCGGCGAGAACCGCATCCACACCACTCGCCATTTTTCCGCATGGGAGGGCGGCGGCGAATACAACGTGGCCCGCGGGCTGCGCCGCTGCTTTGGCCTGCGCACCGCCATCGCCACGGCCCTGGCCGACAACCCCGTGGGCCGGTTGGTGGAAGACCTGATGCTGCAGGGGGGCGTGGATACCTCGCTGGTCAAATGGGTTCCCTACGACGGCGTCGGCCGGCAGGTGCGCAACGGGCTCAACTTTACCGAACGCGGATTCGGCGTGCGCGGGGCCGTGGGCTGTTCGGACCGCGGCCTGACCGCCGTCAGCCAACTCAATCCTGGCGACTTCGATTGGACAGCGATCTTGGGAAAGGAGAAGGGCACGAAGTGCTTCCACACCGGCGGCATCTTCGCCGCGCTCTCGGCCTCCACCGCGCAGGTGGCCGCCGAAGCCATGGACGCCGCGCGCTCTGCCGGCACCCTTGTTTCTTACGATCTGAACTACCGCGACTCGCTGTGGAAGTCGATCGGCGGCAAAGCCAAGGCGCAGGAAGTGAATCGCGCGCTGGTTGCCAAGGTCGATCTGCTGCTGGGCAACGAGGAAGACTTTTCCGCCATGCTCGGCGTCGAGCTCAAAGGCGTCGCGGAAGACTTCGCCGAGCTGCCTATCGCCGCTTACGAAGAGATGCTGCGCGAAGTGGCCGCGCTTTACCCCAACCTGAAGCTCATCGCCAGCACGCTGCGCACCGCGTCCACAGCCTGCCGCAACGCCTGGGGAGCCATTGCTCTCTATGAAGACAAGATCGTGCACGTGCCTCAGCGCGAGATCGACATCTTCGACCGCGTGGGCGGCGGGGACAGCTTTGCCTCGGGGTTGATCTACGGCCTGCTGGCCGGCAAGCCCATCGACTGGGCTCTGCGCTGCGGCGTTGCCCATGGCGCCTTGGCCATGACCACCCCCGGCGACACCAGCACCGCAACCCTGGCCGAAGTCGAA
>JARLGE010000144.1 GCA_031296215.1 Occallatibacter sp.
CTGTTTGCCCTCCACCGGCATCGCCCGCGCCGCCAGCAACTGCGCCAGCGAGTCCGGCGTCTCCCTGAAGACCCGCTCCACGGTCAGCTCGTGCTTGCGCAGGACATCGGCGATCGCGGGCTCGATCAGGGTTCCGGAGAAACGCGGCTGGACCGGCGTGACGCGTCCCAGAATCCTCTCGAATAAGACCGCCGACTGCGCAAAGTAGGCGATCTCCGCCGGCCCGCCGATGGTCAGCGAAGTCCCCAGCAGAAAGTCCTGAAACACTGGCCTGAGCAGCGCCGAGGGAGAAATCCGCTCCGGCTCCGATTCCAGGATCCCCACCAGATCGACCGTCGAAAAGCTCTGCCGCCCCGCCTGCCACAGCCCTCGCGGCTCCGCGGCGCTCGCGCCCATCCGCTTCAACGCCAGCCGCCCGCCGGTGCGATCGTCGATCAAAAACAACAGGCTGGACTGCGCCGCGACGGCAACCTGGGTGTGGTAGCCGGCCGCTTCGAGCTCCGCGTTCCGGGCCAGCAGCGCGGCGTGCAGCTCGTCAGCCCGCTCGAGGCCCGCACGCAGCACCGGCGCGCCCATCCTGTGCACCGCGCGCCCGCCGGCATCCAGCACCAGCAGCCCTTGCGCGGCAAAGGCCTTCGAATAAAACTCCTGAAACGCCTGGGCAAAAGTTCGGCCCGGCCGGTAAGCCGAGGCCAGCGCGTCCATGGCGTCAGACGGGCCCAGCAGCTCCCACGCCTGATCCACCAGCGGCGTGATCCGCTCGTCAAGCGGAATTCCGCCCACCGGCACGGGCAGCGCCGAGGGCGATTCGGCGTAGACCAGTTTCTTCAGCTCTCTCCGCGCCGGAAACACCACGTGGTTGATCTCGGCAAAGTCGTGGTCCTCGGTGGCAAGCCAGAAGATGGGCACATGCGCTCTCCCCGCCGCCGTGGCGGCCCGCGCCCGCGCCACCGCCGTGGCCGCCTTGAAGGGCGTGAACAGCGGTCCGCCGAACAGTCCCACCTGCTGGCCCGTTACCACCGTGCCCGCGCCCTCGCCCAGCGCCTCAAGCGCCCGCGCTGCGGCCGTCCCCGCGGAGCAAGGATTCTGCGCGGCGATCACCTCGACCAGCTCCGGCCAGTGGGCCGGAACCGCGCGGCCATCCGCCGCGGGGGACCAACTGCTGTCCGGAGGGAGCGAAGCATAGAACGGGCGCGCCGCCGCATCGGCTGCGCAGTAGTCCAGAAACAGCCTGTGCAGCCCCGGCGCCACGGTGATGGGAAAGCAATCTGCGGTCGGCAACGTCTTCTCTTTTGTTGGAAATGCGCTCAGGAGCGTTCCATTCCGGCCCGGCTGCCCTGCGGCTACCGGCAGGCTCGACAGGCGTCCATCGAATCGCGCTCAGTTAAGGATGCCACGCCGGACCGAATCGATGCACAACCAGGGCCTTGTATGCGTGGTTTCCTTTACATAGAACTTGACATCATTCAAATGTGTGAAATAATGGAGTTCGAAGGGTTGAGGTCAGGAACGAAGACGTTACCCTGGCAAAAACATCCTTCGGTTCTCGATAGGGCCACTCTCCGAGTGGCCCTATCGCCTTTTGGGCTTCTCCTTCAATCCATCACCATCCGGGATTACAGAGTAGAGGTCCGCATAGGGTTGCCTTCCGCTGCATTCAAATACCGCCTTGTCGTTCACTGGGTTCCCTTTGTGGTCGAACCTTTTGTTGGGATTCCGGAGAACAACCGCAGGGGGTGAGGGGTCAACCACGGAGGATTCCCCAAGCGCACTCTCTATCTGCTCTAGAACCTGATCTATCGTGTAGTTGTCTTTGACACATCTGCTTACGTAAAGATGGGAACCATGGAACAGTATTTCGGGCAGCAGCGCCGGGAACCCCATAGAGACGCGGGCTTCGTTTATCTTGGCAATCTGCTCGGCGGTAAAGAAGCCAACCTTTGCGACCCACGGCTTCTGGCCGGATTGCACCCGGAGGAGATTGCGGCGTATTTTCCTCAGCCCACTAGCAAAAAGGGGCATCTGCCATCACCGTCTGGACCAAGTCTACAGACGGCGACCAGTACCGCGAGCATTCAACGAAATTCAACGGAGCTGATGCTCCTCTTGCCCAGGCAGCGCAGCGTTAGGACGGCCGCCCATTCGTTCAGCCTGGCGCCGCAATGCGTATACTTTCCCTGAGAACGCTTCGAGGAGAGATCAATCGAAATGCCCAGCAAGAACAAGGCCGCAAAGGCCGCCGCGCCCCAGAAGTCCGTGAAGAAAGCCGCCGCAAAGACCAAGCCCGCCGCAAGCAGGAAGGAAAAATCCAGGCCCGCCAAGGCCAGCAAACCCAAGGCCAGAAAACTCGCCAAAGCGCCTCAGTCCGAGCCGTCCGGAACCGCCCGCCTGCTCAGCTCCGAGGTTGTCTTTCAGGGTTCGCTCTTCCGCGTCCTGCACGACCGCATCATCGAGCCCAGCGGCAAGCCCAACGAGCGCGATGTCATCCGCCACAACGGCAGCGTGGTCATCCTGGCCATGGACAGCTCGAAGAACAAGCGCAATCCCTGGATCGTGATCGAGCGCCAATACCGACATGCCGCCAACCAGTATCTGTGGGAACTGCCGGCCGGCAAGCTCGACCCCGGCGAGGACGCCCTGGCCGGAGCCAGGCGCGAACTGGCCGAGGAGACCGGCTACAGCGCCAAGAAATGGAAGCCGCTGGTCGAGTATTACGCCAGCCCCGGCTTTCTCGGCGAATCGATGATTGTCTTCATCGCCGAAGGCCTGGTCGCCGGCGATGCCCATCCGGAAGACGACGAGGAGATCGACTTCCGCCTGGTCAAGCTCTCTGACCTGCTCCGCATGATCGAGAAAGGCGCCATCAAGGACGGCAAAACCCTGACCAGCGTCCTGCTCTACGCGCGGCTGAAGGCAGGCAAGCGCGGGAAATAGAGACGAGACGGGCGTTCCAGGCCGCTTCCCGGCAGCCCATCCCACTTTGTGAAACCAAATTCCCAAAAACATTTCAACCTTTCTCCCTGCTTTGGCGTCTTAGTGTTTACCGGGGCTGATTTCCCTCAATCCCGGTATTCCCCGCACGAAGCAAAGAAAGAGGGAGCCTGTGGCTCAATTCAAAGGGAAGGTCAAGTGGTTTAACAACGCCAAGGGCTACGGATTCATCGGTCGCGAAGACGGGCCGGATGTATTCGTCCACTACTCATCGATTCAGTTGGACGGGTACAAAACACTCAAAGAGGGCGATGACGTCGAGTTCGATATCGTCCAGGGTCAGAAAGGCCCTCAGGCGGATGCAGTGATCCGCTTCAAGGACGCCGCCCATAGCGCAGCCTAGCAGCGCGGATTTACCGGGCGTTCCAGCAAGCCCACCCCCAGGTGGTTCGCTTTACGTGTGCCCAAATCAACCTCAGCCATCACACAACACTGTTCGCCCCGCGTCTGCCCATTCCGCGCCGGCTCGCTAGCCCCTAATCCCTGTTCCCTGATCCCTGTTCCCTGATCCCTGTTCCCTGCCTTTTGATACCCTTCCGCCATGGACAACCTCACCATGGCCCGCCTGCTGGCGGAGACCGCCGACCTGCTCGAGATCGATGGCGGCGACGGCTTTCGCATTCGCAGCTATCGCCGCGCCGCCGAAGCAGCCGAGCAGACCACTGTAGACCTCATGGCCGCCGCGCTGGACACCGCCCGCCTGCTGGAGATTCCCGGCATCGGCAAGGGCATGGCCGCCAACCTGCAGGCCATCGCCGCCACCGGCACGTTGCCCCTGCGCGAGGAGCTGCTGGCCAAGTATGGCTCCGGCCTGCTCGAGCTGCTCAAGCTTCCCGGCATGGGCCCCAAGACCGTCGCCCTGCTTTGGTCCGCCGCCCAGATCGCCTCCATCGATCAGCTCGCCGAGGCCATTGAAGCCGGCCGCCTCGCTGGCCTGCCGCGCATGGGCGAAAAGCAGATCGAGAAGCTGCGCAAGGGCATCGACGACTATCGCCGCTCCGCCGGCCGCTTTCGCATCGACGTTGCCGAAGAAGCTGCCCAGCGCATCTCCGCCTATCTGCTGGCCTTCGACGGAATTGAGAAGATCACCCCCGCCGGCTCCCTGCGCCGCGGCCGCGAAACCGCCGGCGACCTCGATCTGCTGGTTACCGGCCCTGCCTGCGCGCCCGGCCACACCGAAGCCGCGGTCGAGTACGTTGCCGCCTATCCCGGCATCCACAACATCATCGCCAAAGGTGAAAACAAGGTCAGCTTCCACCTGCACGACGGCCTGCAGGTCGACGTGCGCCTGCTGCCCTCGGCCTCCTACGGCGCGGCGCTGCAATACTTCACCGGCTCCAAGGCCCACAACGTGGCTCTCCGCCAGCGCGCGCTCAAGATGGGGTACACGCTCAGCGAGTGGGCTCTGGCGCGCCTCGACGACGAGGCGGTCGTGGCCGCCGCCACGGAGCAGGAGATCTACGCCGCTTTGGGCATGGACTGGATTCCGCCCGAACTGCGCGAAAACCTGGGCGAGATCGAAGCTGCCGCGCACCACGCCTTGCCGCCCCTGATGCAGGGCTCCGACCTGCGCGGCGACGTGCACATGCACACCACCGCCACCGACGGCCACAACTCCATCCGCGAGATGGCCGACGCCGCCCTGGCGGTTGGCTACCGCTATATCGCCATTACCGACCACTCCAAAAACCTGGCCATGACCAACGGCCTCGACGACCGGCGGGCGCTGGAGCACGTGGAACGCATCCGCGCCGTCGATCGCGAGATGGCCGGCCGCATCCGCGTCTTCGCCGGCATCGAGGTCGATATCCTGGCCGACGGCGCGCTCGACCTCGCGGACGAGACACTCGCCGAAATGGAAATTGTCATCGCCAGCGTGCATACCCATTTTGCCCAGAGTCGCGAAGAGATGACC
>JARLGE010000145.1 GCA_031296215.1 Occallatibacter sp.
AGAGCCTGCGCGTGGTGAGCCAGAACTACGATCAAACCGTTTCGATTGAGTTGAGTACGGGGAATTCGATTCTAGGAAGACCGGCGGCGGAGGCGGTTTGGCTGCGGGCGGAGGCGGGTTAGGTTTGCGGCTAGCGGGTGGTTGGGGTGTTGTGCTCTCCCACCCATCGAGCAAAAAACGCTCGATGGATGGGGCACGGAGATGGGCGGCTGCGGGCGGAGGCGGGTTAGGTTTGCGGCCAGCGGGTGGATGGGGTGTTGTGCTCTCCCACCCATCGAGCAAAAAACGCTCGATGGATGGGGCACAGAGATGGGCGGCTGTGGGCAGGATGGGGCACGGAGATGGGTGGCTGCGGGCGGATTTTTCACGGTAATTTCACATAATGAAATAAATTAACCATGATTAACAACTTGTGGCATACTCAAGTTGAGGGCCTTGCGGGCTCTACTCTATTTTCCTATGGCCACAGCAGTGAAAACTCTTGTCGAGACCAACGAGCCCTCCCTGCCGGAGGTGTTTTCGAGCGTCCGGATTTCGCGCTCGGCGATTGGCTGGCGGCGGTTGCTGGGGTTTCTGGGGCCGGGGTTCCTGATCTCGGTGGGGTATATGGACCCCGGCAACTGGGCCACCGATATTGCGGGCGGATCGCAGTTCGGCTACACGCTGCTGTCGGTCATCATGGCTTCGAACCTGATGGCGATTCTGCTGCAGAGCCTGAGCTTGAAATTGGGCGTGGCCACGGAGCGGGACCTGGCGCAGCTTTGCCGCGAGAGCTATGGGCGGTGGGTGAGCTTCGGGCTGTGGGCGGGCGCGGAGATTGCGATTGCGGCGTGCGACCTGGCCGAGGTGATCGGGTCGGCGATTGCGCTGAACCTGCTGTTTCACATTCCGCTGTTTTATGGCGTGCTGATTACGGGGCTGGACGTGCTGCTGATTCTGCTCTTGCAGCGGTGGGGCTTCCGCGTGGTGGAGGCGCTGGTGATCACGCTGATCGGAACCATCATCGCGATGTTCGGCGTGCAACTGTTTCTGTCGCGGCCGGAGTACGGGCCGGCGCTGCGCAATCTGTTCATCCCGTCGATGCAGATTGTCACCAATCCGACGATGCTGTACATCGCCATCGGGATGCTGGGGGCGACGGTGATGCCGCACAACCTGTATCTGCACTCGTCGATTGTGCAGAGCCGGCGCTACAAGCGGACGCCGGAAGGGAAGCGCGAAGCCATCTTGATGGCCAACGTGGATTCGGCTCTGGCTCTGACGGTGGCGTTGTTTGTGAATGCGGCGATTCTGATTGTGGCGGCGGCGGTGTTTTATCGCAGTGGGCACTTCGAGGTTGCGGCGATTCAAGACGCGTACAAGCTGCTGAGCCCGCTGGTGGGCGCGGCGGGGGCGAGCACGGTGTTTGCGATTGCACTGCTGGCGAGCGGGCAGAACTCGTCGATTACCGGCACGCTCGCGGGGCAGGTGGTGATGGAGGGGTTCATCCACCTCAAGCTGCAGCCGTGGCAGCGGCGGATGATAACGCGGTCGCTGGCGATTATTCCGACGATCATCGTGGTGGCGATTACGGGCGAGCGGGGCACGGAGAAGCTGCTGCTGCTAAGCCAGGTGATTTTGAGCTTGCAGTTGAGCTTTGCGGTGGTTCCGCTGGTGATGTTCACGGGCAGCCGCAAGAAGATGGGCGAGTTTGTGAATGGGCCGTGGCTGCAGGGCCTCTCGTGGTTTGTGGCGGCGCTGATCGCGGGGCTGAATGCGTGGTTCCTGGTGCTGATGCTGCGGTGAAAGGGATGAGGCGGGAGAACGCGAAGCTCGCTACGGCTGACTTAATGCGCTAACTGCCGAACGAAAGTGCAGCAGCCTAATAACCTTACTTCCCCAAGGGGGTTATCCATGAGATCCACGCGAAGAATCCGGTATAGGTGTATCTTACTTCTCCTCTTAGCTATAGTTAACTGGAAGTTATCGCGGGCACAGAGCGGGATATCCAGCGCAATCTCCGGAACTGTGACCGACCCGACCGGCGCGGTGGTGACGGGCGCCGCAGTTACTGCTACCAATGTTGAGACGCGGGCCACGCGCAGCGGACTTACAAACGGCGAGGGGCGGTTTCTTTTTTCACAGGTGAATCCCGGTAGCTATGGGTTGACCGTTACGGCAAGCGGGTGGGCAGAGCAGACATCGCGTCCGGTTGCTGTGGGCCTGGGGCGCACGGTGACGCTCAACTTCGTCATGGCGCTGGCATCGACCACGCAGAGCGTTGAAGTGAGGGCGGAGCAGCCGCTCCTGAGCCTGGAGAACCCGAATACGACGACCACTCTGGAAGGCAAGACGATTGAGAGCCTCCCGAATCCAGGGCAGGACCTGACTTTCATCACCCAGTTTGCGCCGGGCGCGCTGATGAATACGGCCGGTTCCTCGAACGATGCGAAGGCCGCGGGCGGCTATGGGAACGTGGAGTTCAACGGGCTGCCCGCAACCTCGAACGGCTACATGTTGGATGGATACGACACGAACGATCCGTGGCTGGGATTAAATATCGGATTATCGACGAACCTGGTGATTGGGCTGGATGCGGTGGAAGAAGCAACAGTCAACACCAATTCTTACTCGGTGGATCAAGGAAGATATGGCGCGTCGCAGGTGAATTACTTCACCAAGCCGGGGACTAACCATTTTCACGGCGACTTATACGAGTTATGGAATGGGTCGCTGTTGAATGCGGAAGATTACTTTCTGCATGCGAACGATACGGCGGACAGTGTTACCAAGAAGCCGCGCTCGACGGTGAACGAGTTTGGCGTGAGCGTGGGCGGGCCGTTGCGGCGCGACAAGCTCTTCTTCTTTGCGCACTACGAGGGAATCAGGATTGCGCTGCCGCTGGTTTCGCAGGTGGTGACGCCCTCGCCGGCCTACCAGCAATATGTGCTGAGTCAACTCGCATTGGGAGGGACGGACCCGATTACGGGAACCGCGCTCCCAGCCGAGCCGCAGGAGATTCCGTTTTACCAGTCGATGTTCAACTTGTACCGGAGCACGGCAGGGACGCCGGTTCAAGTGAGTTCGTGTCCGCTGGATGCGAGCGGGGTCCTGTTGCCCGGAGCGCAAACGAGTGGGAGCCTTTTTGATGGCGGCGGCTGCGCCAACCAGAGGCAGGTGTCGCTGACCAACAGCGACGGCGAGAATCTGGTGGTGGTGAAGATCGACCACACCATCGACCGCAACAACAGCGTGTGGTACCGGTTTCAGCAGGACACGGGTTTGCAGGCCGCTTACACCGACCCCATCAATGCGATGTTCAACTCGTATTCTCCGCAGCCGCAGAGGACACTTGTTGCGGGGTATACGCACATCTTCAATTCGAATCTGGTGAACCAGTTCAATCCCGGCGCGAGCTGGTACAGCAGCATCTTTGCGCCACAGAAGTTTGCGCAGGTGGTCGCGGCGTTTCCCATTGTGCTGACGGCGGGAAGCAACAGCGCACCATTTACGACGATTGGCGGCAACGACAATACCTATCCGCAGGGGCGGAACGTGACGCAGTGGCAGATCAACGACAACCTGATGTGGATGCGTGGAAAGAACACGTACAAATTCGGCGTCAACACGCGTCGCATCGACGTAAGTGACTACGACCTGAGCGAGGGCAGCGTGCCCACCGCCGTCTATAACGACCTGGCGCAGTTCACTTATGGCGCGGCTTATACAGAAAGCGAGACTTATCCGGTTGCGTTGAAGGAGCGGGTGGCGGCGGGGAATCTGGACGCGTATGCGATGGACAGCTTCAAGCCCGCGGCGCGCATGACGCTGGCTGCGGGGGTGCGCGCGACGTGGAATACCGATCCCGTGAATCAGCAAAGGTTGTTTGCACGGTCCGCAAGTTCGTTTCTGGAGTTATCGCACCAAATAAGTCAACCGCTCGATCAAGTTATCCAAGCCAGGGTTCGCGGCTTGTTTCAAGCTACTCCGTTGCTGGTGTGGCAGCCGCGAGTCTCCGGGGCTTACGAGGTGGCGCACGGGACTGTCATCCACGCCGGGTTCGGAGTCTTCAACGATATTATTCCAGCGCAGATTGCCGACCTTGCCGCGACCAATGCTCCGAATGCGCCGACGTTTGTGGGAGGGATCGGCGGACAGGTGGGCGGGGTGGGAATTGCGCCCAAGGTGCCGGGCAGCGCGGTGGATGCAACTCTGCAAGCTGACGAGAGCTTCCAGGCTGTGTTTGCCGCCGGTGGAGCGCCGTGCGCAGGGATTGCCTTGGGTGCGCCGACCTGCCCGCTGGCGGTAAGCATGAATACATTGTCGAGCGGCACGCTGAAGACGCCGTATTACTACCAATATAACTTTGGGATCGAACAGCAGACGGGCAAGGGCGGTGCGGTGCGGCTCGATTATGTGGGGACGCGCGGAGTGCATGAGCCCTATCAAGTGGAGTTGAACGGCTACCAGACGGTTTGCGCGGGATGCTTCGCGCCGTACCCTTACCAGAAGCCGCTCGATCGGCGATTCGGCAGCGTGAACGAGTTTGAGACCAACGCAAGCAGCAGTTACTCCGGATTGCAGGCCAGCGTAAGTGAGCAGCTTGGCGGCCTGACACTGAAGGGGAATTACACATTCAGTCATTGCCTGGATGAGGTGTCGAACGGAGGACTGTTGGCGTTTTCTACTCAAGGAATCTTGTCGCCGCTGCCGGGTGAACTGAGGCGTCAGTATGGAGATTGCGACTACGATGTGCGGCATAACGTTTCCGGGTTCGGGATTTACCGGATTCCATTTCACTCGAGCCACGCGGCGTTGCGGACGCTATTTGGCGGATGGTCTTTCTCCGAGACGGCGTTCCTGCATTCCGGGCTGCCATTCACGGTGCTGAGCCAGCCATATACGGCCAATGGCAGCGGGGTGTTTCAGGGCAGCGGACCGCAATTTGCGCGCAGGGTTCCGGGGGTGCCGTTATACAGCAAGACCGCGTACTCCGGAGTTACGGTGGCGGGCACGAAACAATGGCTGAATCCGGAGGCGTTTGTCTCGGTGGTCGATCCGACGACGGGGGCTTGCACGGGAGGCGATTCGGCTGCCAATTGCCAGTTTGGCGATGCAGGGCGCAACACGGTGCGGGGGCCGCATTTTACCGATTCAGATATTTACCTGACCAAGCGGTTTCCTCTCACGGAGCGGGCGTCGCTGCGGTTCGACACGCAGATGTTCAATGCGTTCAACCATCCAAACTTCGCGTTGCCGGGCAACGTGGAGGCGGGTGTGCCGGGCGAGTACATTCCGGCCAAGTTCGGGACGCTGGAAGGCACGATTTCTCCGCCTACCGGGTTGCTGGGCGTGGGCCTGGGCGGAGACAGTTCGCCGCGCATGCTTGCATTTCAAGCGAGGGTCGAGTTCTGACATCCGTTACCATGGATGCCATGCACGTACTGACGGCTGCCGAGATGCAGGCTTGCGACCGGGCGACAACGGAGCGGTTCGGGGTTGCGTCGATCGATTTGATGCGGGCGGCCGCTGGAGCTGTGGCCGCTTTTGCGCGAGCGCAGTTTCCGCGGGCGCGGCGGGTGACCGTGTTGTGCGGCCGTGGGAACAACGGCGGGGACGGGATGATGGCGGCGCGGCTGCTGGGGCAGGCGGGGCCGGCCGGTGCGGGGCTGGACGTGACGACGCTGCTGCTGGGCGCCCCGGAGGGATTCTCGACGGATGTGGTGACGGCGTGGGGAGAACTGCTGGCTGCGGCGGCTCCGGGCTCGGTGCATGTGGTGGAGACGGCGGAGCAACTGGCCGCGCACGCCGAGGCGCTGAAAGCGGACCTGATTGTGGACGGGGTGGTGGGGACGGGATTCAAGCCGCCACTGAAGGGGCTGGCGCTGGCGGCGTGGGAATGGGTGAAGGGCAGCGGGGCACAGGTGCTGGCGGTCGATCTGCCTTCGGGGTGGGGGGCGGATGCGACGGCGGCTTCGGCTGCGGGTTCGGTGCTCCAGCCCGCGAACAAAGACCTGTCCGCGGGGGCCCCGGTGTTTCCGGCGGATGCGGTGATCACCTTTACGGCGCCCAAGCCGGCGCATGTGTTCGGGCAACTGACGCGGCGGTGGGACCAGCCGGTGGTAGTGACGCCGATCGGGTCGCCGGAAGAGGCGATTGTCTCGAAGTTGGGCGTGGATTGGGCGGGATCGGCGTTGGACCTGGTTCGGACTCCACGCGCGTGGGGAGCGAACAAGGGCAGCTTTGGACATGTGCTGGTGGTGGGCGGGACGTTTGGCGCGGCGGGGGGCCGTGCGGGCGCGCCGACGATGGCGGCGCTGGCGGCGCTAAGGAGCGGTGCGGGGCTGGTGACGGCGGCGGTTCCCGCGCCGGCGCTGGCGGTGGTGGCCGCTGTTGCTCCCGAGTTGATGACGTGGCCGCTGGCGGCGACGGCAGCGGGTGCGATCTCGGCAGAGAGTCTGACTCCGGAGGCGCTGACGGCTCTGCTGGCGGGCAAGACGGTGCTGGCCATCGGGCCGGGAATCGGGCAGGCGGCGGAGACGGTGAAGTTTGTGACCGGATTGCTGGCCGCGACCAAGATTCCAGCGGTGATCGATGCGGATGCGCTGAACATATTGGCCGCCAAGCCGGTGCTGCTGGCGAAGCTGGCTCGGCGCGGCGAGCGGACCATGGTGCTGACGCCTCATCCGGGAGAGATGGCGCGGCTGGCGGGGATCACGGTGGCCGAGGTGCAGGCCAACCGGCTGAAGGTGGCGCGGGGGTTTGCCGAAAAGTTCGGCGTGACGCTGGTGCTGAAAGGGGCGCGGACGCTGATCGCGCATCCGGACGGGCGGGTGGCGGTGAATACCACCGGGAACCCCGGAATGGCCAAGGGCGGCAGCGGCGATCTGCTGACCGGGCTGGTGGCGGGGCTGCTGGCGCAATTCAGTGCCGACGCGGCGCGGGCGGTGGAGGCGGCGGTCTGCCTGCATGGGCTGGCCGCGGACCTGGCGGTGCGGGGGCCAGAGGCTAACCAGGACGAGCATACTTTGCTGGCCACCGACAGCCTGCGGCAATTTTCTCGGGCTTTTCGCTTTGATTCGCGCGGGGAGAACGGTTATGTTTGGTTGCAGGGGGCATTGCATCGAGCGGCCCCTGACGAGGTTCGGGGATGACCGAAGCCACACTGACCGCAACAGGCCGGATTCACGAGTTCACCACCAAGAGCGGCGCGGACACGATCGAGGTGGGCCGCAAGTTGGCCAGGCTTCTGACGCCGCCGCAATTGCTGATTCTGCGCGGCGACCTGGGCACGGGCAAGACCACGCTGGTGAAGGGGATTGCGCAGGCGCTGGACGCGGCCGAGGCCGACGAGGTGACCAGTCCGACGTTTACGCTGATTCACGAGTACGACGGCGCGCGCGACGGCAAGCCGGTGAAGCTCTACCACCTGGACGTGTACCGGCTGGAAGGCGAGCGGCAACTGGAGACGCTGGGCCTGGACGAACTGTTGACGCAGGACGCGCTGGTGCTGGTGGAGTGGGGCGAGAAGTTCAAGAGCATTCGCAAGAAGGCCACGGGCGAGATTGCCATCACGTCGACCGGCGGCGATGCGCGCAAGATTACGGTGACGCTGAAAGAGTAAGTCTCTGACCGGATAATTTCGTGTTGGAGATCGTGCTATCCCCGGTCTCAAAATCGAGACCGGGGGCACCCGGCACCCGGCACCCGCACTGGGGTACCAGCCCGAAGGTCCTCAGCTATTCAGAAACTTGATGAGCCCGGCCGGCGGCGTTACGTGGGCGATGTAGAACCCGAACAACACCAGCAACCCGGCCACGATCCCCACGGCAGCGCGCAGCCGCGCCTGAAAAACCGATCGCGGAGAGCCAAGCCTGGGAACCATGGGAGCCGCAAACAGCAATCCGCAGGCGAACCCGCCCAGGTGGGCCATGTTGTCGATGTTCAGGCCTGAATGGAGGAACAGGTTGCCGCCGCTGATGGACAGGCCCAGCACCAGGTTCAGGGCGGCAAAGTAGATGACCGACTTGCGCAGTTTCTTCAGTTCGAAGGGAGGCACGGGCAGCCGGTTCGATTTCAGCAGCACAATCAGCGCACCGGCAATTCCGAAGACGGCTCCGGAAGCGCCAGCCCCGGCAGGGAAAAACACCCCGCCGGCCCCATCGCGAATGGGGAAAAGCCAGTTGATGTCGGTCGACAGCAGGTTCCCCGCGGCGCCGGTGAGAATGTACACCGCCAGGACGCCCGCCGATCCCATGAGCGGCTCGGCCAGCAGGCCCAGGTTCCACAGGCACCACATGTTGGTAGCCAGGTGCAGAATTCCCACATGCACAAACATGGCGCTCACAATGCGCCACCACTCGCCGTTGATCAGCACCGACCCCGCGTTATTGGCGCCAAAGTGCATCAACTGTCCGGTGGTGGGGCTGCCGATGCTGACTCCGTTCGCCACCATGGCCAGAAACACCGCGCAGTTGATGCCCACCAGCAGGTAGGTGGCCGGAGCGGTGGCCCATCCGGGCCGGGGCCGGCGCACCGCCTGCGGTGGCGGCATGGCCGCGCCGGGTGGCAGAATCTCCGGTTGTGGGTTTGGCGAGTAACTTCCCATAAATTAACTGTAAAGCATTCCCGTTCACTCTGTATAAAGGCCCGTCCCATTGCCCTTGCTTTCACTTCAGCGAACGCCGCACCGCCCCGGCATCGGCATTTGAATTAGATGGATTCGGGATTTGCAAGAGGGCTGATGGGAAGGCGAGGAAGATAGGTCGAAGGAAGAGGGACGAGCGGATAGAAGATGCGGCAGGGGCTAAGAAAGCGGAGTTTGGAGCGGGCAGGAAGCCGAGCCATCGTGATGACAAAGCGGCCTGGATTTTTGGGAATGAAAGTGAGCAAGTTAGCGGGGGCATTGGCGGGCTCAGGTTTCATGCCGTCGCGGGGCGGCGCAGCCGGTGGGGGACGGTTACAAGACATCTGAGGATCGCCGTCGGGACGAGTCTCTGCGCGGAGGGAATGTGCGTTCGAGGATTTGCTTTCCCTCCGCGGCTAAAGCCGAGCCCTTTTTTGTGCCCCTTGCGGCATGGCTGAAGCCATGCCCTTTCAAAGCGGCGGGGGGCTTCTGCGGCCATGCCGCCGATTTCCCCGGCAAAACTCTCCTAACCGCGGCCCGGCGGCGGGTGTCTAATGGGCGCATGGACAGGAACGACCACGCGGCGATCCAGGCTGTTCTCGCGGGAGACAAGGAGGCCTATGGGGCGCTGGTGGTGCGCCATAGCCGGACTCTGTTTCGTGTGGCCTATCGCATAACCGGCAACGAGGCCGATGCCGAGGACGTGGTGCAGGAGGCCTTCCTGCGCGGCTACCGCAAGCTGGAGGGGTTCGAATCGCGAGCCGGCTTCGGGACGTGGATTTACCGGATTGCAGTGCACTGCGCGCTGGACCGGGTGAAGCACCGGCGCGGCGACGAGGCCATTACGACGGATCGTGTGGGCGAGAGCAGCGACCCGGAGCAGGACCAGGTGCAGGTGGCCGACCCGGCGGCCGGGCCCGACCGGCTGCTGTTGAGCGGCGAGGTGGGATCGATGCAGCAGGAGGCGCTGAAAAGCCTGACGGCGACCGAGCGCACGGCGTTTGTGCTGCGGCACATGGAAGACCGCACCACGGCGGAGATTGGCGCGGCGCTGGGCATTGAGCCGAATGCGGCCAAGCAGGCGGTGTTCCGGGCAGTGAAGAAGATGCGGCGCAGGCTGGCGCCCCTGAGGGTGGCGACATGATGCATGTGACGGAAGAGGAGATGATTGCAGAGGTCTATGGCGAGAGCGGGCAGACGGCGGCCGTGGAGCGGCACCTGGCGGGCTGCGGAGAGTGCGCGCAGGCCTTCGCCGAGTTGAAGCGCGACCTGGCCGATCTGGACCGCGTGGAGGCGCCCGAGCGCGATGCGGACTACGGCGGGCGGGTGTGGGCGTCGATTGCGCCGCTGTTGCCGGAGTACGCGCCGGATAAGAGACGCTGGTGGGCGGGCGCATGGGCGGTGAGCAACTGGATGAGGGGGGTGGGCTATGCGGCGGCGTGCGCGCTGCTTGCGGCCAGCGCTTTCTATGCGGGGCGGGTATGGGAGAAGAGCAAACAGCAGCCGGTAGCGACTGAGGAACACAAGACGCCGCAGGCCAAGCAGCCCATCGTGGTGGTAGTTCTGGACGATCACCTGGACCGCTCGGAGCGTTTTCTGGTGGAGCTGAAGCATGCGGATGTGGACCCTGCGCAGATGGCGTCGCCCTTACGCGACGAGGCGCGCATCCTGCTGGCCGCCAATCGCGTGTGCCGCAAGAACTTGGCGCGGACGGGCGATCCGGCGGTAGCGACGGCCCTGGACCACCTGGATAGCCTGCTGGGGGAGGCGGCCAACACGCCGGGCGGCCTGAATGCCCAGGCCATTGCCAAGCTGCAGGACGAGATGAACGCCGATGGCCTGCTCTTCGAGGTGCGCGTGCTGCGCTCCAGAATATCGAGTCACAAAAGGGCCGAGGCCAATCCCGCCAAGGGAGGAACAATATGAAAACCGGGCCGGTGATTCCCGCCGCATTGTTGTTGGGATTCTTGTGGTTGCCGCAGGGCAGGGTTGCATCCGGGCTGTCGGCAGAGGCGTATGGACAGGCGTTTACCGGGTCGGCGCCCACGGCCGGCATGGAGGCCGCTCCGGCGGCGGGCGTGGCGGCCGGAGCGCCGGCTGCCGTAACGCTTGCCGGCTCGGATGCGCCGGACACGAGCCTGTTTGCCGAAGGGACGCGGGCGGTGAATGAGAGCCGCTGGGCCGACGCGGTGAAGATCTTTACCGAGGTTGCGGGCCAGCGTGGCGAGCACGCCGACGGGGCGCTCTACTGGAAGGCTTATGCGGAAGACAAGCTGGGCCAGTCCATGCCCTCGGAGGCGACCTGCGCGGAGTTGCGCAAGGGCTACGCGAAGAGCCGCTGGGTTGACGACTGCGCCGCGCTGGAGGTGGAGATTCGCGCCAAGAGCGGCAGGCCGGTGCAGATTGAGCCGGGCGCGAGCGACGAGGTGAAACTGCTGGCGCTGAACGCCATGATGCGCCAGGACGAGCCGCGGGCGCTGGCCGCGATTCAAGCCATTCTGAACGGCGACGCGAGCGAACGGCTGCGGAAGGAAGCAGGGTCGATGCTGAGCCGGCACTACTCCGATGCGACCTATGCCGAGATTGTCCGCATCGTGTATGTCGAGGGGGATGTGCGCATCCAGCGGGGCGAGGCGAACGGGAAACCCGGCACGGCGACCTGGGAAAAGGCGGTTGCCGATCTGCCCCTGGAAACCGGCTTCAGCGTGGTGACCGGCGCGGGGCGCGCGGAGATCGAGTTTGAAAACGCCTCGACGCTTTACCTGGGCGAGAACTCGGTGCTGACCTGCAACGATCTGCACGAGACGGCGGGCGTACCTTACACCGAGCTGGCGCTGCTGTCGGGCACAGCATCGCTCTATATTCATCCCTACGCGGCCGGCGAACGGTTCATTCTGCGGACGCCGACCGACGACATCATCTCCAAATATCCGGACAAGACCTACGCCCGGATCGAGAGCTTCACGGATGCCATGGCGATTACGCCGCTGGAAGGTGGCGGGCTACGGCTGCCAGGGGTGGCAGCGGATGCCATGATGAGCGGCCGCACCTTTACCTATCGCCAGGGCCAGCTCGTGGATGCGGCAGGCGACGACGAGCACGAGGCATTCGCCGCATGGGACAAGTGGGTCGGGGAGCGCGCCACGCAGCGCGCCGCGGCTACCACTGCCGTGATGGAAGAGGCGGGGCTGACCACGCCCATTCCAGGGCTGGCGGAGATGAAAGACCAGGGGACCTTCTTTGACTGCGCGCCCTACGGAACCTGCTGGGAGCCGAAGGACGCGGGTGGCGAGGAGGAGTCAGCGAACCAGGGGACGGAACACGGGACGGCGATTGCCGCTTCTTCAGCGTCCGGCTCTGCCGCAGTTGGGGCTTCCGCAACGGGCTTCTCCGCGGCGGGATCGTCTCCGGCGCGCTCCACCGCACTGGCGCCGGCGAGCATGGCGCAGGCTGGGAGGCTGGGCGGCGCGGCGCCCATGCAGGTGCTGGAGCGGGAATCCGACTTTCCGTGCACGCCGGGAGCCCTTCACTCTACGGTGCTGCGGGACCCGGTTACGGGGAAAGAGACGGTGATGGCGAGGAGATGGACGCTGCCGCAGTACGGCTGGGCGGTGTGTCACGCGGGGAGCTGGATTCGCCACAAGAAGCGCTACGTGTGGGTGGCGGGCGGCAAGCGGCACCACGTTGAGCCGGTTCGCTGGGTGAAGAGCGGGCACAAGGTGGGCTTTGTCCCGCTGCATCCGTTCGACGTGAAAGGCCAGCCTGCGATCAACAGCAAGCATGAGGTGTTCCTGGTGCGAGGCAAGGACCAACTGCTGGCGGAGCCGGTGAAGCTGGAAGCCAACCGCCCGGTCGCGTTCCTGCCCGCTGCGCCCAAGGAGTTTCGCGCTGCCTCACTGCGGCCCTTGGAGCAGGCGGGCGCCCCGCACATGGAAGCGCGCCCCTTGGCGGCGGCGCCGGCAAGCAAGGGCGCCGGAGTGAGCAAGGCGGCCATCCCCATCAGCTTCGATGCCAAGACGCAGAGCTTCCTGATGGCGCGGCAGGAGGTGCAGAACGGCAAGACGGCGACCGTGTTTGCGCCCATGACCAACCACAGCGGCAGCCTGCAGGCGCGGGGCGCGAGCTTTGGCGGGGGCAGCGGGTTTCGCGGGGGAAGCAGCGGGTCAACCAACGGTGCGGGCGGCGGGTTCCGCAGCGGCGCGGGAAACGGCGGCTCTCAAGGAGGCTCGCACAGCGGAGGGGGGAGCGGCAGCTCCAGCGGCGGTTCGCACGGGGGAGGCGGGAGCAGCGCCGGCTCCAGCGGCGGAGGCTCGCACAGCAGTTCGGGCGGCGGATCGAACGTCGGCAGCGCCAGTTCGGCGAGCAGCTCGAGCGCCGCCAGCAGCGCAAGCGCACACCACTAGGCCCCGCGTAGTGCCTGAAGGTTGATCTGCGATCCGGGAGATGGAGATCGGCGTCTCGTACGACAGAGGCTGCGGAAAAACCCTCCCTTCCGGCATTTGCGGAAGGGAGGGCGATGCAGGGGCTAAAGCCCGCGATTTTCCTGCTCCGTAGCGGCACGGCTGAAGCCGTGCCCTTTCAAAACCGGGTTATGAAACAGCTTCAAAGGAAAAAGCCACTTGAGAACCGTGCCTTCGGGGTACAGCAATTGTGGAACCGCTCTAGGCGCCTGCCTATCCGGCCTGGTTGAACCCGGTCCCGCTCCCATAACCA
>JARLGE010000146.1 GCA_031296215.1 Occallatibacter sp.
TGCATACAGGTCGGTCCAGCCGGCCCCGCCTGCGCCAACCGACAGTGAGTAGGCCGCGGGACCGCTGCCCGTCGTCCAGGAGAAGGTGACAGGGCCTGGCCCCAGAATGCCGGTGGGGCAGGGATTGGGCAGCACGGCGGGCACTGTCGGGAGCACGATCAACGAGACCGTCGCTGGTGGCGGGGTTATATAGTCAACCAAGTCGGCCGGAACGAAGGTGACCGAAAGAGGTTCGTTGGTTCCCACGGGCAGGAATGTGCCAGCCGGGACGGAGTAGTTGAAGGTTCCATTCACGGGATTGTTCGAGCCGCCGACGGTCCAGACAGCGGTGGCGTTGAACTCGGCCGCGCCCAGAGCATTTCCGTAATACAGTGTCGTCTGCGGAGACCAGATGATCGAGGGCGTGGCCTGCTGCACGGTCAAATTTACCGTCGCGGCCGACGGGACATTGTAGTCTGTGGTGTCGGACGGCGCAAAGGTCACGGACAATGTGTGCGATCCAGCGGTCAGCACCGTTCCGGCGGGTGGGGTATAGGTGAAGGTGCCGGCTACTGGCCCGTTGACGCCGCCCACGGTCCAGGTTACGGATGCGTCAAGCTGGGTTGCGCTGAGCGCTGTGCCGTAGGTGATCGGGGCGGGCGTGGTCCAGGCGATCGTCGGCGTGGCCTTGTTGACGGTCACGCTCACCGAGCCGGCGGCAGGCACGTTGTAATTGGTCGAGTCGGTCGGAGTAAAGGTCACGCTTTGCGATGCGGTGCCTGCGCCCGGCGCGGTGCCCGGCGTGGTCCATGCGAAAGTGCCGGCCACCGAGGCGGTTCCACCGGTGAGGATGGAAGAGGCCAGTGTCTGCCCGTAGGTGATGGCGCTGGCGGTCGGCCATGCGGAGACTGTCGGCGTGGCCTTGTTGACCACCTGCGTAATCGCGCTGGACGTAACGGCGTTGTAATCTGCATTTCCTGCCCAGCCGGCGGTGATGGTGTGAGATCCCGCGGTCAGGGTGGCGGTGGCGTAGGTCGCTTTTCCGCCGCTAATGGTGCCGGTGCCGATTGCTGCGCCGCCGTCGTAGAAGGTCACGGTTCCGGTGGGTCCGCTGGAGATGGTTGCGGTAAAGGTTACCGATACGCCAAAGGTCGACGGGTTCAAAGAGCTGGCCACGGTCAGGGTGGGCGTGGCCGGGCTCACCGTAATGGTCTGCTGCGCGGAAGCGGCGGCATAGGTGGCATTTCCGGGCTGACTGACCTGGACTACCACCGCACCAACGCCCGTGAAAGTAAGCACACCGCCGTTCGTTGTGATCGATGCGGGCCCACTCACAACCGAGAAAGTAAACGCGCTGAGGCCGGAACTGGCTGTGGCGGTCACCTGGAGCGGAGTGCCGTAGGTTCCAGTGTTGGGGCTCGTGATGGTCACCGTTTGCGGCCAGTTGTTGACAGTGACGGCAACGGACGGAGATGTGGATGGGGCGTCGTTGGCGCCGTCGCCTTCAAAGTAAGCGACGAGGCTATTGGCGCCGGGGGCCAGGTTGGAGGTGGGCAGGGTGAGCGTGGCAATGCCGTTGCAACTTCTTGCAGAGCCGGTACCGGTGCAGTTGGAGGCGATGGAACTGGTTCCCAGAAGGGTTCCCGAGGTGGAACCGCCGGAGTAGAACTGGACCTTGCCGCCGGGGGCCACGGCGCCCCCGCGGCCGGTGGCCTTCACGGTTGCCGTCAGGGTCAGGTTGGGAGTGGTGGAATAGGCGATGGTACTGGCACTGGCGGTCAATGCGGTGGTGCTGGCGAAGCCAGGGGACAGTGAATTCCAGCCCGTGACCAGGTTGGCGATGTTGACGCTGCCGAGGCCGGTGGCCAGGTCATAGCCTGCGCCAGCTGAGTAGGCAAGCGTGGAGGAGTGCGCCGCAGTGGTGATGGCCGACAGGCCGTATTTATCGCTGCGCGTGCTTCGATAGCAATCGGTGACACTTTTGTAAGTGCACGGTTCGATGATTTGGGATGCGATGGCGCCGCCCTGCAGGCTGGGCGTATCCGCTGCGATATCGCGGAAGATGCAACTGGAACCGACGCTAGCGCCCTTGGCCGAGCCGGAGCAGGCGCTCAGGTTGGCAGAGTTCGGCGTCGCGGTGGTGCCGTACTCCTGCGCCGCGAGCCCATAGAGGGTGTAGTCGGCTTGGCCCTGGAACTGGCCGGTGGACTGAACGATGAGCGCAATCATGCCGGCGATCTCGGGAGCGGCGAACGACGTGCCACCAGCCTCCAGGTCGTAGGCATCCGCGGCCACCGAGTAGGTGCACGGATACTCGTCCGATTGGCAGAAGGGGAGCGTGTGTCCCCAGAATCCGTTGGCCGCGAAAAAGGAGATATCGGGCTGATTGCGTTTGCTGGCCGAAGACGAGTAGAGGCCGATGCCATAGACGCTCTGCCAGGAGGGGATGGCCGTGTAGGCGCTGGGGCCGCCGCCGGCGCCCGCGATGGCAGTATATCCATTGGCGGTCGAGTAGCTGCTGTTGCAGACCGCCTCCGGCGTGTAGGTATTGCCGAAGGTGGTGTTCCCGGCCTTCTGCAGATAGGAGACAAAGAGCGCGTTGGAGCAATAGCCGCCCCAGGTCGTTTCCGGAATGTACGATTTGGCCGAGGAGAATCCCGTGCCGTTGGTCGCGCTCCACCAGGTGGTTGCGGGTTCGGTGGCATAGTTGTTGCTGATGTAAGTGTCGCCAAAATCCGTGCCCCCGGCGGAGATGTTGTAGGCCGTGGCGGACATCACGTTCACCGAGGGGTTATTGGTGAGCGTATCGCACCCCATACTCCCCCCGTCGCCGGCAGAAACAACCGCCGTCTGGCCCTGCGCCGCGTACTGCTCCCACAGGTTGGAGTAAAAGGCGCTGTTTCCGGAGCTTGCTTCGCATTCGCCATAGCTCAAGCTGGCCGAGGCCACCGAGCCCGCCAGATAGTTGGCGATGTGCGCAGCGGCCAGATCGGTGCCATAACTGCCGATGGCGTTGGCCTTGGTGCCGCAAGCTACAAAATCGATGATGGCGTTGGGCGCGGCCACGCCCGCCCACTCCACATCGATGTCGGCTTCTCCCTCGTCGCCGCTGGTTTTCCCTGCTGCAACGGTGAGCGGCGCAATGCAGGCCGCGTCTCCGCCCACCCCGGAGGCGGTGCCATAGATATAGTTGATGCCGCCCGCGGTTGTGGTGGGCGTGGCGGGATATGCCGGCAGGCCAAACTGCGCCCGGAACGACACCGGGTCCGCCGCATTGATCTGGGTCTGCTCAATCACCGCGATGGTCACTCCCGCGCCGTTGATGCCGGCGCTCAGAAGCGGGGCTTCGTTGTAAATGGTGTAAAAGTCCTGAGGGCCGACCTCATAGTAAGTCTGGCTGTTGTAAGTGTTGGTGAAGTCGGCGTGGGGAGCGGTGCTGCCTTCCGCGGCCGGAGTCAGGCTGCCGGTGGCGGGGTCCTTCTTGAACACGCCGGCAAAATGATTCGCCGGCCTGGGGCCGAAATCGTTCAACTGGTGGAAACCGCTGACCACGGCGGCGAGCGCGGAGGGAATCTGCGGCTCGTTCATGGTGGACTGGTGGGCCTCGCCGTTCACGCTCAGATGATGGACGTCGATGTGGAAGGCATTGCGCATCTGGCCCACATTGCCGGTGAAGGCGATGTGGGTCTTCGACGCAGGCATATCTTCGATGGTGAAGCCCTTGCTCTCGAGCCAGGAGGCAACCGCCGCCACATCCTCATCGGCGGGGCCAAAGCGGCTGCCAAAGGCGGCCGGCGTCAGCCACTTGTGGTAGTACTCCGACTGAGGATTGTGCAGTTGATCCACGAACGCGTCGAGATCGATTTGCTGGGCGGCGCTGCGCTTGAGCAGAAGGACAATATGGCCTACGGGGGCGCTATCATCGACCGGGCCGCGATCGTTCAGGGCGTTGGCCGCGGGGTGAACGTGCCCCGGAAGGGTTGCCAGCCTGCTCTCATCGATCTTCTGTGTGACGAGCCTGACCGCAGAAGTCTGGGCAACCGCAACCAGACCGGTCAAGACTACCATCGCCATCAACGCCGACAGCCGCGAAAAACACCTTACTTGATTCGTCATTTTCACCCTCTGCAAACTTCAATCGGCATCCCGCTCAAAACCGAGACAGAATGCTTGTGTGATATCCAGTGCGTTAACTGCACGGCGCGCGCAACGCTGTTGCCCAGCGAACCGAGGAAGACTCCAGAGCCGCCGTTCACGCGTAAAGGACCTTGTGGTTTCATGTGCTAATCTCACCCGGTGGATCAATCAATCAGCAGGTCTCTCCGCGGGGTTGGGAAGAGACCTGACTTTGACTCGAAGTAATTCTGCACCGAGGAGTGATTACTAAGTCTTTAATCAAGCCTATCCCCTTGTCAAGGACAAAGCTTGCTCCTTTTTCCGGGTAAAATAAATAACTAGAAAGTGTTAAGGCATTTTGGTAATTCACATGAAGTTACTATAACTCGATGCGATAAGTTACTGTAACTTATTCTTAGTTACTACTGGGGGATATAGCAGAGCGGATCTCGAGTTTGTTTACCCGTATTGAAATCGCAAATGGCGGCTTTTTTCTTGACGAGAAAGCCACTTGAGGCCAGTTGTACGGGATACAGTAATTCGAAATCCGCTGGAGCCGTCCAGCGTCTTCCCATAGCAGGCAAAAGCCGCCGCTTGCGGGGTAAGTGCCGGGTTCTGCGCGGTGGCTGGGTCACAGAGCACGGCCTCTCCGCTGGCTCCGTCGCGGCGATGCGGAGCGAAGCACAGAAGCGACGGCTCTGCCCTCTGCTGCTCATCCTGGGAACCTCCGTGCGTTCACCGCGAAGAACGCGGCGGGACCGGTCCGAAGCCGTTGAGCCGATCCACAAGAGCGCACGCCTTCCGTTGCCTTGATGGCACTTCGACAGCCAGCCGCTTGACCCGCGACGGCGCCGGGCCGGCACCGGCTATGAAGCTGGATTCCAGCTCGAGATCGCTGGCCGGCTCCGCAACCGTTGTGGGAGTGCGCGCACGGGGCGCCGCACCCTGGTGCTGGCTCCTTGAGGAGTCAGGAACGAGCGTCCGCCGTGAGGGCGCCGATCGATGATCTTGCTGGGAAGAGAGCGGGCTTCGGCCTGGAGACCGGCACTGGAATCTGGAGGATCAGGAACAACAGCGATGGGGTGGTTGGGGGAGCCGGGGAGAGGCATGGAGGGAGGGCCTGGACGCATTAGAAACCTCTAACTAGCAGACAGCCAATTACTTCCGTTAGAGACCCCTCATGAACAAGCACAAATGCGCGCCGATGAATGAGACAGAACAAGGAATTCGAGCCATTCGAACGCAGTTTGAAGGCTGCCTTGTTGGAAGAGGCTCACGATGGTTGCGCTCATGGGGTTTCGCTCATTCATTCAACCTCATCTTGCCCAGAAGCCAAGCCAGGAGCGGCTGTGTCTCGAACGTGGTGGCCGGAAAATCTTGTCCTGCTGGGCTGCCGTTCTGGCATGCGTCCTGCTTGTCCTGGTTTATGAGCCAGCTATCAGCGCGCAGAGCGGCGGTTCACCAGAATGGACGTGGATGGGAGGCGCCAATACGGTAAACCAGGCTGGAGTGTATGGGACGCTGGGCGCGCTGTCGGCTGGCAACGTTCCTGGGGCCAGGTATTGCGCCAATAGCTGGACCGACGGTAGCGGGAACGCATGGATATTTGGGGGAATCGGCGTTGACGGCACCGGTTCCGAGGGAACGCTGAACGATCTTTGGAAGTTCAATCCCACCACACGGCAATGGGCATGGATGGGAGGGAGCGCCAAAGTTGCGGGTGCCGGGTTCGGCGTCTATGGCACGTTGGAGGCCGCATCGAAGGGGAACCTTCCGGGCGGCAGGTTCTGTGCGGCAAGCTGGACCGACACGAGCGGCAATCTGTGGCTGTTTGGGGGAGAAGGCTACGACTCGACGGGCACCGAGGATCTGCTGAACGATTTGTGGAGGTTCAATCCGTCGAACCTGGAATGGACCTGGATGGGGGGGAGCGACTCAGCGGAAGAATCGGACTCAGCAAAAAGCGTGTATGGTATACCGGGAGTTCCCGACGCCGGAAACATCCCAGGCGGCAGAGGCGGCGCCAACAGTTGGACCGATCTGAGCGGCAACTTATGGTTGTTCGGCGGGGGCGGAACCGATTCGACCAATACGCTCGGTGAGCTCAACGATCTTTGGAAGTTCGATTTGTCGACGCACGAATGGACCTGGGTGTGCGGAAGCCAGACGGTACCGTCTCCTTCCAATGGCCAGCCTGGCGTGTATGGAACGATGGGCGAGCCAGCTCCAGGCAACACCCCCGGCGGCCGCCAGCAGGCGGCCAGCTGGACGGACGCAAGCGGCAATCTGTGGCTGTTTGGCGGGGGCGGCGCGGACTCGACCGGGACTCATGGTCAGCTGAACGACCTGTGGCAGTTCAATCCCTCGATGGGCCAGTGGACCTGGATGAGCGGCAGCAGCACAGTGCAAAGCCAAGGCCTTGGCCAGTCCGGTGTGTACGGCACGCTGGGCGTACCCGGCGCGGAGAACGCGCCAGGAGGCCGTTCCTGGGCAAGAAGCTGGACCGACTTGAGCGGGAACCTCTGGCTCTTTGGAGGAATGGGCTATGACTTCGCAGGCACGTATGGAAGTTTGAATGATCTTTGGGAGTTCAACACCTCCACCCGCGAATGGACATGGATGGATGGAAGCAACCTCGCAAGCGGGCAGCCGGGGATGTACGGTACATTGGGTGCATCCAATGCGGGAAACTTCCCTGGAGGCCGCTACGGCGCAGCCAGCTGGACCGATGCAAACGGCAACTTCCACCTGTTTGGGGGGATGGGCTACGACGCCGAAGGAAATTTCAGTGAGCTTGGCGATCTGTGGGCACAAATCAAGAAGGCCTCTTTGCCTCAGTTCAGCCTTCCAGCGGGACCGTATACGGGCGCTCAGTCGGTGACAATCACCGATGCCACGAGTGGCGTGACCCTCTACTACACCGCCAACGGCGCAACACCGACTGCGAGCTCGACCAAGTACACAGGCGCAATCCAGGTGTCAGCGACGGAGACCGTGCAGGCGATCGCCGTGGCGTCGGGTTACACGACGAGTGGCGTGGCCTCGGTGGCTTATACCATCAACGCGGCAAAGGTTGCGAGCACGCCGACGTTCACCCCGGCCGGCGGCACCTACACTTCAGCGCAGTCGGCCATAATCGCCGATGCCACGGCCGGGGCGACGATCTACTACACGCTGGATGGCAGTACACCATCGGCAAGTTCACTCCTCTACAAATCTCCAGTTTCAGTGAGCCAGACAACCACGGTCACGGCCATTGCCATCGGGGCTGGCTACACGGCCAGCCCAGTGGTTGCGGCAACCTACACCATCAAGCTGGCCAGCGACACGCCGCTGGTACACGCCACATATTCGATGTCGGCGACGGCGGTGACGGCCACACCCGGCGAGTCGGGCAGCTCAATCCTGACGGTGAGCTCGACCGACGGCTATGCCGGCACCGTCACCCTTAACTGCGCGGTCACTTCGATTCCTGCCAACGCATCGGTCCTTCCCACCTGTTCCAGCAGCCAGACGGTGACGCTGAGCTCGGTCGCGACTAGCGCGACGACTACCGTTACGGTGGACACGGCGGCAAGCGCCCAAGCCGCCACGGCGCTGCCCAGACCACGCACCGGATGGGTTGGAACCAGCGGCGGCGCGGTCCTGGCGCTGCTTTTCTTCCTGTGGGGGCCGGCCAGCCGGCGCAAGTGGCAGTCAATGCTGGCCGTACTGCTGGTGTTGGCGGCCGTAGGTGGCCTGGCCGGTTGCAGCAGCGTGAATTCCAACGTGATCGCCACGGGCGTGAAGTCAACCCCGGCAACTACCCCGGGCGTCTATACGATCACCTTAACCGGGACAGGCAACGACCCGGCCAAGACCACGGCGACCACTGCCCTTACGTTGACGGTGAACTAAGAGTCCTTGCCCCAAACAAAGGAAAGCCTCTGGCGAGGCCGGAGGCTTTCCAGTTGCAGCAATGTCGATGGCTCGACCTCTACACAACCTCTTGGTTCCATGGTTCGGCATCGCAACGGGCTACGGAGGTGTAAAAAGCAAACAACACCTGCCACATCCCCACAGCCGATGCTACGACGCCGGCGAGAGATACATGCCGCCAAACGTTATGACCCAAACCCAAAGAACTGAGCCGGCTTAGGTTTTTGTTTTGAGTCACTCGCCAGGCTGCCAGTTTGACACGGACTCCAAACACTTCCGCAAGAAGGTGAGCATATCTTGACGAAGCTTGGTACGTTCCAATTCCGCGGTAAAGAATCGCCTGCTGTTCTGCGACATTTCAATCAGTGCGCTCTCGTTGAGCTGGGCAAAACACTGTTTCAGGGTGATGGCATCGCCGCCGGTGAAATTCAGCCCCAGTCCATGGTGGGTAACAAGATTCTGCAGGTCCCCCTTCATCGAGTTCAGTATTGGCAGACCGGCCGCAAAGTAGGTGTTCGCCTTGTATGAGAATGCCGCGCTGGTATTCACGTACCCGTTGTATCCAATATGGGCACGGCATAGAATGCTTCCCAGTTCACCCGGATCGTACACGACGCCGAAATACTGGTGGGCCACACCTCTTTGTCTAAGTTGATCCAACAACCACTCACGCCGATCGCCGTCGCCAACAATGAAAAGCTGTACCGAATCGCGCCCCAGATCCGCCGTCACCTCCAACAGCGTCTCGAAGTCATAAAGGCGGCCTATATTGCCAACGTAAACTACGGTTAGAACATTCTCCTTTGCCACAAGACCCTGCAGCTTTGCGGCGCCGATGTAGAAGCGGCTTGTTTGGCAGCGGGCATGCACATGCTTCGATGCCTCAATGAGAAAAGAGTCAGACACTGCCAGCATCACGTCCGCCCTGGCAACAGCGCGGTTAAACAAACTCCGCCAGACTGCAAACAACGGGCGGGCTAGCTTGACCAGCCGCGACGGAAACGGAAGTACGTCGGGCCAGATGTCAATCACATCGACGATCTTTGTTTGAGTATGCGCCATGCGAAGAACAAGCCATGCAAGCACATTGAGCGGCAGGGTAACATAGACAATATCGAATCTGCCGCGGTTCTTGCGAAAGTACAGCGCCGCCCGGATGGAAAACGCCACATGCGAAAAGAACCTGACAATGCTCACATTGCTGCGATACGGCAACGTGGTCAGGTAGACGATTCTCTCGATTGGTCGTACCTGGATCCTGTCCTTGCGCTCTTTCGTCACATGATCGAAATCCGTGGTGACCACTTCTACCGTTGCTATCTCCGCTAAAACACGGGCAACCGACATGGGCCGATTCGCGTTCATCTCAGCACTAAAGAATGGGGCGAATACGATAGACCGCCTCAGACTTGCAGTGGGGGGAATCTCGACGCCGACATTATTCGTCGCTATCGGTTCATCTCTTAGACTGCACAAGTGAGAACCTCGTAGGCGATTTCCGACAGGAAAGCCGGGATGAAGCCATTCTCGGATGGATGAAGATTTCTAACAGTTGCTAAGTTCATGCCCCGAGGGTCGAAGCACTTCTTTCCATGCATCGCATCAGGGCTAACTATGTCGCAACCGGATCAGCCGCGCGGCGCATAAGATCCAGAAACTTCGCAGCTACGGCTTCCCAGCCGGGCGGAAAGCGCAACAGGCCGTCTTTGGCCTTCAAGGCGTAGCCATCGGGCTTTTGCCAGGCGCAGAATCTCTCGATGCAATCTACAATCGACTTGGCGTCGAACGGGTCGAAGTACTGCGCCAGGTCGCCGCACATATGGTGCGCAAAGTCGCGATCAGAGGTCAGGATGGGTAACCCGAAGGCCATGGCTTCGAGATAAATGAGGCCGAATGATTCAAGGATCGTAGGGAGAAACAGCGCGCTTGAGTCCGCCAGCAAAGAAGCTACGTGCTCCCGCTTTACCGCTCCCAAGTTAGTAATCACGTCGGGGTAAGACCTGAAACAATCCTTTACGCTCTCAGACGAGCAGCGGTCCAGGTCAATTGTAGTGAAGATCTGCACACGGTCCGCCAACCCGCGCCGGCGCATCTCACTGGCTACCGCAGGCAGGATCGCGTGGTTCTTATGGGAGTAATAGGCCGCAAGGAAGGTGAGTTTGACCGGCTTCTGATGGGACCGGAGCGGCGATGGTGCACTGACATCCCCGGCGGATGCCACATGCAAAGGGACTGGCTGAGGGATAATTGCCACTTTGCGGCTATCGATCCCGTAGGTGGCGATCAGGCGCCGGGCCATCACGTCAGTCTGCACCACCAGGTAATCTGCCCTGGGCGCGGTCAAGCGGAAGTGGGTCCTGAGATAGTAGCGCCTGGCGCGGGGCCAATCGCCGGTCCCATGCATTTCCTGTTGAGAATAGACAAGCAAGGGGTTGTGGAGGAAAACAACGTGCGGGCACGGCAATCTGACGGGGGGATAGTCTCCCAGGGTGAGGCAGACGTCGGCATGAGTTTCCTTCGCTACGCGCCGCACCTCGAAGAACAACTGCTTCAGCCGCTCCAGGTCGTTCCACAGCCCGGATTTCGTGACGTAGTAACGAAGATGCGCGTTAGCCGGGAGATCGAGTTTCCACGCGCGCCATTCTTCCGGGAGCAGGACGGTGAACGAGACGTACGGCGCCGCGGATAACAGCGATGGCAGCAAGCCAAGCCCGACCGATTTTGGCCCTGCGCCAATTAAATTGACGGCATTGATTAACGCGCGGCGCAGCGGCACGAGATGGCAGCTCCTCTCAATTGCGACCTAGGTTGCGGAGTTCGACCCGTTGGATACCGCCGCGGATGCAGACTCGTGTTTGAGGAGGGCGGCGTTGAGGAATCTCGTCATTGGACGCTCGAGCATGTACCAGCAGCCAACGGAAACTGCGACCGCCAGACACGCCAGGATACATGCCGCCAGATCGACAGGGATTGTGTGGCCCCTCAGCACCGTCTTCAAGGCAAGGGCAAGACCCGGGAGGGCAAATACCTGGAACAGGTAAATGGAGTACGAGGCATCGCCTAGAAGCTTGCCGAGCGAGACTCGCCAGGACGGGCGCAGTTGGAGCGAAAGCGTCCCCCAAACGACGAGGGTGGCGGGGATGCCCCATTCCAGGGCTTGAAGCCACCCCTTCCAAGGCGGAGTGCTCCAGACGGTCATCGCAAACAGCACCGCTCCAAGAACAATTGCGAAGCGGCCCATCCTGCTGGAGAAAATAGGCAGCCCCCGGCGGTAGGCGATGGCGAGGACGACGCCGGCAAGAAACTCCACTAACAAGGGCCCTGTCCAAACTGTGAGCCATGGCGGCCGGGCAGGAAACAGAAGGCCAATCGCGATGAGCATCCCAAACGTCGCGCCAATGAAAAGCACAGCGGATCGCCTTGCTAGCAGGAGCGCCAAGGCGAAGATGGCGTAGAAGAACATCTCAAAGTCCAGCGACCAGCCAAGCCCGATGACCGGCTCAACAGGGCCAACGTGCGGCGCAATCTGGACAAACAAAAACGATCCAATGATCCAGGGCACGTCAATTTCGCTGTGATAATAGAACACATAGGGAGCAAAAGCGAGCA
>JARLGE010000147.1 GCA_031296215.1 Occallatibacter sp.
CCGGACTCTGGAGATCGCGAAATCCTTCGGCGCTAAAACCAGCTATCACGCCTTTGGCGGCCACGGCGAACAGAAGAACGTAGCCCTCGACCTCTCCACCTCCGACTGGATTCTCCTCCTCGACGCCGACGAAGTCCTCACCCCCGAACTCCAGGATGAAATCCGGAGCCTCCTCGCCTGCCCCGACGGCCATGAGCCCCAATGCGGCGCCTACTGGATTCCCCGCCTCAACCTCTACTTCGGCCGCTGGATGCGCCACGGCGGCTTCTATCCCGACCGCAAGCTGAGGCTCTTCCGCCGTGGGGTTGCGAGATTAAGCGAGGGCGTCGGCCCCCACTCCACGCCCCAGTTCGCCGGCCCCACGGGCAAGCTCCGCGGAGACATGCTCCATTACGCCTACCCCACGCTGACCATTTATCTGGAGCACATGAACCGTTACAGCAACGAGATTGCCCGCCTGCTCGCCGCGAAAGGGCGTACGAGCCAATCCTGGTCCGCATTTTTATGGAACGCCGTCGCCAACCCCGCCGCAACCTTCCTCTATAACTACTTTTTCCGCCTCGGCTTTTTAGACGGCCGCGAAGGCCTGATCCTTCACCTCAACCACTCCGTCTACATCCACCAGAAGTTCATCAAAGCCTGGCGCCTCGGCCAGGGCAAGGAATAGCTCCTCAAGTTTTCGGCTCCCGGAACCCGAACGGGCCCACAACCCACCGTGCCATCCATCACGCTCTTTTCTGCGACAAGCCGAAACCGCGCCGTGCCATCCATCACGCTCTTCTCTGCGACAAGCCGAAACCGCGCCGTGCCCCATCCATTTCGCGTCTTTCAGCGAAATGGGTGGGAAAGCACAGCTGCAAACCGCGAATCGCGGAGGGAGCCGGGGGCTTCAGCCCCCGGAATGCGCGCGAATGTGCGGGGCCTTCAGGCCCGGGCCGTTGCCTTCTTTCCCGGACAAGCCGCGGCATCGATCCTCACCACCGACGCTCCCGTTGGCTCGCTCCCCGCTCCCCGAAATCTGTGCCGCCCACCTCGCTCGACAAACACCAGCAGCCGCAGCAGCAGCAGCAAGACAAACAGCGCCACAATGGCTGCCAGAAGCAGACGCTGGGAGCGCGGCTTTTTTCTCGGATGCATGCGGCGGCCCGCCTGGAAGCGAAACCCATCGTACCGCGAATCCCGCATCAGGGTCTCCTCAACGCACGAAGGCCCTCCAACTCGCGCCGGAGGGCCTTCAGGCAACAGTTTCCAACCTACCCCGTAACCGTCCGCGTCGGCTTGGAGCCCCACAGCCCGTAATACGCGATGTAGAGATAGCAGATCACCGGAATGACGAACGAGGTCTGAATGCTCGTCTTGTCGGCCAGCGCGCCGATCAGGTAAGGAACCACCGCGCCGCCCACCACCGCGGTCATAATCAGTCCCGAGCCCTTGCTGGTCATCGGCCCCAGCCCGGCAATGCCCAGCGTGAAGATGTTGGGGAACATCACCGAGTTGAAGAAGCCGCACAGCACCAGCGTGCCGATGGCCACCCATCCCGAGGTAAACATCGAAACCGCAATCAGCGCCGCGGCGGTAAAGCCGAAGGCGCCCAGCAGCTTTCCGGCCTTTACCCTGGTCATGATCCCCGCGCCCAGCAGGCGGCCCACCAATGCGCCGAACCAGTAGAGCGAAACCAGGAACGACGCGGTCTTGGCCGTGCTCATGCCCTGCAAGCTGAAGTAGTTCACCGCGATCGAAGCCAGCCCCACCTCCACACCCACATAGAAGAAGATGCCGATTGCGCCCCGCACCGTGTGCCCGTAGCTCCAGATGCTGCGGCTGAGGATCGGATCGCCTGCCTTGCCCGGCCGGAACGCCTGCGTCTGCTCCACGTGCGGCAGGTGCATGAAGGTGACAGCCAGTCCCAGCAGCAGAAGCCCGCCGGCAATCAGGATGTAGGGCAAACGAACCGTTTCGGCCACCGCCGACTGGCTCGCATCCGGGCCGAGATCGGTCAGAATGTAGGCGCCGGCAACGATGGGTGCAATCGTCCCGCCAATGGAGTTGAACGCCTGCGCCAGGTTCAGGCGGATCGACGCGCTGCTCTCCGGGCCCAGAATCGACACATACGGATTTGCCGAAGTCTGCAAGGCGGTCACGCCCGCGCCCACCACGAACACCGCCGTCAGAAACAGCGGAAAGCTCACCATCTTGGCCGCCGGCACAAACAGCAGGCAACCCACCACCTGGATGAACAGGCTCACCACCATCGTCCGCTTGTAGCCGATGGTCTCAATCAGCTTCGATGTCGGCGACGAAAACACCAGGTAGGCCAGAAAGAACGCCGACTCGGCCAGCATGGCCCATGCATAGGGGAGGGTAAAGATCTTCCGCAGATGCGGAACCAGCGCCATGTTCAGATTCGTGATGAACCCGAAGATAAAAAAAAGTGCCGTCACCGTGATGAACGGGATCAGGTACCCAGGCGACGTGAGCGCCGCCGATTGTTTTGTTTGTGCCGCCATACTGTGTTTTTCCCCGCTTCCTCGAAAAAAATTGCGCCCGGTTGGGGCTTGCATCCGCATCCCGGACCTGCTTGGGTCGGGTGAGCCTGCGCCGGATTCCCCGGCAGTTGGTTTCGCGCTGCCGCGGAACCCGGCCCTTTTGCTGCACACAACACTATACGGGATACCCCATGGCGGGGAAGGGCCTGCTGAGACGTTTCATGGGGCCGGGGCCCGCGATTCACCGTCGAAGCTACCGCCCGCGCCCCGCATTCCGTTATTCTCAAGAGACAACGAGGAGACACACGTGGCCACTGCAACGCTGACCGGCGCGCGCCTGAAAAAGGTTCTCGCGGCTCTGGAAGAAAACTGGCAGGCCGAGGTGGAGGCTTACCACACCTATCAGGCTCTGGCCGAGCGCGACACCGAGCCGGTCCGCGCCCAGGTGCTGCGCCACCTGGCCTCCGCCGAGTGGGAGCACGCCGCCCTCTGGCACGGCCGCATCGTCGAGCTGGGCGGCACTGAGCCCGTCTATCGCGGCAAGCCCGGCGGCGAGGCCGATTCCCTCGCCAACCGCGCCGGCGGCGTCCGCATGGCCCTCCGCCGCCTCGAAATCGAGGAAAGCCGCCACATCGCCACCTACGGCGAGCAGTTGAAAGCCCTCGGCGACGAAGGTTCCATCGCCATCCTCGATCACGTCATCGAGGACGAAAAGGACCACTACCGCGAACTCGGGTCGCTCTTGCGCGGTCACTACACCGCTCCGGCCGGCGCGCCCAAGATCGAAGCCAAAGCCGTCCTCGAAGAGATGCTCGCCAAGCGCAACCAGGGCCGCAAGCAGCCCGGCGCATGGATCGGCGACGCCATCTACGGCGTCAACGACGGCCTGGGCGCCATCTTCGGCATCGTCTCCGGCGTCTCCGGCGCAACCGCCGGCGACAGCAAGTACGTTCTTCTCGCCGGCCTCTCCGGCATGATCGCTTCCGCGCTGAGCATGGGCTCGGGCGCCTACCTGGCCGCCAAGAGCGAGCGCGAAATCTACCAGGCCGAAGTCGCCCGCGAGCGCGAAGCCATCCAGATGAACGGCCCCGAGGCCCGCGAGCTGCTCTCGCTCTACTACCAGGTCAAGGGCCTGCCCGAGGCCGACGCGCTGCACATGGTCAACCACATCGCAAGCGACCCCGAACAGCTCCTCCGCGCGCTGGCCTCTGAGCGCCTCGGTTCGTCTGAAGAAGCGCTCTCGAATCCGCTCGTCTCGGCCAGCTCCGGCGCGCTCTCCACAGCCGTCGGCGCTTCCATACCCATCATCCCCTTCTTCTTCATGCACGGAATCGAGGCGGTCATCGCCGCCGCCGTCATCTCGCTGGCCGCGCACTTCGCCGTCGGCGCGGCCAAGTCGCTCATCACCGTCCGCTCCTGGTGGTCCTCCGGCTTCGAGATGACCGTCGTCGGCGCCGTCGAAGGCGCAGTCACCTACGGCATCGGCATCCTGCTCGGCAAGGGCGGCATGTAGCCCTCGCCACTCAAGTGGCTGTGATGCCGGGTGCCCCAGGTCTCGATTTTGAGACCTGGGAAAGCAAAACCCTCAGGTGGTCGTCGCCCGCAGCGCCTCCGCCGTCAGCTCATCGGCCTGCCTCAGCCGCGGAAACAGCGCCGCCCAAACCCCCGCCACCGCCAGCGCGCCCACTCCGCCCACCACCGTGGCCCTGACCGCGCCCCACCACTGCGCCGTCAGTCCGCTCTCAAACTCGCCCAGCTCGTTCGACCCGCCGATGAACAGCGCGTTCACCGCGCTCACCCGTCCCCGCATCTCGGGCGGCGTGCCCAACTGCAGCAGCGATCCGCGAATGATCACGCTGATGGTGTCCGCCGCCCCGGCCAGAGCCAGCGCCCCCAGCGACAGCCAAAGGCTGCGCGACAGTCCAAACACCACCGTGGTCGCGCCGTAAACCGCCACGCACACAAACAGCCGCAGCCCGGCGCGCCGCCGAAAAGGGAAGCGCGCCATGGTCAGGCTCATCATCAGCGCCCCCGCCGCCGGCGCCGCCCGCAGCAGTCCCAGCCCCCGCGGCCCCTGGTGCAGAATCTCGTGCGCAAAGATCGGCATCAGCGCCGTGGCGCCGCCCAGCAGCACCACAAACAGATCCAGCGAACTGGCCCCCAGCAGCAGCGGCGACCGCATCATATACTGGAAGCCCGCCGTCACCACCTTCAGCGAAGCGGCCCGGTGCTCCATCCGTCCCGGCCGCGTGTGCAGGCTCCCCACCAGCACCAAAAACCACCCCAGCGAACCCAGCGTGAACACATACACAATCCCCGCTCCCTCCAGCCGGGTGTCCGGCACAAGGCGCGCCAGCGGCAGCGTGAACAGCAGCCCGCCCAACGCCGGCCCGGTAATGTTCGAGAACTGCCAGATGGCCCCGCCCCAAGTCACCGCATTCACAAAATGCCTCTCCGGAACCAGGTGCGGAACCAGCGCCGAGCTGGCCGGCCCCGAGAAGGCGCGCCCGCTCCCGATCAAGAACAGAACCGCGTAGATGGGATAGACGCTATGCACCCCGGCCCGCGTCAGCACCAGCAGCCCCGTGGTGCACACCACCTGCATCCCGTAGCAGGCCAGGATCACCTGCCGCCGGTCGAAGCGGTCGGCCACATGTCCCGCCGGCAGCAGAAACACCAGACCTGGCAGGAAAAGTGCCAACCCGGTATACCCCAGGTCCAGCGCCCGGTGCGTCATCGAGTACACCTGCCAGGCCACCGCCACCGATTGCGCCTCGGCGCCCAGGATGGCCATCACCCGCGCCAGTTGATAGCGCCTGAAGTCGCGCGAGGCAAAGGCCTCCATGCCGCGCGCCGGAGGTTTGTGGGGAAGGAAATTCATCGGCTGCCCCTAGCTTATATCTCCCGCACTCTCCCGCTCCGGTGTAAAACAGATTCCATGCCCGCCTACATCGCCCTTCTCCGCGCCGTCAACGTGATGGGAACCGGCAAGCTCCCCATGGCCGAGCTCAAAGACCTGTGCGAAGCCCTCGGCTTCAAATCGGTCCGCACCTACATCGCCAGCGGCAACGTCGTCTTCCAATCCTCAAAATCCGAAGCAAAGGTAAAGACCATCCTCGAAGCCGCCATCGCCGCCCACACCGGCAAGCCCGCCGGCGTCCTGGTCCGCACCGCCGCCGAGATGGCCGCCGTCCACGCCGCCAACCCGTTTCCGGAACGGCCCAACAACCACACCCTCGCCATCTTCCTCGACGCCCCTCCCCCCGCCGGCGCATTGGCGGCGGTTTCAGGACGAATCAACGAGCAACTGAGCCTCGGCAGGCGCGAAGTCTACGTCTACTACGCCGACGGCGTCGGCGAATCCAAGCTCAAAATCCCCGCCGCCAAGAATGGCACCGCCCGCAACATGAACACCGTCGCCAAGCTAGCCGCAATGGCCGCCGGTCTTTAATTGTAAATTTGCCAGTATGTCCTTGATAAAGATAAAGATCTGTCATCCTGAGCGACCCTAGCGAAGGGAGCCGAAAGCCTGCCCGCGGTGGCGGGAACCTGCGGTTGCTTGTCGTCGTTGCCCAGCCTCTCCTTGAGCCCGTTTTCCTGAGCGAAGTTCGCCGCGGCGACCGAAGTCGAAAGCCTGCCCTGAGCCTGCCGATCGGCTCGGCCTGTCCAAGGCCTCCCGTTAGTACCGTGCGTTCCCGCCCTCCACCTATACGTCACGCTCCCTTGGCAGCAGCGCAATCCGTCGAATCGCCGCTCCTTGGCCCCTTTTCCTCCCTCAATCGTGGCTCCTGTGAACGAGACGGTGGCCATTTACTCCGTCCAATAGTGCCATTCTTTGGTCCATGCGGGTGATTGTCACGCCAACTTTGCCGATAGATGATTGAAGACACAACAATGGCTCAGCCCTGCCGCAACTCGATTCCGCAATTCTCTTCCAGCCGCAATGTGCCTTCTCACGGCCGCCTCCGCGCGCCGCTGGAATGGTCGAAGGTGAAAGGCGAGTTGGAGCCGGGACAGCACTGCGCATACAACAAGACCAGGGAGTGCTTTCTGGGTCAGCAGGTGATTGCTGGCGAATTCTCCCCCGCCAGCCTGGCCGAGTGGATGACGAAGCTGAAGCCAAACTCCGGCGCCGGCGTCTGGATGAACCCCTTTCGCGGCCTCCTCTCGACCGAAGTGCCTTTCCCCCTTGACCTGCTTTACCTCGATGAAAACGGCCGCGTGCTGGAAGCCGTCGAGTTCTTTCCCACCGCCCGCGTCTCCGCCACCTGCCCGCCCGCCGCCAGCGTCGTCGCACTGCCTTTGCACACCATCTTTTCCTCCCAGTCCCAGCCGGGCGACCAGTTGATCATCTGTCCCGCCAACGAGATGGAATGGCGTCTGAATGAAATTGCCGGCACGGAATCCAGGGGCGGCTTCCTCCGCTCCGCAAGCGCCGCACCGGCTCTGGGCCCGGTGCTGGTCCGCGACGAGCCGAAGGAGCCCATCCGGCCTGCGCTCCAGCGCGAGCAACCCCGCCAGACCATCGCCCCGACCCCCTTCCATGCCGAGCCAGCGCTGCCGGCAATGCTCCAGCCGGAGCCGGCCGCAACCGTCGTGCTTCCGCAAGCCCCGCAGCCAGCCGCACCGCCGCAGGCCCAACCCGAGCCACAGAACCAGCCCGCCCGGAAAGCCAAGCCGGCAGAGCAGGCCAAGCCCTGGCTTGACCCTGCCCGCCAGCCGGAAAAACCGCGTGGCCTCTTGGGCCGCTGGTTGTATTCCGAGCCCTCCGATCCCAGGAATGCTTCGCGACAGCCGGTCACCGGCCTGGTCGCTTACTTCTTTACCGGCGGTTCTCCGCAGGCCCACGAGGTGCGCGATGTCAGCCCCACCGGCCTCTACGTGGTCACCAAGGAGCGCTGGTACCCTGGCACCGTGATCCGCATGACGCTTTCCAAGCCCGACACCGGGCAGAACCCCGCCGAGCGCTCCATCACCATCCTGACGCAAGCGGTTCGCTGGGGCAACGACGGAGTGGGCGTCAGGTTTGTCGCTGAAGGGCCTGCCAAGCAGGGCGGGGGCCAGGCCGCCGCCTACAACCAGGTCCAAATCGGACAGCTCGATCGGTTCCTCAAGCCGCTCGGCGGCGGTAACAAATAGCGAGTTTCCCCGGCGATTGCCGGCGCGGCCGGCCCCGGCCTTCGCCCACATTCTCAGCAGCCGGTGAACCGTCCCAGCGGAACAAGCGGCTCCCCGGCGATCCCTCTTCCCGCGTTCCCGCCCCCTTGAACGCGGAGCAAAGTTTTTTTCTGGCTGGTAATCAATTCCAGTGGTACTCTACGGGGACCAAACGGCTGTCCATCCCCATCCATCCGACAGGACATCCGCAAGATACCCCCCCAAGGAGAAACCATGGTCCGGAGATTCGGTCTGCCCTTGCTGACAGTTGCCGCCATGCTGTCGGTCGCCTCCATCAACTCCCAGGCGCAATCCGTGATTACCCGTCATGTGCGCGACGCTGCCCGCACCGGCCAGGCACAGGCCATCGGGCGCCTTCCCGCAAACCAGGTCATGCAGCTCGATCTTGTTCTTCCCGTGCGCGATCCGGCTGGTCTTGAGTTCTTTCTCAGAGACGTCTACGATCCCTCCAGCTTCTCCTACCGCCAGTTCCTCACCCCCCAGGAGTTCACCGAGCGCTTCGGCCCCACCCAGGCCGATTATGACGCCGTGGTCGCCTATGCCAGGGGCAATGGTCTCGAAGTGGTCGGCGGCTCGCGCGACGGTATGGAAGTGCAGGTCAAGGGTACCGTCGCCTCCGTCGAGAAGGCCTTTCGCGTGGCCATGTTCAACTACCAGCACCCCACCGAGAACCGGACCTTCTACGCGCCCGACCGCGAGCCCACCACCAGTCTGAAGATCCCGCTATGGCACGTCTCCGGACTCGACAACTTCTCCATCCCGCATCCGCTCTATGTCAAAAAGAGCGACTATGCCCTGGCTCACGGCATCAAGCCGGAAGAAGTCGTCCGCCACGCCACCACCGGCTCCGGCCCGTCCGCTTCCTTCCTGGGCAGCGATATGCGCGCCGCCTACTACGGCGGAACCGCTCTCACCGGCGCCGGCCAGAACCTCGGCCTCTTCGAGTACCTGGGCACCGACCTGGCCGACCTCAACACCTACTTCACCAACGCCAAGCAAACCAACAGTGTGCCCATCACGCTGCTCTCCACCGACGGCACCAGCACCTCCTGCGTCTACAGCGGCTGCGACGATACCGAACAGACCCTGGATATGACCCAGGCCATCGGCATGGCTCCGGGGCTGGCAAGCCTCGTCGTGTACGTGGGGTCCACCGACACCGCCATCATCAGCGCCATGACCACCCACAGCCCGCTGCCCACCACCATTGGCTGCTCCTGGGGCTGGACGCCGGCCGACCCCTCCACGCTTGACCCTTACTTCAAGAAGATGGCCTCCCAGGGGCAGAACTTCTTTGCCGCCTCCGGCGACAGTTCCACCTGGTCGTCGAGAAACGAGGCATGGCCCGCGGACGATGCGTACGTCGTTTCCGTTGGCGGAACCGACCTCACCACCGCCAGCGCTGGCGGCCCCTGGAAGTCAGAAACCGCCTGGGTCGATAGCGGCGGCGGCATCTCCCCGGACAGCATCGCCATCCCCTCCTGGCAGGCTGCCGCCGGCGTCATCAACTCCAGCAACAAGGGTTCCACCACCCTGCGCAATGGCCCCGACGTCGCGGCCAACGCCAACTTCACCTTCTACGTCTGCGCCGACCAGACCACTTGCACCGCCAACGACTACGGCGGCACCAGCTTTGCCGCCCCCATGTGGGCCGGCTACATCGCCCTCGCCAACCAGCAGGCCGTCGCCGCCGGCGATTCGACCCTTGGCTTCATCAACCCCGCCATTTACGCCCAGAACGAGTCCGGCGGCGCGCTCACTGCTGCGTACTCCGCTGATTTCCACGACATCGTCAGCGGCACCTCCGGCAGCTATTCGGCAGTCACCGGCTTCGACCTGGTCACCGGCTGGGGCAGCCCCAACGGAGCGGCCCTCATCAACGCCCTCGCGCCCGCCACCCAGACGCCGGCCTTCACCCTCGCCGCGTCGCCAACCTCCGTTTCCGTCGTGGTCGGAAACAGCGGCTCCTCCACCATCACCACCGCCGTCTCCGGCGGATTTGACACCGCAATCGCCCTCAGCGCCTCCGGCCAGCCCTCCGGCGTCACCGTCACCTTCAATCCCGCTTCCATCGCAGCGCCCGGCTCCGGAACCTCAACGGCTACACTGGCCGTCGCCTCAACCACCACTCCCGGAACCTACGCCATCACCGTGACCGGGACGGGCGGCGGCATCACCCACACCGCCACCATCACCCTCACCGTCACCTCCGCGCCCGTTCCCGCCTTCACGCTGGCTGCTTCGCCCACCGCGGTTTCCGTGGCCCAGGGCTCCAGCGGCTCTTCCACCCTCACCACCGCGGTCTCCGGCGGCTTCAACTCGGCCATCGCCCTCACCGCCAGCGGCCAGCCCGCCGGCGTCACCGCAACCTTCAGCCCCACGTCCATCGCCGCGCCCGGTTCCGGCACCTCCACCCTGTCTCTCACCGTGGCTGCCTCCACCGCCACCGGCACCTACCCCATCACCGTAACCGGCATTGGCGGCGGCATCACCCACACGGCAACCGTCACCCTCACCGTGACGGCGGCGGTGGCTGGTGCCTACACCATCTCCGTCTCGCCCACCTCCGGCTACCTCCAGCGCGGCCAAAGCGGCTATGCGGTGGTTACCGTCACCGGCTCCGGCGGCTTTAACGGCTCGGTTGCCTTGTCGGCCACCGGCATTCCCTCCGGCGTCACCGGCAGCTTCAGTCCCACCTCAGTCACCGGTTCCGGGACGTCTGATTTCACCCTCACAGTGGCCAGAAACGCACCCACCGGCACCCATGTCATCACCATCACGGGAACCAGCGGCAGCACCTCGCAATCCACCACCCTCACTTTCACGGTGAGAAGATAGCGCGACCCTCAACAACCAGGCGCTCAGACTCTCTTGCGCCAACGGAAAATGGCCCGGACTCTTCACAGTCCGGGCCTTTTTCCTTGCATGATTGTCTCGTGATTATTGCGACTCCGGCCTTGCTGCCTTCGCCTTCGGAATCCCATGCTGATGGCAATCCGCGCACTTGACCCAATGAATGTTGTGCGGGCTCTTTGCGTTCAAAAACGTTGTATCCATCTTCTCCACGTCGATCCCGCAGTTGGACATCTGCGGATGGCAGGTCTTGCACGACGCCCGCGCATTCTGGTTGTGCCCGCTGTGGCAGGCGATGCAGCTGATCCCTTCGTGCACGCCCATCGGCGTCCGGTCGTCCCCCGAACCCACTTGCGGTCCCCAGCCATTCGCCTCCGCGGCCGAGCCGGCCTCGGGCACGCGCGGTGCGTGGCACTCGTAGCAAACCGCCGCCCGCTGGTCCGGGCTCACCGTCACCCGCCGCGCCCCGTCGTGCAACTCCGGCAGCGCCAGCGCAGCCGTGGCAAAGTGAATCCGCTCGCGGCGATCGAAGAAGGCCAGCGATTCGTCGACACTCTGCCCGGCCACCGAGATGCGCTCTTTCGGTTTCTCGTCGATCGGGCCCTGGCGATGCACCTGATGGCACGCCATGCAGGGAATCGCCGGCTCATCCGCCAGGTCCTTGCGCAGCAAATGCCACGGCCCCTGCGCATTCTGCGGCTCAACCAGATCGCGCACCGAGCCATCGAAGTGCATCCCGTGGCAGCGCAGGCAGTCCTCCATCAAATGTTGATGCGCATTCTGCTTCGGGTTTGTAAAGATCTCCGTGTAGCTCACGCTGTGCGGCCCCGCGTGCCAGGTGGCGTACTCGTACTGGTGGCACTTCTCGCAGTTGGGCGTCATCTCCACCACATCCCGGTCGCGCAGCCTGATCGCCTCCGGCCAGCTATGCAGCAGGTGAACCCGTATGTGCCGCAGCTTGGTCGAGAGGCTGGCCACGTGGCAATCCAGGCAGGTCGCGCCGCGGTGCGGAGCGCCATGCACTTCGCTCACGTAGGCGGCCATCTCGTGGCAGCTTGCGCAACCCTGCCCGCGCTCCGACGAGTAGTAATACGACGCCCCAAAAATGCCGCCAAAACCGAGCACCGCCAGGCAGGCAATCACCACAACCGCAACCTTGAGCAATCGCATCATCCCCGGAAGCCCGTACCCTTCCAGTTCTTGACCAGCGCATCGGAGGCAAAGTAGGCCACGGCCATGATGGTGAGCGCCGGGTTGAACCCTCCGTTGGTCACATGCACGCTCGAGTCGATCACGAACACATTGTCGACGTCGTGAATCTGGCAGTCGCGGTTCACCACCGATGCCTTGGGATCGCTGCCCATGCGGCAAGTCCCGGCCTGGTGCTGGCCCGCTGAAACCAGCTCCGGCTTGCCTGCCATCATCGAGGTGTGGATCGCGCCTGCTTCCTTCAGCCACGCCTCCGCGCGCTTGGCCTGCACTTGGCCGATCTCGAAGGTGTGCGGATGCACATTGCCCGAGAACCGCACCACCGGCAGGCCCCACTTATCTTTCACGGCCGGGTCCACCGTCACCCGTCCCTCGGCCGTCGGAATCTGCTGTGTCGGCCCAAAAATCTGGATGCACCGCTTGTGCCATGCGCGCATCGCCGCCTTGTGCCCCGGCCCCCAGCGCGGCGTGCCCTCCGGCAGCCGGTCCACCATGTGAATGGGCAGGCGAATGAACTCGTTGGCCAGCATCCCTCCGCCGCACAGCCCCGGCGTCCCGTGGTTGTAGTCGCTGATGGCAATCGTCGCCCCCGGCCCCACGTCGTCGTAGGTCTCAAAGTCGAAGTAGCCCACCGC
>JARLGE010000148.1 GCA_031296215.1 Occallatibacter sp.
CGCCACATCTCCATCACCAACCACGATGTGGTGCAGTGGAACACCGATGGCCGCGTCGGCAAAATCCGCGTCGGCTTCATGTCCCAGGTCTCACCCGACGGCAAAACCGTCATCAGCACCTTCGCCGGTCCCAATCTCGACGTTCCCTCCACCTTCTACGTCCGCAACTTTACCGACTACCGCTTCCTCCAGGTTTTCTATCCCACCCGCGGCATCCTCGAGTGGTATAGCCGCGAAACCCTCCGCCGCCAGCCCCTGTCCGGCGCAGACGATCCCGCATACGTCCAGACCGACGGCGTCTGGAGCCCCGACGGCAAAACCATCGTCTTTGCCCGCGCCGCGGCCCGCGATCCGCACGCCCCCGGTCAGCCCCTGGCCGCCTCCGCCAACGATCCCAACGAGACTCAGTTGAAGTACGACCTCTACCGCATCCCTTTCAACGATGGCCGCGGCGGCGCGCCCGAACGCATCGTCGGTGCTTCGGAAAACGGCATGAGCAACAGCTTCCCCAAGGTCTCGCCCGACGGCCGCTGGATCGTCTTCGTCCAAGCCAAGAACGGCCAGCTCATGCGCCCCGACGGCAAGCTCTACATCGTTCCCTTCGAGGGCGGCGCAGCCCGCCTGCTGCGCGCCAACACCTGGCGCATGAACTCCTGGCACAGCTTCTCGCCCAACGGCCGCTGGCTGGTCTTCTCCACCAAGGCGCGCTCGCCCTACACGCAAATGGTGCTCACCCACCTCGATCAAGACGGCAACTCCAGCCCGCCCATCTTCATCGACAACGCCACCGCCTCCAACCGCGCCGTCAACCTGCCGGAGTTCGTCAACATCGCCGGCGACGGCATCGACGAAATCAGGGTCCCCGCCGTGGCCGTCTACGAGCTGATGGGCCAGGCCATGAAACTCGAGGAGAAGCGGCAGTACGCCCAGGCCCTCGAAGTCTGGAAGAAGGCCGTCTCGCTCGACCCCTCCGACGCCAAGGTGCAGAACGATCTGGCCGCCAATCTTTATCTCAGCGGCAACCCCGCCGAGGCCATTGAAATCCTCCGCAAAGCAGTCGTGCTCAATCCCGAACTGGTCGAAAGCCACTACAATCTCGGCGCATTCCTCATGCAGCAGGGCCATCCGGCCGAAGCGCTCCCGCAGTTGCAAACCGCCGTCTCGCTCGATCCCCGCTTTCCCTCTGGAGAGGAGACGCTGGCCGCAGACCTCAGCGCCCTCGGCCGCAACGCCGACGCTCTCGGCCACTGGCGCAAGGCCCTCGCCGTCGCGCCCAAAAGCATCACCGCCCACCTCGGCGCATCCCGCCTCCTGTGCAGCTCAACCGACGACACTCTTCGCAACGGAGCAGAAGCCCTCACCCTCGCTAGCCAGGCCAACGACCTCACCGCCGGCGCCGACCCCAGCGTGCTCGACACCCTGGCCGCCGCCTACGCCGAGACCGGCCAGTTTCCGCAAGCCCTCCGAGCCGCCCAACGCGCCCTTGATCTCGCCAATGCAAAAGGCGACGCATCCATGGCCCAGGGCATTCAATTCCGCATCAACCTCTACCAATCCGGCAAGCCCTTCCGCAACTAGCCGGGTGGCCCACACATCAGCAATATCAGGCGCTGTGCCCCGTTCATCGCGGCTTTATCGCGATGAGCGGGCCTTCGGACAAGGCCGGCGGGTGGCCCGGGTGCCCGGAGCCTCTGTGCGTTCTCCCACAAGATGTGGGTGCCCCAGGTGCCTCGCTTTTGGGCACCTGGGATAGCACGAACCTTCGGCTGGCAGTACGTCTACGACGCCGAAGGCGCCGGGTGCCCCAGGTGCCTGGCCCCCGGGGACCTCGGAGAGCAGGGACTCCGCGAACACGCAGCAAAAGCAGCCCTTCGGGTCAAGCTATACTGCGGCCAGCAATCAGGTGTCGGCATACACCTACGACCGCGAAGGACGAACCTGCATGCCCGGCTCCAGACCGACCAGCTAACCACGCCGTGAACCTCCGCCCTATTCCGGCCCTTTGAGGAACTCCCCCAGCCGGTCGAGCTTCCGCTCCCACTCCGGCCGCCGCGCGGCGAGCCACTTCGTCGCGGCATCGAGGCCCGCCGAGTCGACCCGGCAGCTCCGCACCCGGCCCACCTTCTCGGTCATCACGAGTCCTGCTTGTTCCAGCACCTGCAAATGCTGCACCACGGCGGCCAGCGTCATCGCCAGCGGCTCAGCCAGCCGAGACACCGACATCGGCCCATCGCTCAGCCGCTCCAGCATGGCGCGGCGAGTTGGGTCGCCGAGGGCCTGAAAGACGCGGGCGGCGTCAGGTTTCTTTTTCTTGATCACCGCGCCGCCTCCGTCCTTTTGCCGCTTCCGGGCAATGCGCCGCCTCCACGCACCGCGCGCCTTTGCGCCGGCCTTCCCCGCTCATCGAGCAAGTTCCCTGCCCAGTTTGTCCAGCAGCGAGTTCCACCCACCCTTGCGCATCTCCGGCCCGTCCGCTCCCTCAAAGTATGCCCCCTGGTGGGTGAGGATCAGATCCGTGCCCGCCGCGGAGGGCAGAATCTCGATGGTCGCCAGCGACACCGAGAAAGGCCGCCCATCCATGCTCATCCGGTAGGCCGTCACAATCCGACGCCCCGGCTGAATGTCCTCATAGATTGTGTCGTTGGTGATCGTCTTGCCCGCAATCGGAGTGCCCGGCCCGAACTTCATCCGCGCTCTTTCCGATCCGCCCTCCTTGAAATCCAGTTCGTGGTGCTGCAGTTCATGCGTGTCGCTCTCAAAGAACCAGCGGCGCTTCTTCTCCGGGTTGGCGAAGGCGTCGAAGACGCGCTCCGGCGTGGCGGCGTAGCTGCGTTCAACGACGAACGTGCTGTGAATGGTGGTTGGTTTTTCCATGGTCTCTTCTCCTCTAAGGGTAGCAATACTTAAGCTGTGACTATAGTATTGTCCGGCTCCACCTAATTGTCAAGTATCTGCTTAAGTATTTTTTCGCGCCCCCGACTCTCCGCGCCTCGTCTCTTTCTGCTCCGTCGCGGCGCCGTCCCGAAGGGGCGGGATAGCACCAGGCGCTGTGCCGCGCAAGCGGTCCGCCGCAGCGGACCCCACCGCAGGTGGCGGCGTGGTAATCTCTCTTCACCGCATGAGCCAGCCTCATCCATCCGCCCCCCCGGCCTCAAAACCTTTAGCGGCGCAAGCCACGGCTGCCCCACCGCAGGTGGCCGCGTCTGCCCCACCGCAGGTGGCCGCGTCTGCCCCACCGCAGGTGGCCGACCTGCCCCGCGTGCTGGGCGCGCCCCAGGCCACGGCCATCGTCGTCGGCACCATCATCGGCAGCGGCATCTTCCTTGTCCCCCGCGAGATGATGCAGGACGTGGGCTCGTCGGCCCTGGTCTACCTGGCGTGGATTGTCGGCGGCCTGCTTTCGCTCTTCGGCGCCATGACCTACGCCGAGCTGGGCGCCATGCTCCCCTACGCCGGCGGCGAATACGTCTACCTGCGCGGCGCCTACGGCGACTCGACCGCCTTCCTCTACATGTGGACCTGGTTCGCCGTCGCCAAGCCAGCCTCCATCGCCGCCGTCACCATCGGCCTGGCGCGCACGCTCGGCTTCTTCCCCGCCTTCCACTGGCTCAGCTCCACGATCCCCGGCCCCATCCCGCTCGTCTGGTCGCAACTGTTCGCCATCGCCGTCGCATGGTTCATTACCGGGCTCAACTACCTCGGCATCAAGAAGGCCGCCGACTTCCAGCTGGTCTTCACCATCCTCAAGGTACTGCTCATCCTCATCGTCGCCGGCCTCTGCTTCGCCGCTACCTCCGGCTCGTTCTCCAACTTCACCACGACTCTGCCCCACGCCGTCGGCGGCCTCTCCGGCTTCATGGCCGCGCTCATCGCCACGCTCTGGGCCTACGACGGATGGAACGACCTCACCATGGTGGCCGGAGAAGTCCGCCGCCCGGAGCGCTCGCTGCCCATCGCCCTGATCGGCGGCCTATTCATCGTCGGCTTCCTGTTCATGGCCACCAACGCCGCCATCCAGTACATCCTGCCCGCCGTTCAGATCGCTTCCAGCGAGCGCCCTGCTGTGGCCGCGCTCACCGTCGTCGCCGGCCCGGCCGGAGCGGGCTTCGTCGCCGCCGCCATGGCCCTGAGCATCTTCGTCACACTCAACGGAACCATCATGTCTGGCGCGCGCATCCCCTACGCCGCCGCCCGTGACCGGCTCTTCTTCCGCCAGTTCGCGCACATCAACCCGCGCTGGCAGTCGCCCTCCACCTCGCTCATCGTCCAGGCCCTCATCTCCACCGTGCTGCTCGTCTTCCTCAGCCGCTTCCAGCAGTTCTTCGAGTTGGCCGTCTTTGCCGAGTGGCTCTTCTACATGCTCACCGCCACCACCGTCTTCGTCTATCGCCGCCGACGCCCAAACGCCGCGCGCCCCTACCGCGTTTGGGGTTATCCGATTCTGCCGGCCATCTTCGTTCTCTGCGCCGCGGCCGTGCTCGTCTCCAGCTACCTCAGCAACCTCAAAGGCTCGCTCCTCGGCACCGCGCTCATCCTCCTGGGCCTGCCGGTGCTGTGGATGGTCAAGCGTATCTACCCCGGCCCCTCGACGCCGCTGGAAGGCATGTCGGGCGTGTAAAGTCGCGGCTGCAGGTCTGCCCGCTCCCTTCGCGAAACGCCTGGAGCCGTCTTTGGTTCCCCTACCCTCGCGCGCCTTGCAACCCCAGCCCCCAGCCAGTACACTCATCCGGAGCAGCGGCGGCGCAGGGTCTGTTCTCATCCGCCGAGGGCATCGCCGCGCGCTATCATCAGAATCAACAGGAGCTTGGACCTATGCGAGTCGGCCTCTTCACGCGCGAGTTCCCCCCCCAGGTCTACGGCGGCGCAGGCGTCCACGTCGATTACCTCAGCCGCGAGTTGGCCCGCGAGATTGAAGTCGAAGTCCACTGTTGGGGCCCGCAGCAGTGCGACGACGGCAACCTCCACGTGCGCGGCGCCGAGCCCTGGCCTGAAATCTCCAACGGAACCGACGGCAAGTTCAAGGGTGCCCTCGAAGCCTTCAGCCTGAACCTGACGCAGGTCAAGGCGCTCGAGGGCATCGACATCGTCCACACCCACACCTGGTACGTGGCGATGGCCGGCTACCTGGCCAAGAAACTTTACGGCGTGCCCTTCGTGCTCACCACTCATTCCCTCGAGCCCCTGCGCGCCTGGAAGTCTGAGCAACTCGGCTCGGGCTACGCCATGAGCTCCTGGATGGAGTCCACCGCCATCCACGACGCCGACGCCATCATCGCTGTTTCGCAGGGCACCAGGACCGACATTCTGCGCGCCTACCCCGACATCCATCCCAAGCGCATCCATGTCATCTACAACGGCATCGATCTGCATGAGTACCAGCAGACGCGGGAGACGCAGGCGCTGGTCGACTACGGCGTTGACCCAGCCATCCCCTACGTTCTGTTTGTCGGCCGCATTACGCGCCAGAAAGGCGTCACGCACCTGGTCGACGCCATCGGCTATCTGCCCCCCGAGACGCAAGTCGTGCTCTGCGCCGGCGCCCCCGACACGCCGGAGCTTGCCGACGAACTGCGCGCCAAGGTCGACGAGGCGCGCCGCACCCACCCCCGCATTGTGTGGATTGAGAAGATGGTCACCAAGCAGGAGGCCATCCAGCTCTACTCGAACTGCCGCGTCTTCTGCTGCCCCTCGGTCTACGAGCCCTTCGGCATCATCAACCTTGAAGCCATGGCCTGCCGCGCGCCCGTTGTGGCCAGTTCCACAGGAGGCATCAAGGAGGTGGTGGTCCACGGCGAAACGGGCTACCTGGTCCCCTTCGATCAGGACCCCGTCACCAGCTTCCCCCGCGACCCGGGAATCTTTGCGCGCGATCTTGCGGTGCGCATCCTGGCATTGTTGAAAGACCCGGAACGCTGCAAGCGCTTCGGCGACGCGGGCCGCCGCCGCGTCGAACAGATCTTCAGTTGGACCGCCATCGCCCACCAGACCATCGACCTTTACCGGCGCCTGATCGAGGAACACAAGACAGGCGCGCGACAATAATCTGTCTCGCCAACCTGGTTTTGAAAGGGCACGCCTTCAGCCGTGCCGCTACGGGCAAGGGAAATCGCGGGTCTTAACCCCTGCCGAATTTGAGCCGGCAGATCCTTCGTTGCCCGGCGCCTGCTCAACGTAGTTGAGAATTCAAGGAAAAGAAGAAAGCACGGCCATGACAATCCCGAATGAAGACGGACGCAAGCGCGTCATCATCGAAGCCATCTCTCCCGCCGTCGATGGCGGCCTCTTCCCCGCCAAGCGCACCGTGGGCGACCTGGTCCGCGTCGAGGCCGACATCTTCACCGACGGCCACGACGCCATCGCCGCCTGTTTGCTCGCCCATCGCGAGGGCTCTCAAGACTGGACCGAGATTCCCATGCAGGCCATCGTCAACGGCAACGACCGCTGGACGGGCGCATTCCGCGTCGCCGAGCTGGGCCGCTACGGATTCAAGGTGCAAGGATGGGTCGATCATTTCGCCACCTGGCTCCGCGATCTCAAGAAGCGCATCGAAGCCGAAAGCGATGCCCCTGTCGACTACCTGATTGGCGCCGACCTGGTCACTGCCGCGGCCGGGCGCGCCGCCGGCGCCGATGCCAAGTGGCTCAGGCAGCGTTCCGCGCTGCTGCGTTCTGCCACCGGCATCGCCTCCCTGCGTGCCAGCGCCACAGAGGCAAAGTTACAAGAGTTGGTGCTTCGCTATCCCGACAAGCGTTTCGCCACCGAGTCCGATCGCGAGTTTGTGCTGGTCGTCGACCCGGTGCGCGCGCGCTTCAGCGCCTGGTATGAGTTCTTTCCCCGCTCCACCGCCGCCGAGCCGGGCCGCCACGGCACATTTGCCGACTGCGAAACGCGCCTGCCCGCCATCGCCGCCATGGGCTTCAACGTCGTCTATCTGCCGCCCATTCATCCCATCGGCCGTCAATTTCGAAAAGGCCCCAACAACAATCCCGAATCCAAGCCCGGCGATCAGGGCAGCCCCTGGGCCATCGGCTCGGCCGAAGGCGGACACAAGGAAGTCCTCGGCGCCCTCGGCACGGTGGAAGACTTCCGCCGCTTCGTTGCGAGCGCGCAGGCCCTTGATCTCTCCGTCGCAATGGACATCGCCTTCCAGGTCGCGCCCGATCATCCTTACGTGCGCGACCACCAGAACTGGTTCCGCAAACGCCCCGACGGAACCATCCAATACGCTGAAAACCCGCCCAAAAAATATCAGGACATCTATCCCTTCGACTTCGAAAGCGAAGACTGGGCGGGAATGTGGGACGAGCTGAAGAGCGTCTTCGATTATTGGATCGGCCAGGGCGTGACCATCTTCCGCGTCGACAACCCGCACACCAAAGCCTTTCCCTTCTGGGAGTGGCTCATCCCGGCGATCAAGCGCGACCACCCCGAGGTCTTCTTCCTCGCCGAAGCCTTCACGCGGCCCAAGATCATGTATCGGCTGGCCAAGCTCGGCTTCAGCCAGTCCTACACCTACTTCCCCTGGCGCAACGGCAAGGCCGAAATCACCGCCTATCTCACCGAGCTGGCGCAGACGCCGGTGCGGGAGTTCTTCCGCCCCAACCAGTGGCCCAACACGCCCGACATTCTCACCGAGTTTCTGCAGATGGGCGGCCGCGCGGCCTTCGTCATTCGCCTGCTGCTGGCCGCCACGCTGGGCTCCAACTACGGCATCTACGGCCCCGCCTTCGAACTCCAGGAGAATCGCCCCGTCCGCCGCGGCAGCGAGGAGTATCTCAACTCGGAGAAGTACGAGATTCGTCACTGGGATCTCGACCGGCCAGACAGCCTGCGCCCGCTGATCGCGCAGGTCAACGCGATCCGCAACGGCAACCTGGCGCTGCAAAGCGACTGGTCGCTCAAATTCCATTTCGTCGACAACGACCAGCTTCTCTGCTACAGCAAGGAATCGGAGGACCGCTCCAACCTCGTGCTCACCGTCGTCAATCTCGACCCGCACCACACGCAGAGCGGCTTCGTCACGCTGCCCCTCGACGAGCTGGAGATCCCCCGCGACCGCGCCTACGAAGCCGAAGACCTGCTCAGCGGCGAGCGATACCTGTGGCTTGGGGCCCGCAACTACGTCGAGCTCGATCCCGCGCGCCGCTCCGGCCACATCCTCAAAATTCATCGCCGCATGAAGATCGAAACCGACTTCGAATACTTCCTCTGACGCGCGAAACCGAGACCCGCGTTAAAATGAAAGTGCAATGCCGTTCCCGATTAAAACCTGTGTCCTTTGCGGAGAAGAGTTCGAGCTGAAACCCGACAAACCCGGCTTCGCCAATCGTTGTCCGGAGTGCAGCGCCCCCGATGCCGCCGCCGAGCCCGGCAAGCCCGCCTTCGACGCCGGCGGAATCAAGGCGGATAGCGGCCTGAACGCCGAGCGCCGCCGCGTCATGCGCGATATGCTCTACCGCAAAGACAGTTGAAGTCCTGGATGCCTGGGTGCCCCATCCATTTCGCGTTCTCTGCGAAATGGGTGGGAAACCACAAACCTCCCGTGAGCGAAGAGCGAGCGGCTGCCCCACCGCAGGTGGCTGGGTGCTGGGTGCCCCATCCATTTCACAGCCTTATCGTGTGGGTGCCCCAGGTCCCTCGCCTTCGGGGACCTGGGAAACCACAAACCTCCTCCGAGCGAAGAGCGAGCGGCTGCCCCCCACCGCAGATGGCTGGGTGCTGGGTGCCCCGTGTATGACAGCCTCTTCGCTGTCAAGCAAAAACTGCGCACAGGATCCCGTTGTGGTCGGGTCGGTGTCAAGGGCGCCGTACTTTGGGGTTCATCTTGACCCTTGACACCGACCCGGCCACTTCCACCATGGGCATGGGTTCGAATCTCGGACGTTCTTTCTGAGATTCGAACCATAGCTGGAAACCGTCTTTCATTGCTAAACGACCCAAGCTCGCACTTGATGCTC
>JARLGE010000016.1 GCA_031296215.1 Occallatibacter sp.
CACCAAGCCCGCCTTCACTGTCACCACAGGCTGGGGAAACATGGTCAAGAGCACCGGCCACTGGTCGTTCCCGTTTGAGATCGGCGTAGCCTTCATCGGAGCGCCCTCAGTCAATGTGAACCTGAGCGGCTGGGCCTGCACTGATCAGGCGCAAACCCAGTGCAGCGACATCTCCAACCCCACCAATCCCATCGCCCAGGCCGTGCAGAGCAGCCTTTCCACCCAGGTCGCCAAGTGGACCAGCGACATCAATCCGTTGAAGACCTACCCGATCGTCTCCGGCGGCGTGGCTTACAGCTTCCGCATCCGGTAGATTTTAGACAGCTTCCGCAAAAAGGCCGTTCCGCAGTCTGGGAACGGCCTTCTTTTTGCTTGTTTTCCAGTTGAGTTTTGGCTGCCCCATCCATTTCGCGCTCTCTGCGGAATGGGTGGGAAAACTCAGCTCTATCCATCCTTGCCGCCGGTGGCAGCCTTACCCCAGCATTTCGCCCGCAATCCCCGCCGCCGCCTGCAGAGCCGCATCAATTTGCGCTTGCTCCTTGCCCCCGGCTTCGGCGATCTCCGGCTTTCCTCCGCCCGAGCCACCCACCAGTTTGGCCACCGCGCCCACCAGCTTGCCCGCCTGAATCCGCTTGGTCAGCCCTGCCGTAACGCCGGCGATCAGAGCGACTTTGCCTTCGGGTTGGGCCGAAGCAAGCACCACCACGCCCTCGCCAAGCTTCTGCTTCAGGTTGTCCACCAGCGTGCGCAATTGGCCGCGCTCCAGCGAGTCAGCCCGCAGCGTCACAAGGCGAACCCCCTTGACCTCGACGGCCTTACTGAGCGCCTCATCCAGCAACCCCGCGGCCGACTTCATGCGCAGCTCTTCCAGTTCGCGACGGAGCCGCTTAAGCTCGTCTTCCTGCGCCGTCAGCCGGGCGCGGAACGCCTCCGAAGCCGTGCTGCCCTCAGCTGCCGGCGCAATCTGGGCCACAATCTGGGCCACGGCATAGTCTTCGCGGAAGGCGTCCAGCGAGCCAAAGCCGCTGATTGCCTCAAGCCGCCGAACCCCCGAAGAAACCGAGCCCTCGCTCACAATCTTGATCAGCCCAATTTCGCCCGTTGCGCTGGTATGCGTACCGCCGCAAAGCTCGGTGGAGAAGCCGTCAGACAGCTTGACCACCCTCACCTTGTCGCCATACTTTTCGCCGAAAAGCGCCATGGCGTGGTATTCGTTTACGGCCACGTCGATCGGAACATCTTCCAGCGTCTCGACTTTTGCATTGACCAGCACTTCGCGGTTGACGATGTCCTCGATCTCCTGCAACTCCTCGTCCGCCACCTGCGCGAAGTGGGAGAAGTCGAAGCGGAGCCGGGATGGTTCGACCGACGACCCGGCCTGCTTTACATGCGTGCCCAGCACCGCCCGCAACGCGGCGTGGAGCAGGTGGGTTCCGGTGTGGTTGCGACGGATGGAATCGCGGCGTTCGGCATCGACGACGGTGCGGACATGGTCGCCGACCGTGAGCGGGAGCTTGAGCAGCGCCTTGTGCGCACGGACGCCCTGCACCGGCAACACACAGCCCACAATCTCGGCCACAGTCGTATTCCCGTCCGCCGAGGTGAACCAGCCGGTATCGCCCGTCTGCCCGCCGGAGTCACCGTAGAAGCTGGTCTGGTCGAGCACCACATCCACATGGTCGCCGACAGCGGCCGCCGGAACGCCGACACCGTCCTTGACGATTGCCAGCACCTCGGCTCCCGGGGCGGTGAGCTGCTTGTAGCCCAGGAAGCTTGTCTTTGGAAGCTCGCGGAACGCCGGGCTCGCCGACTTCTGGCTGCCGCCCTTCCAACTGGCGCGGGCGCGGGCCTGCTCGGCCTCCTTGGCGTGCTCAAAGCCAGCCTCATCGAAGACCACATGTGCATCGCGGGCGGCATCGACCATGAAGTCCAGCGGCAGGCCAAATGTTTCGTATAAGTGAAATGCTTTCGCGCCGGTGAAGTCGCCCTTCAGGTCCTCGTTCAGCCGCGTGAGCCCAATCTTCAGCACGCGATCGAACTGTTTCTCCTCAGCCCCAATCACCTTGGCGACCCGCGCAGCGGAGTCCTCAAGCTCAGGATAGGCCCCAGCCATCAGGTCGCGGACTGCGTAGACCATTTCGTACAAAAACGGCTGTTCCTGGCCCAACAAGCGTCCATGGCGGATGCCGCGGCGAAGGATTTTGCGGAGGACATAGCCGCGGCCTTCATTCGATGGCAGCACGCCGTCGTTGATCAGGAATGTAGCGGCGCGGGCGTGGTCGGCAATGATGCGAAGGCTGGCGTTGCCGACATCGTTGGGCACTCCCGTGAGCTCAGCCGCCCGCTCAATCAGCGGCGTAAACAAATCCGTCTCAAAGTTGGAGACTTTGCCTTGCAGAACAGCGCTCACACGCTCCAGCCCCATCCCCGTATCGATGGAAGGCTTGGGCAGCGGGGTGAGCTTGTAGCTGGTCTTTTTGGTATCAGGGTCCACAATTGCTGCCCGGTCAAACTGCATGAACACCAGATTCCAGATCTCCACATAGCGCGCGTCGTCCTGGCCAAATGGCAAGTCCACGCCGGGGGTCTCGGCCGCCTCCATGCCCATGTCGTAGAAGATCTCCGAGCACGGCCCGCAGGGGCCGGTCTCGCCCATCTGCCAGAAGTTGTCCTTCAGGCCGTATTCCTTGATGCGCTCCTTGGGTACGCCGGCCTCGATCCAGTAGCCCTCGGCTTCGTCGTCGCGCGGCACGCCATTTGCGGCATCGCCCTCGAAGATGGTGACATAGAGGCGGTCCTTCGGAATCCCATACCACTCCTCGCTGGTCACCAGCTCCCAGGCAAACTGGATGGCCTCGCGCTTAAAGTAGTCGCCAAAGCTGAAGTTGCCCAGCATCTCAAAGAAGGTGTGATGGCGCCGCGTAAATCCAACGTTTTCAAGATCGTTGTGCTTGCCGCCCGCGCGCACACACTTCTGCGAGGTGGTCGCCCGCGCATACTCGCGCTTCTCCGCACCCAGGAAAAGGTCTTTGAACTGGTTCATCCCCGCGTTGGTAAACAACAGCGTCGGGTCGTTGGCAGGCACCAAGGACGAGGAGTGCACCCGGCGGTGCCCCTTCGTCTCAAAAAAGCGCAGAAACAGCTCGCGAATTTCATTTCCTGAACGGGATTGCATGGCTCTTTCAGTGTAACGGGCGCGGGGCCGATTCTCCGCGTGGCATTGAACCGGGCTGCCCGGATTCTGCATCTTACAGTGGGAACTACCCCGGAGGATTTCATGGAAAAGTACGCACTGTTGGCCCTGCTCGAAGCCAAGCCCGGCAAGGAACAGGAACTGGAAGACTTTCTCAAATCGGCTCAGCCCCTGGCCGCCGCAGAGCCCGAAACCGTCCGCTGGTATGCCTTCAGGCTGGGTCCAGCGAAGTTCGGCATTTTCGATACTTTCAACACAGAAGACGGCCGCAATGCTCACCTGACCGGCGAGATCGCCAAGGCACTTTTCGCCAAGGCTGAAGAGTTGCTGGCCGTATCGCCGCAAGTAGAAAAACTCGATATTCTGGCCAGCAAGTAGCGCGGAGCATCGAGGTTTTCTTAAGCTGGCAGGGCCGCATCCGGCTAATCCAGATGCGGCTCGTCCAGGTTCTCCAGCGTGGCCAGCGCCTCTTCCGGCACATCCCACTGGCGCAGAATTTTGTAGATTACCCCGGTCGAAAACCCTGCCCCCACCAGCCGCCGCATCACGCGGGCCGTTTCTTTCTCATTGGTGGGCTTTTTGATCCGCTTCTTCTCCAGGTGTTCGCGGGCCAGCGCCTCTTCATCGGTCTGTCCGTAGCGCGCTTCCAGAGTCTCGTTAATGAG
>JARLGE010000149.1 GCA_031296215.1 Occallatibacter sp.
GTAAGCCGCGCGCTCAACTCGCTTACCCCGGCCTCGCCAGAACACAGAGAATCAAGTATCCGGATACGCAGCGGGTGAGCCAGCGCTTTGAAGAACTCCGCCTTGAATTGTGCCATCTCCGACATTTGTATATATAAATATATTAATATACGCACCAAGTCAATCCCGCAGTCTCATCCTCCCCGTCATCCATAGCTAATCGGACAAGGTACTTCCCGAGTAAACTCCCCCACAAAAAAGACCTGTTGCGGTTCGCTTTTTATTCGCTATAATGCGCCCATGGCTGTCACACGTAGGCAAAAAGAGGTTATCGACTTTCTGGAGTCGTTTGTAGCCCGCAACGGCTACTCCCCCTCCTTCGAAGAAATCGCGCGCGGCATGGGCCTCAAGAGCCTGGCCACCGTGCACAAACACATCACAAACCTCGAAAAAAAAGGGTTGCTCGACCGCGTCCACAACCGCAGCCGCTCCATCGACCTGCTGCCGCCTGGTTCGCGCACTCGTTCCAGCGTCAAGCTCCCTCTTGCCGGACGCATTGCCGCCGGCCTCCCGGTTGAAGCCATGGAGACGCAGGAGAGCATCTCCCTCCACGACGTAGTCGGCAATCGCGATGTCTTCGCCCTCGAAGTCCGTGGAGACTCCATGCGCGACGAGCACATCATCAATGGCGACTACGTGCTGGTCGAGCGCACGCGCACAGCCCGCCAAGGCGAAATCGTCGTAGCCCTGGTCCACGGCGCCGAAACCACCCTGAAGCGCTTTTTCAACGAGGGCAATCTAGTCCGCCTTCAGCCTGCCAACGCGGAGATGGACCCCATCTATGTCCCCGCCGCCCAGGTAGCCATCCAGGGCCGCGTCCTCGGCGTACTGCGCAAATACCGCTAAACCACCCGCCGTCCTTGCCGCCCCAACTGTCTTTGCCTTTGAAGCGTACGGGTTTCAGCCCGTACATAAATCCGGCAAAACGAGTGCGGGTTTTAGCCCCTGAGGAATGCTTTTCGGGTTCTTTCGTTCCGATCCAAACAATAGCCTGGAACAGGCAATCGAGGAACTCCAACTCCTCTCCGCACAGCTGACCGTCTGCCGAGCTGTGATTCCGCTCTGCACTTCGGGATTAAAGGCGCCCAATAGAAGGTCGCACACACTCGCTCATTAAGCGGGCTACCGCATTGGTTCCTCACCCGGGCTTAGCTTTCAGAACGCCGGGGGCGCCTGCAATAATCTGCCGTATGCGCACGATTTTGACAGCAAAGAGGCTGTGGAACGGCACCAGCTTTCTTGAAAACCCTGAAGTCACCATCGAAGATGGCAGGCTAGCGTCGATTCTCAGCCGTCCCTCAAGCCAGGATTCATCCCCCACAGAAAGCGGCGTTCTCAACTACCCTGAAGCAACGTTGGCCCCTGCATTCCTTGATGTGCACATTCACGGCGCCGCTGGCCACGACGTCATGGAAGCCACACCTGAAGCTCTCAGCACTATCGGCAGATTTCTGGCCACGCGAGGAACCGGCAGTTTTCTCGCCACCACCGTCACCGCCCCTCTCGATGCAACCCTGCGTGCAGTCGAGGGGCTCACAAAGCTGATTGAAAAGCCGGAGCTGATTCAAGCACACAGCAAGAACGGCCAGCCTATCGCCTGCCCCCTCGGCATTCATCTGGAAGGCCCGTTTCTCTCTCATGAAAAGTGCGGTGTGCAGCCACCCGAACACCTGCTCGTTCCAGACATCGCCACCTTCGACCGCCTCTTTGAAGCCGCCGAAGGCCGCGTCCGTCTCATGACTCTCGCCCCCGAGCTGCCCGGCGCAGTCGAACTCACCTCCCACGCCACCGCGCGCGGCGTCCGCGTCTCCCTGGGCCACTCCAACGCCAACGCCGCCCAAACCCGCGCCGCCATCAATGCCGGAGCCGCCAGCGCAACCCACACCTTCAACGCCATGCGCCCGCTCGATCATCGCGAACCCGGCATTCTGGGAGTCGTGCTCACCACAGAATCCCTCTATGCCGAGATTATCTGCGACGGCATTCACACTGCCCCAGAGATGGTGAAGTTATGGTTCCGCGCCAAGGGTCCTGCGCGCGGCATTTTAGTCACAGACGCCATGAGCGCCGCCGGAATGCCCGACGGCGAATACACCCTCGGCGGATTCCCTGTCCATGTCGCAAACGGCAAAGCCATGGCTCGTGGAGTCTTGGCCGGAAGCGTACTCACCCTCGACCGCGCCCTCAAGAATGTCGTCGAGTTCACAGGCGCGCCGCTTGAGCAAGCCCTCCGCCTGCTCACTGCCAACCCCGCAACCATGACCGGCCTGACCGCCGATGCGGGCTCTCTGGCAGTCGGTCAGCTGGCCAATCTGGTCGCCGTCGACCCAAAAGGCCGCCTCATCGCTTCAATTCAAAGCGGTCGCCTAGCCACAGCCGTCTAACTCTTTCGCTAGACTGTATCTACATGTAGATATCGTGTAAATACTTGATAAATTAGGGGACTGTCATCCTGAGCGAACGGGGCCACAATCGTTTTTCGGGGTCCCCAAAGAGCGCTTTTGCTCTTTGGGGTGGAGCGCGGGGGTGGTGAGTCGAAGGATCTGCTTTTGTTCTTTGCCAGATAGCGTATGCTGTGGGTGCCCCAGGTCTCGATTTTGAGTCCTGGGATCGAATAACGAACGCACTACTTCCCTGCCCCAGCCAATCGCTTCGCCCGCCACAACGCCCCTTCAAGCGAAACAATCGAGTGATCCCCAATCGGTATCTCCGGCGCAACCGCGCGCAGCCCTGCAAAGAACGGTTCACGCACCAGCCGCATCTTCTCAATCACGCCGCCCGTCCACGCTACCGGAACCTCTCCCTTAATTGCGTGTTTCCTGAGCAGTTTTTCCCGAACCAGCAGAACAAACTCCACCAGGTCCTTGGAGGCCTGCTGCAAAACGTCGAGCGCAACCGCATCGCCCGTCTCGGCCAACTCGTTGATGATCGGTGTCAGTGCCGCAAAATCCGGCCCCGGAGTCCCATCGCCCACGTTCACCAATTCCTGTAGGTCCGGCGTCCCCCAGAACTCGCCCACTTTCTTCAGAATCTGCGTCGGCTGTTCCCGATCGTAGGCCTTTAGCGCGCGCCGAACGCTGTGCAGTCCAATCCAGTAGCCGGAGCCTTCGTCGCCCAGGTGAGAACTCCATCCCCCCGCGCTTTCCTGGCTGCCGTCTGGCGCGCGCCCAATGGTGTTTGAACCCGTTCCCGCGATCTGCAAAATTCCTGGCCCGCCCTTGAATGCTGCATCCAGCGCAATCACCTGGTCGCCAACAACCTCTGACCGCTCGACGCCAAAATCATTGAAAACCGCCGTGATCCACTCTGTAACGCCGGGCATCGTCGCGCTGGCAACGCCGCAGCAGGCAGCATGCGCACCCTTGACTCCGGCCTGGCCAAATACTTCCTTCAGCACCTCGCGCAGATTCGCCTCCGCCACCTCTGCGCCAACTCTCAGCCGTTTGATCGAACCGCCCTCGCCGTGAGCCAGAACTTTATCGTCCTGCATGATCGAAGCACGCGTGCGCGTACCGCCGCCGTCAATTCCAAGAACCAGACACATTTCTTCCCCGCTCCCTTACTTCGTTTTATTTTCCAGGCTCTCGCCGGGCTCCGCGCCGCCGTCTTTCAAAGTCCCGGCCAATACATTCAAACTGCCGTCGTTTTTAGGCGGAGTTAGACCCAGCATGTGCGCCAGCCACGCATACAAGTTGACGTTCTCAAAAGGTGCAACCGTCTTCCCTTCAACTATATCCGGTCCCGCCGCAAAAAAGCTGGCCTTCATCTCAGCCACCTTCTGCGGATCGAACCCATGCATTCCTGCAATCGGCGCTTGATCCGTCTTCCCCGCCGCCGGTCCGTGCGCACGAATCGCGTACGCCCCCGTAGCAATCACCACCGGATCGCCCGCACGCGCATTCTGGTTGTAGTTCAGTTGCGCCGGCACATTCTTCAGCCTGTAAACCACAAACTCCGGCGAAGCCTTCTTCAGCTGGTTGTAGACCCGCGCTCGATCCTCTTCCGTCTTGCCGTAGAGCAGCGCGCCGGCCGTCTCAAAGTCCTTCAGATCCGCAAACTGATCCAACGTAACCCAGCCGCCCTCCACATGCGCCATGCCGTGATCGCTCACCACCACCAGATCGATTGGCAACCCCGTCGCATCCAGTGCCGCCTTCAGCTTGCCGACCATCCCATCCATCTTCGCCACTGCTGCACGGGTCTCCGCTGCGTCGGGCCCAAACATGTGCCCTTCGTGGTCCGGCTCGGAGTAGTAAATCGCAATCAGATGCGGCCTCTCCGCCGCCGGCAATTTCAGTAGCGCAACCGCATCGTCAATTCGCGCCTGCTGAACCGCCGCGGTACTCTCCGTCTTGCCATCGAAGCGCGCATACCATGTAGGCCGAAACCCGGCAATCTCCGCCTCCGAACCAGGCCAGAGCAGGCACGCCGTACGCATCCCCTGGCTCTCCGCCAAACTCCACAAAGGAGTCCCGCTGTACCAACTGCCATCGGTCACAGCCTTCGCATCGGCAATCCCATACCGTTCCTGCCGCGCCGTATCCAGGAAGCTGTTCGCAACCAGTCCGTGATGCTCGGGATACAAGCCCGTCACGATCGTAAAGTGGTTCGGAAACGTCAGCGACGGGTAGCTCGGCAACATCCCGTCCGGTGCCCACACGCCCTGCTTTCCAAGCGCCAGCAGATGCGTCGCCTTGTCGCGCACTGCGTAGTCCCAGCGAAACCCGTCCAGGGAAACCAGCACCACGTAATGTTGCCTCTGCGCCGCGGGAGAGTTCGCGCCATGATCGACATGCGTCAGTGGCAGCGCTGGGTTGAGCGCCGCGTCCTGCCCTGCCAGTCTCTGCCCGGCTGCCAACCCCACAGCCAGCAAAACCGACGCAAGCGCAACGCGGCCCATCGCCTTCAATCGCATCTAGAGTTCCTCCGCCCCAGCTTATCGTATTGGACGGATCGATACCGTTCCCGTACTGACAACAGCGTGTGAAACGTCACCTTGACTCAGGCTGTTCGTTGAACGGCGGGTGCCCCAGGTCTCGCGATTGAGGCCTGGGATTCCATGCACCCTCAAACACCTTCATCCCAAATAAGCCCCGGATTTGCACATTCCCAGCCATCCCCGATTCGCGCGATACTGTTTGCATGGCTACCACCACCTACCAGGGCCTCGAAATCCTCTTCTCACGGCAGCAGATTGCCGAGCGCGTCGCCGAAATGGGCGCCCAGATCACCCATGACCTCGCAGGAGAAAAGCTGGTCATGATCGGCGTTTTAAAGGGTGCAGCGCCCTTTCTTGCCGACTTGTCCAGAACCATTCAGGTCGATGCCACCTTCGACTTTGTCGCTACATCCAGCTACGGCAAAGGCCAGCGCTCTTCCGGTGCTGTCAAGCTCATCAAGGATCTCGACCACCCCATCGAAGGCAAAAATGTCCTCGTGGTCGAAGACATTCTCGATACCGGCCTCACCCTCTCTTACCTGCGCAAACTCTTCCTCCAGCAGCACCCCAAGTCGCTGCGTATTGCCACCCTCCTCGACAAGCCCTCGCGCCGCATTGAGAAAATCGAGGCCGACTATGTTGGCTTCTCCATTCCCAACCTCTTCGTCATCGGCTACGGAATGGACTACGCAGAGCGCTATCGCAATCTGCCAGACATCTGCGTCATGCCTCCGGGCGCCCCCGAGTAGACACCGCAGGCTGCACGGCCTGCGGTAGCACCTAGTAAACTGAACCAGCCCCCGCATCCAGATATTTGGTTCTGGGGGCGCGGAGCACTATACTCACTTACCGGAGTACGCGCGGCAAACCGCCCCTGAAGAGCGGCATTCCGCAAGAAGGAGCAACACATATGCCTGTTTCTACACCTGCTGTACCTACGCCCATTGATAAGGCAGATCTTGATTTTGATAACGGCACCTTCGATTCTGCCGCCTTCGCAGCCCAAACTTTGAGCAGTTGGCAGACGCTTGCCGCCATCATCGACCACACCCTCCTCAAGCCGGATGCCACCCGCGACCAAATCGAGCAACTCTGCCAGCAAACCCTCCGCTACCGATTTGCCTGCGCCATGGTGAACCCTGTCTGGGCCTCAACCGCCGTCGCCATGCTCTCCGGCTCCGGCATTCCCGTAGGCGTCGTCATCGGCTTCCCCTTCGGCGCATCTCTGGCCTCTACCCTGCGCCAGGAAGCCTCTGCACTCACCCGGCTCGGCGCACGCGAACTGGATATGGTAATCCCCATCGGCCAGCTCAAGAGCGGTAACCACCACGCCGTCCAACACACGATTCATGCCGCGGCCAC
>JARLGE010000150.1 GCA_031296215.1 Occallatibacter sp.
GCCTCCGGCCAGTGAGGCGGCGCCAGAGGCGTATTTTCCGCTGCCAAGGGTCACAGAGCCGGTTGGCGTCGGATTGCCGCCGACGGTAATTGTCACGGACAGTGTCTGGGCGCTGGTAACGGTCGCCGAGGCCGGAGTCACCGTGACCGATGGGGTGGTCTTGACAGGCTGGATGGGCGTAGTCGAGCCTCCGCCGCCGCATGCCGTCATACCCAGGCACGCCGAGGCGAGGATGCAGATTGCTGCTTCCCTTAGAGCGTTTCTCTTCATCGGAATTCTCGTTGGCCCGCGCAAATATGGCCTTTCCGCGCTCCATCGCCACACCCGCAAGGCTGCGCAAATCGCGCTATTCTGCGACCGCCGTTCATCATAGCACCCCGTCGATGATAACGGAATCATGCCTTCGGCCGAGCCGCAAAGTTCTACGCATTCCTGGAAGTGCGAAGACGGAAAACTCCAGAAAACAGGATTCCGCTTGCACGGACTCCTCCCAAAGATTGAGTTTGGAGGGGCGCGCCTTCAATGTTCGGATTATTTCCGGGCGGATTGGTAAGGCTCCCAGGCAGGCGCGGCGGTCAAATAGCAGGGAGATTCGATTGCCACCCATGTTTCCTTTTAGATTCATATGTTTATGCCGGTAGCTGCGACTCGTTCGACGGTCTCCAAACCCCATGGCTATCCCATCCTGGAGTAAAGTGAATGGCCAGGAAGCCCCAAACCCGCTGCGGCGATAGGTGCGCAGGATGAGAATTCAGATCGCTCCGTCGCCCAGGAAACTGCTCGATCCTGGCGGCGCGGCTTTGTGGACCGTTGCGGCGGCGGCTCAGGGGCGGAAGCGGGGACTCGCGCAAATGGCCGGAAAAGCGGCGATAGCGTTCCCATTCAAGAAATTTCGCATTTTCCGCTTGACAGACTATACGTGCGGGCGGCAATATTCTCCACCGACGTACAAATCAAGATTCTGCGTTCGGCTTGGTGTGTCTCCCTGGGGGCAACCGGGTTGAGCCAGATGTCGCAGACGCAAGTGGAACCAAGCTGACGGGGGGGGACTACTATGGAGCTCTTTTCAAGGATCAGGCTGACAGCCTCGTTGCTGGTGCTGTTGATCGCTGTATTCTTGCTGGCGCAAGCGCCGCTTATGGCACAGGAGACAACCGGCAACGTGACCGGCGTAGTCGCCGATGCAACCGGCGCCGTCATTCCCAAAGCGGTGGTCGTATTGACCGACCAGCAAACCGGAACTTCGCGCAAGACGGTCAGCAATGGCACGGGAGCCTTCGCATTCGCCTCCGTCCTACCCGGCACGAACTACAAGTTCGACATCACGGCCACGAATTTCAGCCCCTGGGAGTCGCGGCCGTTCGCGGTCCGGCCCGGCGATCAGCTCAGCTTCACGGACATCAAGATGCAGGTGGGCGCAGCCAACGCATCGGTGACGGTGGAAGCCCAGTTGGATTCCATGAATGCGACGCTGGACACGGGCGAGCGCAGCGACATCATCACCGCCAAGGATCTGGACACCCTGACCGTAGTCGGCCGCGACGCCACGGAACTGGTGCGCATGCTCCCCGGCTACGCCATGTCCACCGGCGACCAGGGCTTGTACAACCGGCCCGGATACAACAGTGCGGTGGTCGGCCTGAGCGGCCCCACCGGCGCCTACTCGGCCAACGGCAGCGGCACCACCGGCATCGCAATCGTGACGGACGGCGTCTCGCTCACCGACATCTCCACCAACTCCGGCTCGGTACAGCAGATCAACATGGACATGGTCTCCGAGGTCAAGGCCGACAGCTCGTCGTTCAGCGCGGTCAATGCCAAGGGGCCAGCGGTGATCAACGCCTCCAGCAAGACGGGCACCTCCGGATTCCATGGCGAGGGCTACCTTTACGGCCGCGATACGCTGCTCAATTCCAATGACTGGTACGACAACCTGCTCAGGCAGTCCCGGCCGGCGGGCCGCTATTTCTTCCCCGGCGGTAATTTGAGCGGCCCGCTGCTTGTGCCGTTCACCGGGTTCAATCACAACCGCGACAAGCTGTTCTTCTTCGCGGGTTTCGAGTATTTCAACCAGAGCTTCGAGGCCAACCAGCAGGCGCTGACCGCCTGGGTGCCGACCATGGCGGAGCGCGGCGGCGATTTCAGCCCCGCATCGCTGGATGCGGAGTTGTGCGGCGGACGCCCGGACGGGAAAGCCAATCCGAATGCCATTCTGCCCATGTGCTACGCGCAGAACTTCCTTCACAACGGCACCATCGTCAGCAACAACAACGTCACCCCCTATGCCGATTCCGGCGGCGTGGCGCTGGTCAACTGGATGCCCAAGCCCAATGCCGACCCGTTCACCAACCAGTTCGGCTACAACTACATCGACCAACTGATCCAGACACAGAACGGCGAGCTGTTCCATGCCACTCTGGAGTACAACATCAACGAGAACAACCGGCTGTTCCTGGTCTATGGGCTGCAGAAGGAGATCGATCAGGACCCGGTGGCCCTGGGGTACTTCCCAGGGGCTTCCATACCCTATCCGGGCAATGTGACCACAGGCGACGTGTCCAATATTCTGGCGGCGCGCTACACCCGCTCGATTGGCCCCAACGTCACCAACGAGTTCAATGCGGCCATGTCTTTCGTGAGCCTGCCGGGCAAGATGGGTACCCCGCTGGCGGCCAGCCGGTTCAACATGAACGCCTTCAACGGCGGCCTGGGCAACTTCAACTACCTGGGCATGTACAAGAATGGCGGCGACTATTCGGTGCCCGCCATCAATTCGGGCGGAAGCAACGGCTACCCGAATCTGCAGATGCCGGGCGGCTTCTACAACAACCGGATTCGCACCAAGAAGGTCGATCCGGTTCTGCAGGACAACCTGAGCTGGCAGAAGGGCCGCCACTTCTTCCAGTTCGGCGCCTACTGGGAGACGGGCACCTACAACGGTATCGCCGATTCAGGCGCCTATCCGCAGGGCGAATACACCTTCAACGTCCAGAACAGCTACTTCGAATACGCCTCGGCCCCCTTCGGCTCGTCGCAGTTCCAAAGCTGCTCCAACCCCAGCACCGACGGCAACCTGCGCCTCGCAGGCTCCGCCTACCTGGGCAGTTGCTTCAATCCCACGGCCTCCATATACACCGGCTACGCGGATTCCTTCCGCCAGACGAACTTCACCCCCACCGTGGACATGCGCTACATGACGGTTTCGGGATTCGCCAACGACAGTTGGAAGTTCAACCACTTTACCCTGACCTTCGGCGCGCGCATCGAACACCTGGGGCCGTGGAACGACCGACATAACAACGGCCTGGCCACCTTCTCTCCCTCGTTGTACAGCACGCAATGCAGCGGGGATACGCGCAACTGCAGCAGCCTCACCATGCCGGGCATCACCTGGGCGTCGCAAAAGACGGGCGTGTCGAATTCAGTCAACCAGCCGGCCAAGGTCTACGTCTCGCCCCGCGTCGGCGTGGCCTGGGATATCTTCGGCAACAGCAAAACCGTGCTGCACGGCGGCGGCGGCGTCTATCGCAACCAGGAGCAGTTCAATCCCTATGCCCTGGCGGCCGCTACGGCCCAGGGCTACCAGACCAGCATCATCACCGGCGCGCTGACCTTCGCCGGGGTGGACAGCGAGTCGCCTCTGCTTCCTCCCGATTTCACCGCCTACACGCTTTCCCAGGATGACAAGGTCCGGCCCATCTACTACCAGTACAACGTCGCGGTCTCGCAGGCCATGCCCTGGCGCTCACGGCTGGAGTTTGCCTATGTGGGCAGCCACAACGTGAACCTGGGTTCGTACAACAACGGCGGCTCCTACAACAGCGCTTCGGATATCAACGTGATCTGCGGCATCGAGACTGGATGTCCCAACAATCCCAATCCCGCCAACCCGACCAATAATCTGTTCACGGTCAACCTGGGGCTGGTACCGCCTTCCATGACGGTCAACCAGGGCGTTACCGGCGGCATCAGCTCTCTGGACACGCAGGAGCAGGACTTCTTCCGCCCCTACCCGTTCTACCAGCACATCTACCAGTTGAAGCACAACTTCTACTCCAACTACAACAGCCTGCAGGTGCAGTGGAACAAGAGCTCGGGCTTTGTCTCGTACGGGGCCAACTACACCTTTGCCAAGAACCTGGCGACCGCATCGTCGTACAACAACATCATTCCCGACCCGGTCAATCTGCGCAACGATTACACCCCGGTGCCGTTCGATCGCACCCAGGTGTTCAACATTCACTACCTGGTGGACGAGGGGAGACGCTATAAGGGCGGCAGCCGGCTCCTGTCGCAGGCGGCCAACAACTGGCAACTCTCCGGCGTTTCGTCGGTGATGAGCGGATTCCCGCTGGCCTCCGAGCAGGGAGAGAACTTCGGATTCTACGGCGGCCAGGTGCTGCCGGTTCAGACCCAATACCAGAATCAGTCCAGTGCTCAATCGAACTCTCAGTGCGCGAACCAATACCACATTCCGCCGGATCAGAACGGGTCCACTTTCTGCGTGACCAACATGAACGGCATTACCTGGCTGGGCACGCCGGACGTGCAGCTAATGCCGACAGTGCTCGGCAACCCGCGCGGAGGGAAGGCCAACCACCAGTTCGTGAACCCGCTGGCGTTCGGGCTGCCGCTGCCCGAATCGAACGGGGCCTTCCGGCTCCCATACATCCACGGGCCGTATTACATGGACCACGACTTCACGCTGCTGAAGAACTTTTCCATGGGCGAGACCAAGAGACTGCAGTTCCGGCTGGCGGCCTTCAACGCCTTCAACCATCCGCTGGTCTCGTTCAACCAGTCCAATACCAACAACCTCAGCCTTCAATTCCTGAATGCGACCGTAGGCCAGCCGCTGACGCAGTCGGCGCTGGAATACCAGAACTTCGGCGTCGCCGACATCAAGGTGGGCAACCGGCTGCTGGAACTGGGCGGGAAGTTTACGTTCTAACGGGTTTCTCTTCGATGGCCGGCGCGCGAAGTGCAGGCCATCGGTTACCGGACAGGCCGGGAGGCAACGGGTTGCCGGCCATTTCCGCGGAGTGAACAAAGTGCGGCATCTGCCTTCTGCCGTCACGGGATATGCGGCCGGCAAGCAAGCCGTTCGCAAGGGTGAGTTGGATCGAGATTGTTTCGGAGGGGTGGTATGGCCATCGAGTCTGCTGTTTTGCTTCGTCGAATTGCACGGATCGCGTGCCTGGTTCTGTTTGTCGGCTTGCTCCTGTGCGGTGCGGCCACGGCGCAGTTGCCGATCAAGGCGCCGGTCCCGGTCACAGTTGGCTCGATTATTCCTTTCGGCCACGGCGGCACCGGTCAATGGAGTCAGATCTACTCGGTCAAGGTGGCGCACAACGGCAGCGTCCTGTTTCTGGATACCGCGGTGAGCAACCTCTACCAGTGGGCTCCCGGCGCCGCGGCGCCGCCGCTGGTGGCGGGCCCGGCCCCGACCGGGCAGAGCTCGAACGGCTCGACGCTGGAGGCCGCGGGCTCGTACTGGAACTCGGGCATGGCGCTGGACCTGAACGACACGCTCTATATCACCGACCGCTACGGCAGCGCTGTGCACTTTCTGCGCGTGCCCTACGTTCCCTCCCAGGGAACCTGGATCTTCAGTGCATCCTCGGTCTGGGCCAATGCGCCCAGCGTGCTGGAGAGCGGCGTGCCGACCGCGATCCTGCCCCAAGATGTGGCCCTCAACTGCGATAACGGCTTCCCATGCACCATGGTCGTCGCCTGGTCGAACACCGGCGAGATCGACGAGCTTACGGTCGACGCCAACGGCACCCCGGGAACCGTAAGTCGCGTGATCACGGGCATGCTGACCGGCGGCAATATTGTCGCCATCGACCACGCGCTGAATATCTACTTTCTGGAGCAGGTCTACTCGACGCCGACCTCGCGCGTGACCGGCGTGCGCGTGATCCCGGCCGGCTCGACGCCCATTGCGGGCGATGCAACCGGCAGCGCCGAGGCGAAACTGACACGCATTGACCCTGCCTCGGCGGGTTTCAACTTCAAGGGAATGTCCTTCGATGTCGCCGGCAATCTCTACCTCTCCAGCGAGAACGACGGCAATGCCTACGGCGGCCAGGTGAACCTGGTGTTGATGGTGCCGAACGAGGGGACGCCGAAGGCCCCGAACCTGGTTTGGGCCGATGCAGTCGAGGTCGCGCCGGTGGGCGCCGGATTCCCGGTTGCCATCGACCCGCGCGGTTATCTGTGGATTCCGAATGGCGACGGCGGAAGCAACTGGGCGCCCTCCGGCACCCTTGCGGGGCCGTGCAAGGCCTTCGATCCGTCCGAGTGCACCACCTCCGGGATGGTGCTGTGGGCTCCGGGAACCGCCAACCTGGGTTCAACCCCGATTGGAACTCCAGGCGCCGTCCAGACCGTCTTCTACGCCTTCAGCGCGCCCACCACGCCGGCCAGCTTCGCCTACGCGCCGCTGGGAGCCAAGAACTTCACCACCATCACCACCAATCCCAACCCGGATCCCTCCGTCGTTCCAGCCGTGCCAGCCTGCACGGCGGGCACAACCTATCCGGCCTTTTCTTCTTTGGACACGACGGCGTCGGAAAATAGCTGGTGCGCCTTCTACGTCGAGTTGAATCCGCAGACGGCGGGTAGCGTGACCGGCGAGTTGCAGATGCTCGACGCGAGTAACAAGGTGATTGCGGGCAGCAACGCCTACTTGAACGGCATTGGACAGGGTCCCGCTGTTTCCATCATCTCTTCGGTCGCCGAAGTGACCGTTGCCTCCGCGCTGAGCGCGCCCAAGCAGGTGGCGGCAGACTCGGTCGGAAACTCGTATGTAGCCGATTCCGGCCAGGGCACGGTGAGGATGTTCCCGGCCGGTTCGACCGCGAACGCTGGGTCGACGGTCGGCTCCGGGTTCACCGCGCCCACCGGCGTGGCCGTGGACGGGGCGGGTGATGTGTATGTCGGCGACTCGGGCAACATCATCGAGATTCCCTACATCGCGGGCGCTCTGGCCCCCGCGCATCAAACCACGCTGCTGACCGGCCTGGGCAGCCATCTGAACCTGGCCGCCGACGGAGCGGGCAACGTGTATGTGGCCGACGAAGATAACAAACAGGTGGTCAAGGTTTCGAACCCGCTCGATGGACTGCTGCTCGAGGGCCAGCCGCTCAATGTCGTGGGCACCAAGGCGACGCCCCCGCCCACCTTTACCGGGCCTTCGGCGATCGCCACCGATAATGCGGGGAACGTATGGGTTGCCGATGGAACCAACCTCTGGGAGTTAACGTCCACTGGAGGCGCAAGCGAGATCACCAGCTCGCTCTCCGCTCCCGTGACCGGGTTGGCGGTCGATCCCTCCGGCTCCATCTTTGTGGCGCAATCCGGCGGGCTTATCTGGATTCCCTATGAGGCCTCTTCCGGCGGTCTCAACGTCAACGGCGCCGTGCAGGTGGCCAGCGATCTGGCCACGGCCCCGTTCAGCGTGGCGCTGGACGGCATGGAGAACGCGTATGTCTCCTACGGTTCCGGAGGCACCGCGGGCCTGTCGCAACTGGGCGTCGGCGGCGCCATCGGCTTCGGCCAGATCGTTCCCTTCGCCGAGTCAGATGAGGAGGGTCAGCTGTTCAACATCGGCAACACGCCCCTCACGGTTTCCCCGCTCGCGGGCGATGTGTTCACCGGCGCCAACGCCGGCGACTACTCCATCGGAAGCCCCAACGATGCGCCGGTCTGCGATCCCACTGCCCCGGTGTTGCCGGGCACGTTCTGCTACTTCGACGTTGCCTTGACCCCCTCGGCCGCGGGCCAGTCCAGCGGTTCTCTGGGCATTCTGAGCAACGCCGCGAATGCTGCGGCGATCAACGTCGCACTCTCAGCCGACGCGGTGATTGACCCGCGGCCGGCAACCACAACCACCGTCACGGTTGCTCCGGCCTCCGGCATCAGCTACCCAGGGAGCGTGACCATCACCGTGACCGTGACCGCTGCTTCGGGCACTCCGGGCGGCAACGTGACTCTCGCGGTCACCGGCAAAACCAAGCAGACTGCCGCGCTGGACCCGACCGGCACAGCCACCTTCACCTATAGCAATCTGCTCGGCGGCAACTATACGGCCATAGCCGACTACGGCGGCCACGACGCGCCGGACTTCGCAGCCAGCGGCGGCAAAGTCAAGTTCGTGGTCAGCGCTGCTGTTCCGACCATGACGTTGGGCGCCCCGGCAGGCAGTTCCACCAATGTGACTGTATGGGCCGGGAACACCTATGTGAACGCGGGCAAGAACACCACCATCACCGCTTCGGTCACCTCGACGGTGGGAACGCCCACCGGAACCGTGAGCTTCCTGAACAATGGCCAGCCGGCGGATGCGACGCAGGCTACCATCGCGCTGGACGCCAACGGCAACGCCACCTTCTCCACCGCAAATCTTGTCCAGGGAGTCTACAACCTCTCGGTGGTGTACAACGGCGACGTCAACTATTCGACTGTCAACATGCCGCTTCCCACCTTCCTGGTCATCTCTCCCGCCGATCAGATTACGGCCACTCCGGCCACGGCGACGCTGAAGGCCGGTGTTCCCGGACAGGTCACTCTGACCCTCAAGCCGCTGGTGGGATTCGATGAGCTGGTCGGTATCCAGTGCGTTACGGCCACGCTGCCGTCGTATTCCGAATGTACCTTCGCCTTTCCCACCCCCGGCCTCACCAACGTCGGTGTGGGAACGGGAGCCGATCCCACGGCGCCCTCCACCATTGTTGTCACCATCAGCACCAACGTTCCGGTCAACGGCGTTACCTCCGGTCTGGCGCGGCCGGCGCCTTGGTCGCTGGCGGGGATCTTCGGTCTGGGACTGCTGGGCTTGATCGCCGGGCGGAAGAGACTGAATCGCTACCTCGTCATGGTTTGTCTGGGCCTGATGCTCAGCGGTGCATTCATGGGCATGACAGCATGCACCAATGCCGGATACTCGACGCCGCCGCCCGCGCCCAAGGTGACGACGCCGCCGGGAAGCTACAACGTCCAGATCGTCACGTTCAATCCGCAGACCGGACAGCAAAACTCGTTGACGACCCCGGTCTTCACGCTGCCAGTGACCGTGAACTAAGGCCACGCTGTTTGGTGAATAAGGCAGCGCTTTCGGGGAGTTCGAGGCAACTCCCCGCAAGCCTCAGTCAAGGGAAGCCTCGAATCAGGAGTGGAGTCAAGCCACTCAGGGAAAGTTCGATACCAGCTTTCGGGGAGGAATATTATGGCCACCAAGTCGTTCGCCGCTAGCGGCAGGTACGCTGCACTGGTCTTTACGCTGCTCTTTACGGGCGCCTGCTTCTGCGTGGGAGCCGCAGCACAATCGCCGCTGGTGACCTCCAGCGTGGTGAATGGCCTCGGAGCCCCGCCCACCTTCGGCGCGATCTGGCAGACCGCGGTCTCCAGCCATGGGGACTTCCTCATCGCGGATTTTCAGAATGCGGCCATCTATGAGTATCCGGCCGCCGGCGGAGGCCCCATCACGCTGTTTGCTTCGGGCACGAGCGGCCCCGGCGGCGGTTGGGCCAACATCGGTCTGACCATCGACAAATTCGACAACATTTACCTGAGCAACAACTGGAACGGCGGATTGCAGATGATTCCCTACAATCCCGCTACACATTCCTGGAATACCGCCGCCGATTCGGTGATCAACCCGATTTCTTCTCTTGCCGGCTATTACCAGGGCGCCGGACTTGCCGCGGGCGCCAACGGCACTTTTGTGCTGGGTTCGGAATGCTGCTCCCCCTCGCTCATCTCGTGGACTGCGGATCAATCCGGGAATGCCACCAACACCCAGACGGTCATCAGTTCCACCACTTCCAGGCCCAGGGCGCTCGCCATCGATAACGCTGGAAATATCTTTATCTGGGAAGACGGCGGCATTCCCAACGTGATTGAGGTCCCGGCAGGGACGGTCGGGCTGGCCAACGACAAGGGCCTCACCGCCGTGGATCCCCAATACCAGGGAAAATCCCTTCTGCAAAACATTACCGGCATGGCTGTGGACGCGGCCGGCAACCTCTACGTCGGAGATAGCAGCGTCGGCGTCTACATGGTTCCGAATGAGGGAGGGACGCTGAACCCGAACGATTGGGTGATGATCACGCCGGTTCCCGCCACCGGGCAGATCAGCATCGATCAGCAGCGCGATACCTTGTTTATCCCGACCAAGTCGCTTTGGAACGGTTTCGTCGACGTTGTGGCGGTCAGCTTGGGCAACGGAGAGCTGGGCTCATCGACGGTGGGCACCCAGAGTTCAACGCCGGTTACGGTGTACTACTCCTTCGCCGGCCCTGTGACGCCGGCCCGGTTTGTCATCCAGGAAGACGGCGTGACCACCTCGGATTTCACGATTGTGAGCGGTGGAACGGGAGCTTGCGTCACCGGGAACACCTATGCCACTCCTGCCAGCCCGACCGCGACGACGGTCTCCAATTGCACGGTCCAGGTGTCGGTCAATCCGCAACGGCTGGGCAGTGTTTCCGGGCAGTTGTTGATGCAGACCGCGTCGCAAGTGAATCAGGTAACTGTCTACACAACGGTTGCTTCCACCACCCTGCATGGCACCGGGCTTGCGGCGGCCATCCAGACGACACCAGCCTGGGAGTCGGCAATTGGCAGCGGCCTGATAACACCGACGCAGGTTGCGACCGACTCGAATGGCTATGTTTATATTGCCGACGCCGGCCTTGGACAAGTCTTGGAGTATGTGCCTAGTTCTGCTCCGCCGTCGCCGTGGATTCCGGTTGGAACGGGTTTGACGGCGCCAACGGGAGTGGCGGTCGATGGCGCGGGCGATGTGTTCATCGCCGACAGTGGCAATGTCTTGGAGGTGCCAAACGGCCCAGGCGGGCTGAACAGCGCCGGCCAGACGACGCTAGTGAGCGGACTGGGCGCCAACCTCAGGCTGGCTGCCGATGGGCTGGGCCATGTTTATGCGGCCGACCCGGCGAATGCGCGCGTGGTCGAGATCTACAACGCGAACGGGTCTTCGGGCGCCTTTGGCCAGTCGGAGGTTCTGCTTACCAGCGGATTCACCGCGCCATCCTATGTGGCTGTCGATGCCGGCAACAACCTGTATGTGATCGACGGGTCGAACCTCTTCGAGGTTTCGAATGGAGCCACAAAGACGTTGCTTTCGACGCTGAGCAATGCCACCGCCGTGGCGGTCGATCCCTCCGGCGCCGTGTATGTTGCCTCGTCCAGCGGCACCGTGCGCATTCCCTCTGTGGGCGGCGCGCTGGTTCCGGCCAGTCAAACCGCTATCGCCGCCGGCGTTACCAATCCTGGCGGCATTGGCGTCGACAACACAGGCAACGTGTATCTGGCCGATGCCGCCGCTCTGAACCTGCACCAGGTAAGCACCAACGGCGCGCTCGACTTTGGCGCGGTGGCGCTCGGAGATCAACCATCGCTGAGTGCGACCATCACCAACGAAGGAAATGCGCCCCTGACCGTCACCGGCTACGGCAGCACCAATCCGGTCGACTATACCGGGGCCGACGGGACCTGCATCGGATCCAGCCCGATCGCGGCCGGAGCCTCCTGCGCGGTCGATGTCACCCTGGCTCCGGGGCCTGGAGAACAGGGAACTCTCACCGGCCAGATCCAGTTGCAAAGCACAGCAGTCAACGCGCCCGTCGTGGTGAACGCAACCGGCGTGGGAGCGCCGCTGGCCATATCGGTTGTATCGAGTGCCTCGGTTGCCAGCACCGCCGAGGTGATCAACACGCCGATCACGGTGACGGTGGCCCAGCAGAGCGGCAACACGGTTCCCACCGGGCAGGTGTCGGTGACCTTCACCACCATCACCGGCGCCACCAGCACGGTGACGGCAACCCTGGTGAACGGTTCGGCTTCCTTCACCCTGGCGCCGGTAGCAGCCGGCAACGCCACCTTTACGGTGAACTACCTGGGCGACAGAGTTTATGGCAGATCGACGTCAACCGCCACCGCGACGGTGGCCAAGTCGGCCATCTCCGCCATGGCATTGAACACGCAACCCCGGCCGTACCTGCCCTATGTTCTGGAGAGCTTCGGCGGCGGCGGAGATCCGCCCTACGACAATTCGCCAAACTACTGGTTCTACCCGTTCAAGGTCATGGTGTCTGCCGCGATCGGCCAGCCCACCGGTACGGTCACCTTCATGGATTCGTACCAGGCAGGTGTTTCCACCACCCCAACTGTCGGTCCGGCGTGTCCGAATAACAATGGCCTGGCGGTCCAAACTGTCGCCCCCGACGGCACCGCCACGTTCGATGCCAGTTGCCTGCCGATGCCCCAGAACGTCACCTACACGCCCATCGTCTCCACGCACGTCATTACACCCGTTTATAGCGGCGACGCCAACTTCCTGACCTTCACCGGCGTACCCACCACCTTCATCGCGGTGCGCAACCCGGTGGTGCAAATCTGCCCGCAGGGCGCCACCTGCACTCCCACCTCCGCGCCGCCGGCCATGTCCGTCAGCGCCGGGTCCTCGGGAAGCACAACGCTGATTCTGAGCTCGATGCTTGGTTACGGATGGGCCGGGCAAGGCGCGATCCTCAACAATTACCAATTCCCGGTGGCGTTGTCGTGCAGCAATCTGCCGCCCCATGCCACCTGCTCTTTCACCTATGCTCCGGATCCCAGCCTGGCCGGCTGGGGCTTGAGCGCCACCAACCCGACCGGCGTGGTTATCCCTTGCAGCGGCGCTCAGGGTTCGAATGGGGCTCTCGACGACTGCGCACCAGGACTTCCCGTGACGTTGACCATCAACACCAACGTGGCGGTGGGCACAACCTCCGCCCAGATCGTCCGCGGCACGCCGGTTGCGCTGGCAGTGCTGTTCGGCTTCGGGATGCTCGGGCTGTTCTTCCGCCGCAGGGCTGCCGAACGGGCACGTCTGTTCCTGATGTTCGCGATGGTCGTCCTCAGCGGTGTGCTCGCGGTGAGCCTGACTGCCTGTTCCACCACCAACCTCAGCCCCGCTTCGGTGCTGACCACTCCGTCTGGAGGACCGTACGCAGTCACCGTCACGGCACAGGAGGTAGGCAGCCAGTGTGTATTCGTAGCGGGCTCTAGCTCCAGCAACTGCACAACCGGGGCCGGGCAGCCAGGACAAGAGGTTTATGGCAGCCAGACCCAGGTCTCCCTGCCCTTCACTCTGAACGTAACCGTCCAGTAGACGCGAAATCTCCCGGCTTGTGCCCCAAGGGCACAGGCCGGGAACCGCATGGCGTTTCGGCCTCAGGTCCTGCGCATTCGGACAGAAATCTTACCTAACAACGTCCAGTCTTTCTTTGCGGCGGCGCTTTTTTCCCCTGCGACGCGGAATCCCCCTTTTCGCTATTGGCTGCCGATTACCGATTCGTAATAGCGCACATAATGCGGCACCACCAGCGTTGAGCAGAAGCGCGTCTGTGCTGTCTTGCGGCCCGCCTCGCGCATGGCCTCCAGCCGCGCCCGGTCGCCGAGCAGGCCCAATGCGCCCTGCGCCATGGCCTCTATATCGCCCACCGGATAGAGCAATCCCGTGACCCCGTCGTCAATCAGCTCGGGAACGCCGCCCACGCGCGTGGCAATCGACGGCACCTTGCAGGCCATGGCCTCCAGAGCGGCCAGCCCAAAGGACTCAAGCTCGCTTGGCATCAGCAGCAGATCGGCCAGGGGCAGCAACTCGTTCACCTGCTCCTGCTTGCCGAGGAAGTGGATCTTCTCGGCTATCGCGAGGTCGCGCGCCAGCCACTCGGCCGCCGAGCGCTCCGGGCCGTCGCCCACCAGCACTAGCTGCGCCGGCGTCTCCCGCACCACCTTGGCGAAGACCTTCACCACATCCGTCACGCGCTTGACCCGCCTGAAATTTGACAGGTGCATGAAGATGGCCTCGTGCGGCTCGGCCAGCCGGCGCCGCGCCTCCGCCCGCGCGGCTTCGTCCTTCAGGGGCGTGTAGACATCGCAGTTGACGAAGTTGGGAATCACTTCGATGCCGCGCGTTACCCCGAAATCCTGGACGGTTTTGTCTTTCAAATAAGTGGAGATGCTGGTCACTCCGTCGCTCTCCTGGATGGCGTAGCGGGTGATGGGCAGGTAACTGCGGTCCAGGCCCACCAGCGTAATGTCGGTCCCGTGCAGCGTGGTAACAAACGGCAGCCTCCGCCCGCGTGCGCCCAGCATCTGCCGCGCCAGCAGCGCGCTCACCGAGTGCGGAATGGCGTAGTGCACATGCAGCAGGTCCAGGCCGTTGAACTCGGCCACCTCCGCCATGCGCGAAGCCAGCGCCAGGTCGTAGGGCGGGAACTCGAACAGGGGATAGCTGGAGACCGGCACCTCGTGGTAGAAAATGCCCTGGTCGCGGCCGCTCAGCCGGAAGGGCTGCGAGTAGGAGATGAAGTGAACCTCGTGGCCCATGGCCGCCAGTTCGATGCCGAGTTCGGTGGCCACCACGCCTGAGCCGCCGTAGGTGGGATAGCAGGTGATGCCGATGCGCATGTGTGCTCCCTAGTAGATCCCTGGAATGAGCCGCTTCGTCTTCTTGATATAGACCTCGTATTGCGCCCCGAAGGCCGCATTCAAGGCTGCCTCTTCCACATGAATCCGGTAAAGCAGCGCGGCGGTGGTGGGCGCCAGCACAAGGGCGGCTGCCAGCCAGTTGCGCCCGTCGAGCGTAACGGCAACAAACACCAGCAACAATCCTGTGTAGGAGGGATGGCGGACAAGCCGGTACAGGCCCGACTGATGGACCGTCTGCGCGTCGCGGATGGCCACGTTGGCGCTGAATGCCTTGCCCAGAGAGAGAATCGCGGTCCAGCGGATAGCGAGGCCCGCGATCAGAACGACGATGGCGGCAATCTTCAGCCAATGCGCTCCGCCGAACATGTTCTCTGGGGTCGCGGCGGCAATCCACTCGCCGGCTGTTATGCAGACCACGATGGTCACCCACAGGATGGCCATCGAACCGCGATCGAGCACGTTGCCGCCCCCTCGCCGTGTGCGCGTGACGACGGCGATCAAAATCTCGAAAGTAGTCCAGCCGTAGAACAGAACGTGCCACAAAAGGGAAGTACTCAAACTGCCTCCACAATCCTCCGGCCCTTGAGGGAATGCAGCGCTGATGATCAGACGCATGGCGGGCGGCCGGGGACGCTATTTTACGGGGAATGTGAGCCATTCGCCGCTGCCTCCGCCGCAAGCTGGGCAAAGCCGATCAACTCCAGGCCCTCCAGATTCTCCAATGTTGTAAGAGCCCGCCGCTCCGTCTCCCGCGAACCCCTCAGCCGCGTGCGCACCTGATCGAGTTCGCCGTCGTTGTACCCCGGGTGCGTGACCAGCTCCCAGGTTCCCGGCGGTGTGTTCAGCGCCAGGGAACGGATCGTTGTCTCATCCAGGGTCCCCGTGGCTAGCACGCCGAGAGACCCGTCGGGGGTGGTAAATCCCTCTTCCGCAACGATGCGGCGAAATGCAGGTTCAAGGCGGTGGAGCAGGCTGACCTCCGCGCGGCGGAGCAGGGAAGCGCGCGCCGTTCTGCTGCGGCTCCAGGCCGGCTCAAAGGGATTGCGCACCGCGGAAATGCCGGCTGCGCGCGCCGCCCGCAGCACCGGCCGCAGAACCGCCGGAAACATGTGCGTGTGCTTGTGCGTGTCGACGTGCGTCAGGCGCAGGCCCTTTGATTGCAGCAGCGCAATCTGCGCCGCGGTCTCGACCTCGATTTCGCCCGCAATCGCGCCCTCGCCCTCATGCGGAGACAAGCCCCTCCAAGGCCAACCGCGATCGACGGCGCGGAGAAGATTCACGAGCGATGGCCGGAACTTCCCGCTGACCGGGTCGGCAAGGTTTGGAATTTCACGCGTAGGCGACAGCACCGGCCTGCCGTCCACTAGCACCACGTGGCAGCCCACGCTCAGTGAGGGCGTCTTCAGTGCGTATTCGATGGCCTCTTCCGCTGCGCCGCCGCGCGCCATCAGCGTAGTGCTGGTCACAACGCCCATGCGATGCAACTCGGCAACGGCGCGGTTCACGCCCCGTGTCAGCCCAAAATCATCCGCGTTCACGATGAGGCGGCCCACCGCCCGAGTGTATCAACTCGAGGCGTTTGCAAGCCTACCGGAACGCCAGGCACATTGAATGCGCAGCCGCTCCGGCGCACCGGTCATCGCGCGGGCCAGTGCGCTGCTATCATTTAAGCAGGGCTCCATAGCCCTGCCGTCGCCCGTGGGCGGTTAGCTCAGCTGGTTAGAGCGCCTGCCTTACAAGCAGGAAGTCGGGGGTTCGAGTCCCTCACTGCCCACCATAAGCCCTTCCTAAGCCATCCGAGAACATCCTAGAGGATATACAAATCTCTGATAAACATTGGGGATTTCGTATTTTTACGTCCAAGGGCGTACTATGGAAGCCAGATTCAGATGGGGGTACATTTTGGGGTGTCCGGCAAATACCCCCCAAGCCGATACCCCCAATACCCCCAAAGTACCCCCAATGAGGAGGGCGTCCATGGGATTGACCGACACCGCAATCAAACGCTCGCGCCCCGCAGAGAAGCCGTACAAGCTGGCCGATGGCAAGGGCCTCTACCTACTGGTCAATCCATCGGGAAGCAAGCTATGGCGCTGGAAGTACCGGCACGAAGGCAGGGAAAAACTCATGCCTTTCGGCGCGTATCCAGATGTCTCTCTGGCCGATGCGCGTCTCCGCCATGCAGCAGCTCGCCGACTGCTTGCAGCGGGCTCCGATCCGATGGCCGAGCGCAAGGCGGAGAAGGAAACCGCCATGGAAGCAGGCGAAAACCCGTTCTCTGAAATCGCCGTCCTTTGGTTCGATCACTGGAAGGTGAACAAGAGCAGCCGTCATGTCGATGCCACGCGCCGCCGTCTTGAGGCGAATGTATTCCCTGTGATTGGTTCGAGACCAATAGCCCTCATCGAGCCGCCGGAACTCGTGGCCATGGTCAAAGCCATCGAGGCGCGTGGAGCAGGGGATCTTGCCAAGCGCGCGCTGGAGACTGCCGGGCAGGTCTTCCGTTATGCAATCGCCCACGGCTTTGTCCGCCGGAACCCCGTTGCCGAGTTCAAGCCTTCTGACGTTCTCCGGCCAACAAAGAAGGTGAATCTGGCGCGAGTGGACGCAAAGGAACTGTCCGACCTGCTGCGCGCTATCGAGGTCTATCGCGGTAAAGTCGTCACACGGCTGGCTATGAAGCTGCTGGCGCTCACCTTTGTGCGCACATCGGAACTCATCGAGGCTCGCTGGGAGGAAATCGACTTCGAGGCGCAACGTTGGAACATTCCGGCGGAACGCATGAAGATGGACACTCCGCATGTTGTCCCCCTTGCACGGCAGGCGATTGAGGTTTTGGAACTGCTGCGCACGATTACAGGGACGGGGGAATTGGTCTTTCCTGGAGACCGCGAGCCATCCAGGCCAATGAGCAACAACACCATTCTGCTGGCTCTTGACCGCATGGGCTACCGAGGTCGTCAGACTGGCCACGGCTTTCGGGGCTTGGCCTCGACCATTCTGCATGAGCAGGGGTATCCACGCTTGCCTGACGGATGAAACAGCATTAAACGACTTGAATTCGATGAACGTCATCAACATTCGAGAAAACCCGCGATATGTGCTCGGAGTATTGAACTCGCGGCTCGTATCGTGGTGGTTTGTTAACAAGTTCGGCAAAATGCAACGAGGGACCTTTCCGCAGTTTAAGGTTAACGAATTGGCCGATTTCCCAATGCCAAAGAATGGCAAAGCGCATAGGGGAGAGATTGCCAAGTTGGTTGAACAAATCCTTGCTGCCAAAGGAATTAACCAAAAAGCGGATGTCACGAAATTGGAACAGAAAATCGACGCGATGATCTACGATCTTTACTCCCTTACCCAAGTGGAAATCAGCCTTATTGAGGGAAGTACAGTCGAGAAATAGAGTAAACCGTCTGAGTTGCCTTATGGCTTTTCCAGGCGAAAAGTGCGGTCACGGAGGGACACCATCAATGCTCACTCAACTGTACGAAGACGTGAGCCGAACTATTGTAGCGTTTATCTCAAAAATGCTTCCCCTGCCCGCCGGTCAGCAGCCTGTCTTTCCTGAGATATTCGGCACAGGCTTCCTTATTAACGACAGCGGCCTGGTGGCAACCAACCGGCACGTCGTGGAGTTTTTCGATCAGGTGGGTCGGCATCCCCAAACAGGCGAGTTCGCGGGCGCGGCGCTCATTTTCCTGGTGGAAGCTGACAAGCACGGCTGCCAGATGCTCAACCTCGGCGTTAAAAGCTGGGGAGCAATCAACAGCTTTACCTCCTCGACCGAGTGGTATGGCCAGCCCGTGCCCGACATCGGCTTTGTGCAGCTTGAGGTCCGCGAGACGCCATTCCTTGAACTCGCCGATGAGGAATTCTATCTGCGCCCCGGCATGGAGATCGCCACCATTGGCTACCCGCTCGGCACAGTGCCGCTCACCCTGCATGGCAAGATCAGCCAAGTCGGCCCATTCATCCGCCGGGGCATTGTCAGCAGCGTCTACCCCTTCACCACTCCCAGGCCGCACGGATTCACCATCGACATCATGCAGCAAGGCGGCTCCAGCGGCTCCCCGATCTTTGCCGCCGACAGCCCCAAAGTGGTTGGCATGATGTGGGGCGGGGTGAACGAACCCCGGTTTGCCCAGTCCGAGTCGGCAAGCCTGATGTACACGCTAAACACCAACATCAGCCTTGCGGAGCCTGCACACATCATCCGGGCGGCCCTGGAGACCGTCCTGGCGGCTCAGCGGCCAGACACGGCAGGCTTTTCCACGCTCCAGCAGCTACGGGAGGCCCACCCGCGCCCCACCGAAAACACCCGCCTGAGTTGGAGTTCAACCCCGCTTGACCAAATCTCCAGGTTGAATGTTCAAGGTTCGTCAAAGGCGTGACAAATCTGGTCACAGCTACTTCGATGCCCCAGGCCCAGGACAACTAACCCTTTGGCTGGTTTCTGCCAACAGCGACAACTCCTGGAGCATGGCGGCGCAGGTCTTGGCAGTCGCCGAGAACTCGTCTTTCATAGCAGCTTTTCTCCAGGAGCGGGCGGGGTTGCGCCGATCCGCTGCGCCGGACCGGGGCGGGGTGGGTGCGCCGTGTTTCTGGGGGGAATGCAGTAGTGGAACATAAAGCGCAGACGCACATTGGCCGTTTTGCGCTTGCATCCCGTTTGGGTTGTGAGGTTTCTAGTGACGCACCTCTGTACTTTAGAAGGGGGCTGTTTGCGTCATGGTTCAAAGCGGCCTGCGAGGCCGGAAACAGTTCACAAAGGCTCAGAAAGCCTGATTTTGTGGCGGCGCAGAGTCGATAAGGCTTAATCAGTCAAAATCAGCCTTAATCGTGGTTGTTCGTGGAAAGTCGCGGCAAATCGGGCCTTTTCGCGCTTACGCGCCGTACCCTCCGCTGCGGCATCCGTAAAGGCTCTCCGCTTCGCTCCGCCCGCTACGGCGGCGCTTCGCGGCCTTGACTGATCCCTTCGCTCCGGGTGTTTTTCA
>JARLGE010000151.1 GCA_031296215.1 Occallatibacter sp.
GCAGCGTGTCGTTATACCGCGCCCGATCCGCCGCCGACCCCACCGAGTTCAGCTCCAGCGTCCAGCCCGTAATACCCAGCTCGTCCAGCAGCGTCGCCAGCATCTCCAGCACTTCGGCGTCGCGCAGCGGGCTCTCGCTGCCTGCAGACGTCGGCCCCAGCACCTCGGCGCCAATCTGCGAAAACTGCCGGTAGCGCCCCTTCTGCGGCCGTTCGCGCCTAAACTGCGGCCCAATGTAATAGAGCTTCTGCAACTGCCCGGTCTCGCCCAACTGGTGCTCGATGTATGCCCGCACCACGCCGGCGGTGTTTTCCGGCCGCAGCGTCAGCGACTGTGTCTTTTCCGACTGCGCCCGCGCCCGATCTTCCCACGTGTACATCTCTTTCGAGACAATGTCGGTCTCTTCCCCAACTCCGCGCGCAAACAGCCCCGTGTCTTCAAAGACCGGCGTCCGAATCTCGCCAAAGTTGTAGCGTGCAAAAACGGCGCGTGCCGTCGCTTCAATCCGGTTCCAAAGCGCGGTCTCCGGCGGCAAAAGATCCCTCGTCCCGCGTACAGCTTTCAGTGTACTCATAACTCTTCTAGTCTAAATGGGTTCCCGCACCGAGGAAACCGAGCGCGGCCCGTGCAGGTACGGCGCTCTCCCGCTTTCCGCCCTATCCCAGCAGAGCGTGAGCAATTCGCAGCCACCAACCTGAGCCGCTTCGCCACGTGTAATTCACAAAGGCCTGCGCGACAATCAGCACCGGCAGCGCTGTGAGATACACCTTGTGCACACGTCCTTGCACGTAAAGATCGCGCAGCACACCCAGAACGATCACCAGGTCCAGGCAAGGAAAGAAGAGATTGTTATTGAACAGAAAATCAACGCGTCCAAAGGCTGCATCCAGCAACCCACAGGTAGCGATGAAGATCAGCCGCCGGTGCAGCTCCGGCTTTTTGCGCCATGCTACGGCAAGCGCAATACACAAGCCGAAGACAACCATGTCGTAGAACGGAACGATCATAAAAGTGTCCACGCCGGGCGCGTGCAGCCGATAGATGTCAAAGCGGCCCATCACGACCGCCGTGGTAACGCCGAGGGTGACCATCGCCACAGCCAGCCCGGCTCCGAACCAGCCCAGGAAGCGATGAGCCTTTACGTTGCGCGTTCGCACCAGTGCTGACTGAACGATGAAGAACGCCACCCACGCCGTGAAGGCGCCGCCATGAAACCACAGAATCAATGGCCGCGGCACTGCGGGATGGAAGAGAGCGCCATCGATGGTATGGCTAAAGCCCCACACCACAATCGCGGCGACCAGCAGCGACATAGCGAGATAGAAATACCTGTTCACCAGCCCTTTGAGCGGGGGCATCGTGCTGGTTTTTTCGCGTTTGCCAGAGGTTGTCCCAATGTTTCCGGTGCTGACCAAGGTAGGCTGAAAGGCCATGGCGCAATTCTCCTGAACGAGCCTGCCGCCCAGACAAACGGACAGCTAGGCATCTGCAATAAAGAAACAGCCGATGATCCTGGCGTTGGGAGAGGGGAAGTGACCGAATGGGGCACCGGGGTGCGGGAAGTGTAGCACGAGTGCATTTAGCGGCTCAACGAAAAAAAAGCTTCAGCATCCTCGCCGAACTTGTTGCATCCAAGCAGGCATGGAATACCGTCTTCTCGGAGGCTCCGGCCTCAAAGTTTCTGCCTTGAGTTTTGGCACCGCGACGTTCGGCGGCACCAACGAGTTTTTCAATGCCTGGGGTGCAACCGAAGTCGACGAAGCGCGCCGCCTTATCGACATTTGCTTCGATGCGGGCGTAAATCTTTTTGACACCGCCAACGGCTACTCCGACGGCCGCTCGGAAGAGGTGCTCGGCAAGGCTCTCGAGGGCAAGCGCGACAAGGCGCTCATCTCCACCAAGTCCGGCTTCCCCACCGGCCCCGGCCCCAACGACCAGGGCTCCTCCCGCCACCATCTTCGCCGCGCGCTTGAGGACAGTCTGCGCCGCCTCGGCACCGACTATGTGGACATCTACCACCTGCACGGCTTTGACGCACTCACGCCCATCGAAGAGGTGCAGGACACGCTGAACACCTTTGTCCGCGAGGGCAAGGTGCGCTACATTGCCTGCTCAAACTTTTCCGGCTGGCACCTCATGAAGTCCCTCACCGTGGCCGAGCGCTATGGCTGGACGCGCTTTGTCGCCCACCAGGTCTATTACTCACTCATCGGCCGCGAATACGAGTGGGAGCTGATGCCCCTCGGCCTCGACCAGAAAGTCGGCGCGCTCATCTGGAGTCCCCTCGGCTGGGGCCGCCTCACCGGCAAACTCCGCCGCGGACAGCCATTGCCGGAACAAAGCCGCCTCCACAAAACCGCCGAACAAGGCCCGCAAGTAGCCGACGAATTCCTCTACACGGTGGTCGATGCGCTGGATAAAATCGCCGCCGAGACCGGCAAAACCGTCCCGCAGGTGGCGCTCAACTGGCTGTTGCAACGCCCGACGGTTTCGTCCGTCATCGTAGGCGCCCGCAACGAAGACCAACTGCGCCAGAACCTCGGAGCCGTTGGCTGGAACCTGACCGCAGCCCAGGTAGCAACGCTCGACAAGGCAAGCGAGCAAAAGATCGCCTATCCCTACTGGCATCAGCGGTTGTTCTTTTCCGACAGAAATCCGCCGCCGGCATAAAAAGTCGCGGGTCAGCTACAGGGTGGATCCAGCAGCTATTTCATCCAGATTTTGTGATGCTTGCGGTAGACGTAGTGGCCCACGAGCCATCCGGCGGTGCTGCCTATCAGCACGTCAGAGGGGAAGTGCTGCTGCCCTAATACGCGCGTCAGGCTCACGCTGCTGGCTGCGGAGTAGATGAACAGCCGAGCCCAGGGTGAATGGTACTCCCCTGCAAGCTCAGCGGCGGCGGACCAGGCAACGACGCTGTGGGAGGAGGGAAACGAAGAGTCGATGCCTGCATCCGACTTGAAGAAGCGTCCCCGTGCACTGTTCATGGCTGGCCGCTCACGCCAGAAAACCAGCTTCATACCCTGTTCCACGATCAGGCCGTCGAGCATAGCCTCCGCGCTGAGGATGCCGGCCTCACGCGCATGCGGGCTCAGCTCAAAATGCCCGAATCCATACAGGGCCACAGGAGCGGCGATAAACCCGCCAATCAGCACGTTCGATGCATTGGTGTTGGCTTGGTTGAAGCCGGAGTTCTTTGAGACCACTTGTGACATGGCGCGGTGGTCAGTGCCGACGGCGGCGCCTGTAGCCAGGGCAAGCGGTGCAAGCCACTCCAAATCGCGCGCACGAAGCCGTAACGGACTGGTCCAGATGGCACCCTGATCCCGCAGTACATTCATGGGA
>JARLGE010000152.1 GCA_031296215.1 Occallatibacter sp.
GCAACACCAAAGAGGAGATCACTCAGGGTCGTGAAGCAACTGGACCAGCTTCGACCAAGGGGGGAAGAGAGGCATGCTGTAAGTGCTTGATTCTTTGGTGGACGCGGTAGGAATCGAACCTACAACCTGTCGGTTAAGAGCCGAATGCTCTGCCAGTTGAGCTACGCGTCCAGAAAATCGTGTTTTGCCGTGCAGTGGAGGCATTCTTGCGCGGCCGGGGCAGGCGGAAGATCCATGCTGACCCTTGAAAAATATAACACAAAGAGGAGAGGATTCCAAAGGCGCGGCGCAAGCCTCAGACCCTCTGACGCGGCCCGAGCGGGGAACGGGCAAAGGGAAGCCAGAGTGGGGAAAGACGGTCGTCAGAAGCTGAAGGCCAGGCCAGCGGTGATGCCGCGCTGATCCTGGGCGAAGACCAGCAGTGAGCCGTCGCTCAACACGTAGGGCCGGTACCCCTCGGCCAGCAGATTGCGCAGGTTGACGACGGCATCAATGCCGCCGCCCGCATCGGAGGAGGCGCGGCGCAGATGGATGGGCTGGCGCATTTGGAAGTTCAGGTAGGGGTCGGCGGCATTCTGCGAGAACGGAGCGACCGAGGTAATGGTAGATTCCGGCTGCCAGCGGTAGGTGGCCCGCCAGCGGGTGCCGCTTCCATCGATGGTGCCGGAGAGCGAGATGGAGTAAGTCTGCGTGTGGCGCGGACGGGCCGCGCCGAGCAGCTGAGTCAGACCCGCGGGCTGAGCAGAGGGCGTCAGTATCAGAGCGCCGCCGTTGCCGTAGCTGACCCGGAACCGGGCGCCCGCGGGAAGCCTGCGCTCCACCGCGGCCTCGACGCCAGCCGAGGAAAACCCCGGCCCGGCGGCACGAACCAGTCCGCTGGAAGGATCCATCAGCAGTTGTCCGGTCGTTGAAGCCGCGCCAGAACTGCTGGCCGCGGACCGGTACGCTGCCTCCATGACAGGGTTGTCGATGCGGTCAGCGTAAACCAGGACGGCCACGTCCGAGTTGTCGGTGCGGCGCTCCCAGCCGATCTCCTGATGCAGGCCGTGCTCCATGGCCAACTGGCCGTCGCGCATCGAGAGCGCGGGCAGCCAGGCCTGGGCCTCGGCGTCGTCGATGTCGGGCGAAGCGGGAACGGCTGTTGCCAGCCGGTAGTGCACGGTGGAGTTGCCGTCGCGCCAGGCTACCGTGGCAAAGGGCAGCGCCGCGGCCAGCGTATTGGGCGAGTTCCGGGCAAAACGCGCAAGCACCTGCGTGGAACCGGCTTCGGCCTCCAACTCGTCGCCCAGGTGCATCGTCTCCTGGGAACGAATCGCCGCCTCGTCCAGCCCATCGCTGTCGGCCGCGTCGATCTCGGGATGAATGGAAACCGCGGCCAGCGACTCCACCGAGCCGGCAAAGCCCAGGTCCTGGCGGAAGCCCAGCATCGATTCCAGGCCCGCATCCGAGCGCGGGGCGAAATCCACCTGCGCCAGCAGCTCGCGGCTGTTGGACGGCGTCTCTTCCAGGGCCGCCGAAACCCGCTCGCCGCTCTCGCCAAAGGTCCCCTGCTGGCCAGTCGCCATCAGGCGCGCCTTCAGCTTATGCGATCCGGCAGAGCCGTCGGAAACCACCACCAGCGGTCCGTCTTCCAGCCAGCGCAGCAGCGGCCGGTTGGCGGCCGAGCGCAGCGTCCACTTCCAGTCATCCTGTTGCGCGTCGCCGGTGCGCGGCTCGGAAGGCAGCCACTGCATCACTTCGTAGAGCGTGTTCAGCGTCAGGTTTACGACCGTGGTGGAGCGCACGTGCACATTTTCCCTGAGCGAAGGCAGAAACGACATGCACAGCGCCTTGACCGCATAGCGCCCGGGAAGGACCGAAGGGATGGTGAAGCGGCCTGTGGAGTTGGTGTAGACGGTCGCAATCACGCTCAGATCGGGGCGCAGAAGCTCGACCTCTGCCCCAATTTGCGGCATGCCCGCTGCATCGCGGACAACCCCGGTGACCGAACCGGAGACGGCTCCATACGCCGGAACGCTCGCGAGAGCGAGCAGAGCCGCGAACAAAACGAGATGAGGGCTGCGCATGATCACATTCGGTGACTTGGCCGCGTCCCTGGCTGGACTCTTGCAATGTGTGCCCGCGCGGGCTCCTGAATCTGGCGTCTGGTGACCCTGGTGCACGGGATATGTCCTATTCCACGACAAAAGGCGCCGATTGCGCAATCTCTTGTTTTGAGATTGTGTCATTTATTTTGATCGTCACCTTGTATTTTCCTGGCTGTAGGCCCGCCATGGGCAAAGTTTTCTCCAAAGTCAACTGGTCGCTGTGCGCCCCCAGGTCCTTCGAGTCGAGCTGTTTCTCGAATACCACCGTGTTCGAGGCGCTGTCCACGATCTGGTAGGTCACCGTAGCCTGGTTGCTTTTGGTGGCGTCGTCGATGCCCAGATTGTAGACCTGCATCCAGAAGTTCAGATCCTGGCTGCGCTTGAAGCTGGCCGGCGTGGTCCGGTTGGGGGTCACGCGCGGGCAGATATGGGTGTTGCCGATCACGCAGCTGCCTTCGCCGATGTCCCGCGACGACACCAGGTTCATCTCATCGCCCAGAATCAGCGACGAGGTGGCCAGCTTCTCGTCGCGGAACGTGGGAACATCGAGGCTGGACCCGTAGATGCCGACGTGGTCCGGGTTGTTCACATCCTTGATGGCGATGTCCAGACGGTAGAGGCCGGGGAGCAGGGGCAGCGCCTTCCAGTAGACCGACTTGCGCTCCTGCGCTTTCTGAAGCAACTCGGCCGGCTCTTCTACCTGAACCGTATCTTCCTGACTCTGCACCGTCTTGTGGGTCAGAGTCGTGACTTTGATGAGGATGTTGACGAAGCCCTTGGACACGCCGTCCTTGGTCACGAAAGTAATGTCGCGGTTCTTCAGTTGCAAGGTGACGGGCACCAGGACGGTCGAGTCGGTGACCTTGACAAAGTCGGTGCGAACGTCAAAGGGAAACACCGGCCCGCTCATGATCTTGTGCTCGGAGATGAAGTTCTCCAGGTCTTTGAATTTGATCGGAGGAGGGGCGAAGACCTTGGCCGCCAGCTCGATGCGGTCGAACTCCTTGGAGGCCTGCGAGGAGGACAGCGGGCCGGTGCCCAGGTTCTCCATCCCGCCCTTGAACCGGTCGGCCTTCTTGGCCATGCCCATCTCTTCCCACTGCGTCTGTCCGGCGCCGGGAACGTGCATGAGCGCGTCCTTCTCGCCGCGGTCGATGGTGAAGTGATAGTCGCCACACTGGCAGGTATCCACGAACTCCAGGTCCAGGTTGTCGCCGATGCCTTCCAGATAGCGGTAGTGCCATACCTCGAATGGGAAGGTCGAGGTCTCGCCGCCGCCTTCGTCCATGGGCCGCTGATAGTTGCCGCCGGAGGGGTGCGCGTCGATCGAGTCGGGCTTGCCGAAGGAGATGTAGATGTGGCCGCGGTCCGTCTTCCAGCCCGGCTTGCCGGCGGCAAAGTGCTCGTTGGCGTAAGCAATGCGGCGGTAGTGCTCCTCGCGGAACTCATTCTCCGGGGAGTCGGGATTCGGATTGCGGCGCAGCCAGAATTGCTCGATAAAGGCGTCGCGCTCCTCGTCGTTGCTCAGGGTCTTGAAGGCCCTGGCCTCCTCGTCGCTGATGATCCAGACCACATCCTGGTTGAGCCACGTCTTGTAGGCGCCCTTCAACTCTTGGCGGACGGCCTTTTGAGCCGCAAACTTTTCCTTATCGGAGCGTTGCCGCTTCAGCGGGTCCGGCTCCTGGTCCGGGCCCGCATTCTGGGAAGCCGGTTGCGCCTGCGGTGGGCCGGAGGCCGGCGCTGGCGCCGCATCCTGGGCGCCAAGGCCTCGAGTGGGGGTGAACACCAGGCCGAAACCAAGCGCGACAATCAGAAACATGCGACTGTTGAACGTCATTGCCTTCAAAACTCCTGCGTTCTCTTATTCTACGGGTCCAGGTAGGGCTGGGCAACAGTCCATTTGCAGTCCTCCGCCGGTTGGACGGCGAATGCATACGAAGGTCACCTGGGAAAGCCGCTCGTCAACTCGGGACATGCGACCTCCGATAGCGCATTGCGGAACGGCATCTTTTCCTATAGTCTCGAATCGATGAACCCGGTGGCGACTATGAGGAAGAGCAAGTTGGAGACAGCAAGGAGCTTAGCGGCGGCGCACTTTCGAGTTGAGCCGAACCTCAAGCACATTCATCTGATCGAGCCAATGGACGATCAAGATCCGAATGACCCAATCCGACTCCTGGAAGTGGTCGAAGGCACGATTGAAAGAGGTATCGAGCCGGTCGGCTTCACGGCCGATCCCGCGCGGGGCATCGACTACCCGTGCATCATTGTCGAGATCTCTCCGACCGAGTACAAATCCGTCCGTAACGGCAAAGTCCGGTTTGCAAACCGCGATTGGACTGTCGGCAAAGAGCTCCTGGCTGGTTGAGGGATTTGCCATCATGGCAGCGACGAATCGCGAATGGGCGAGAGGCTATGCGCGTCAAGCGCTATCCGACCTTCGAGCCCGCGAAATACTTGTCATTGCGAATGCCGAAAAGTGCCACCGTCTGCACTTTCTCCAGATGGCGGCAGAGAAAGCCTGCAAGGCCTATCTAACCGCCGGGAGCGGGCACGATCATGTAAGGAAGAGCCACGCGTATATCGTGCGTACTCTCCCTATGATCGCCCGTGATTACTACGCCAAGGCCAATGACAGCAACGAAATAAGTCGTTGGGAAATCTCTGAGATAAAACGTCTTGCCCGCGAAATACAACTGCTGGCCCCAGCCTGTAAGGAGGGCGACCTTCGCGAAGACAATAGCGAATACCCCTGGGAGGATGCGCAGGGTAACGTCTCCATTCCCTGCGAGTACACCTTTCCCAAGATCGACGATGGAAATAGAGCAATCATTCGACTCATCCGGCTGATTCGAACTGCGGCTGAGTCATACAGCAGATGAGCAAGGTTGGCCTTTGTAGACACAGGTAAAGCATTACACTTGCCTTCCTGTTCGGCTCTGAGTCCTGAACGGCTGTTGAACCGTCCAAGAAACAAGCGCATTTTTACTCTGGCGGCGGTCCGCGGTACCGCCTCTTTCTGCACGGTTCAAACCGGCCCGGCGACAGGGGTTTTGCTGTGAGGAGCTGTTTCCGCCTGGCCGCCCGGCGCACCGGTTGTCTCTTTTGAGCTGACTCAGCCGATTTAACACAAGCCGGGAACTCAACCCGCAAGAATTGCGTAAACTGACATTGGAGAGACCTGGAGCACGAACTGCACATGAAAAAGATCCTCTTGATTATCCTCGCCGTTGTGGTTGCTGCCGGACTCGTGGCCCTGTTCATCTGGAGGCAGCAGGCCGGCTACACCAAAGTCCTGACTGCCAAGATCATGCGCCAGGACCTGGCCACCGTGGTCAGCGGCACCGGCCAGATCAAGGCCAAGAACTACGTCAATCTCGGCGCCACGGCCATGGGCCGCGTCACCCACTTCGCGGTGAAGGAGGGGGACATGGTCAAGAAGGGCGAGATCGTGGCCACCATCGAGCACGTGCAGCAGGAGGCCAATGTTCACGGCCAGGAGGCCAGCGTCGCCGCCGCCCGCACCGACGTTTCCTCGTACCTTGCCGCAGAGAAGACCGGCGAGGCCAACGTCGAGCACGCCAAGGCGGACCTCGAACAGAAGAAGCTGGACTGGGACCGCGCTCAGGCTCTCTACAAAGACGGCATCATGGCCAAGCAGGACTTCGACGCCAAGAAGGCCGCCTACGACTTGGACGTTGCCTCCGTGGCCCAGGCCGTCGCGCAGTTGAACCAGGCCAAGGCGCAGACCGACTCGGCCCGCGGACACCTGGGAACCGCGCAGGCCGCGCTCACTTACAACAAGGATGTGCTCGACCGCACCGTGGCCATTGCCCCGTTTGACGGCATCGTCACCAACGAGCCCATCCGCGAAGGCGAGACGGTGGTCGAGGGCATTCAGAACGCCGAAGGCTCCACGCTTATGACTATCGCCGACATGAGCATAGTCACTGCCGAGGTGAAGGTGGACGAGACCGACATCGTCAACATCCAGCTCGGCCAGACCGCCGACGTCACCGTCGACGCCCTGCCCGGCAAGGTCTTCAAGGGGCATGTGACCCTGGTCGGCGACCAGGCGCTGCTGCGCTCTACCGGCGTGGCCACCTCGCAGTCCACCACCGGCACCGAAGAGGCCAAGGACTTCAAGGTCGTGGTCACCCTCGATAACCCGTCCAACGACCTGCGCCCAGGGTTGTCTACCACCGCCAAGATCACCACCGCGCGCAAGTCCAGCGTGCTCTCGCTGCCCATCCAGGCGCTCACCATGCACGATCCCAACGACGACAAGCCCAAGGCACAGGGCGGAGTGCAGGCTGCATCGAGCACTCCGGCGCCTAAGAGCATCCCGGTCCAGGGCGTGTATACGGTGGACAAGGACAAGAGCGGCAAATTGCGCGTCAAGTTCGTGCCCGTCACGACCGGCATTACCGGCGCCACCGACATCGAGGTCCTGTCCGGTCTCGGCGAAGGCCAGGAGATCGTTACCGGACCCTTCAAGACCCTGCGCACCCTCAAGAACAATGCGCTGGTCAAGCGGGACACCGAAAAACCGGCCGTGCCGGCCTCCGGCTCGTCCTCATAACTCTGTTTCAAGGCTTCTCTTGCGAACCCTTCGCACGCGGGCCACGTCAATCACTGAGAGATTCACCCCCCAGGGTGGCTGGAATTCAAAGGCAATCGCCCCGGCAAAGGATGAGATTCGGATGGCTCTGGAAAGCATCGGCAGCGAAACCTTGACGCAGACGGCGGCCAATCAAAATGGCAACGTCATCGTCGTCGAAGATCTGTGGCGGACCTACGACATGGGCATGGAGCAGCAGGTGCAGGCGCTGCGCGGCATCTCCATGAGCATCAAGCACAACGAGTACGTCGCCATCATGGGCCCCTCGGGCTCCGGCAAGTCCACGCTCATGAACCTGATCGGTTGCCTGGACACGCCCTCGAAGGGCAAGTACTGGCTGAACGGCCAACTGGTCAGCGAACTGGACGACGATCAGTTGGCGCGCATCCGTAACAAGGAGATCGGCTTCGTCTTCCAGACCTTCAACCTGCTGGCCCGCGCCACCTCGCTGCACAACGTGGAACTGCCCCTCATCTATAACGGCACCCCTGCCGCCGCGCGCATCGCCCGCGCTAAGGAATCGCTGGCCAACGTGGGGCTGGAAGACCGCATGAACCACAAGCCCAACGAGCTCTCCGGCGGCCAGCGCCAGCGCGTGGCCATAGCCCGCGCCCTGGTCAACCGCCCTTCCATCATCCTGGCCGACGAGCCCACCGGCAATCTGGACTCGAAGACCGGCGTCGAGATCATGGCCCTGTTCGACACCCTGCACGCCAACGGCAACACCATTGTCCTGGTCACGCACGAGCCCGACATCGCCGATTACGCCCATCGCGTGGTCCACATCCGCGACGGCCAGATTTACTCCGACGAGCCCTCCAAGCGCTTTCGCTAGGTAACCTCTGAACAGTCACAGTCTTGAAAGGGCACGACTTTAGTCGTGCCGCAAAGGCCGCAAAATCAACCCGGGCTTTAGCCCCTGAGGGAATGCAGCTGTAGGCAGACGAACTTGATCGGAGCTTCCCAAGCCCAGAGGGGATGTCTCATCATTCCGTAAATAGCTGACAAACTTGGCGATCGTCCTCCTGGGCGAAGCCTCTCACTTTCCTTCGGAATGAGGCCGCTTGAAGCTCCGCTCCCCGCCTTGACGCAGCCGGCCCGCGTCGATTTCTTGGACAAAGACCCCTCCGCGCCACCGTCAAATATTTCCCGCGCCTCCCGTTCATGTTTTTTTGAGCAAAGCCGATAAGACCTCTGTTGGCTTGAAAATGCTGGCCTGGGCCAAGGAGGCGAGGCACGTTGAGAACCATGCAGAGCGCCGCTCAGTTCCAGCCGCATTTCCCCTCACCCGGACTGGCCCTCGTAGCGGCAGACACGGCTTTGCCCCTGCAAATTGTGGGCGTCAGCGCAGCCTGGCGAAAGCTGCTGATGCAGGCCGAGATGGCCGCGCCCCACGTACAGGTGGCCGCCATCGAGGGCGAACACGGCTGCGGCAAGCAAACCCTTGCCCGCTATCTGTTCAGCCGCTCTCCACTGGCCAACACCAGCTTCCAACGCCGCGATGCGCGCGAGTGGCTGGTCACCGACGCCGATCCTTCCACCCTCGCCGGCTTCACCTATCTTGACCGCGTCGATCTGCTCGCTCCTCCAGGCCAGGGCCTGCTGCTGGGCGTTCTCAAGGCCATGCAGGACCGCCCCCCCGGCCGCGCCGTGGTGCTAGCCTCCTCGCAGACCCCGCTCCGCCAGATGGCCGGCCAGGGCCTGCTGTTGCCCGACCTCGCCTTCCGCCTCAGCGCCGTCCGCTTTGCCATTCCCCCGCTGCGCATGCGCCGCGAAGACATCGCTCCCCTGGCCCAGGCGCTGCTCGACCGCATCTGCACACGCTACCAGCAGCGGCCTGTCATCCTCGGCCCCGGCGCGCTGGCCCGCCTGCTCCAGCACGCCTGGCCCGGCAATATCCGCGAACTGGCCTCGGTGCTCGAAACCGCTCTGCTCGAAGCCGTCAACGGCGTCATCCGCCCCGACGATCTCTCCCTGCCCAACTCCCAGGATGCGCCGGCCGCGGATGCGCAACCCAGTTCCGCAGCCGGCAATCTCTCCCTCGACGCCGTCATCCGCCAGCACGTGCAATATGTCCTCGACCTCAACCACGGCAACAAGCTGCGCGCCGCACGCCAGCTTCTCATCAGCCGCTCCACCCTCTACCGCATTCTCGGCAACGAAGCCATCCTCACCCACTGATCGCCCGCGCGCCCCGATCCCGGCTTCCTATGCTGCGGAAAAACTCCCTCGATCAGCTATTCTCGATGGCCTTGTAACAGTCATCCACGGGCTTTGCCGACCCACGGGCAACGAAACTGGGTGCCCCAGGTCCCTCGCATTTGGGGACCTGGGATAGCACTCTGACTCTGTGCAGAGTTTCCTCAACCCGCTCTCTTCTTCTTCCCCGCCGCAAGCCGCTCCACGCGCCGTCCCACGCGGCGCACAGCCTTCAGCTTCTCTTTCGCCGCCTTCTGCGCCGCGGTCACCTTGCCGCCAAAGACCTGATGCCCCTTGCCGCCCTTTTCATATTGAAAGTAGCCGCCGGGCCGGACGCCGAAAGGAGCCAGCGGAAGCTTCAGATAGTTTGTCTTCCCGCTGCCTCCCGATAACTTGAAGTAGCTCTTGCCGACAAAGTTCGACACCTCCACCTTATCGATAAAGTAGGTGTCGCCCTGGGTCGGATCGCAGACTTCAAGATCGTAGTAGACAGGCCCCGTCACGCCTTTCGGCGCAGGCCCGGCGACCGTTATCGCCGCGTCCGGGTCGCCCAGCAGCTCCAGCACCTCATGCGACAGCGTGCAGCTCCAGGACTCCTTGAAATGCGCGCAGACGTCGAGATAGACGAACCCATAGGGAACCTTCTTGTTGTTCGCGTCGTGGTAGCCCAGCGCGCCCGTCACCCCCGTGGTCGGGTCCTCGGATGAGTCGCCAAGATAGATGACCGCATCCGCGTCCTTCTGGATCGGCGCCTTCCTGCCCTTCAGCGGCAAACAGATGGCTTTCACCGTCGCACCCTTCTCCCACTCTGGCTGAAAATGGTCGGCGATCTGCTTGGCGATGGCCGCAGCCGCGGCTTCAAAGTCCTTTTGCGCAACCTGGGTGGACACATTGGCGAGGGTAAGTCTCATGGCTTTTCTCCTGGAAAGACAGGAGTCTCACGCAGGGCAGCCCCATGTCAACGGGATTCTCGGAGAGCCCGCGCTTTGCCGCGGAGCGCAGGCAACGCTGGAATCCTGCTTTGAAAGGGCGCGATTGCAGTCTTGCCGCAACCCAGTCCAATGAATTGCCGGGCGCTCCACCCTCGACCCGCCGATCAGGTGCGGTGCCCCATCCTTTCCGCAGTTTCATCGTGGAAAGGGTGGGCGAGCACGAACCTCGAGGCGCCATTTCCGGTATAAACTTCTCTCACCATGCCCAAGGGTCTTGTGCGTTGCCAGAAATCGGGTGGCAGGGGCGCCCCGCCCTTGACCCGCCCACCAGGTGAGGGTGCCCATCAATCCTTCCGCGGCTTTATCGCGGAAGGGTGGGCGATCACACCACGCAACCGCGGGTCTTTCCATTATAATGACCAAATCAAATCCAAACGCTCAAACCAATGAGCCAGAGGTGGCTTGAATGTCACGAATCCGCCCAGCCCATGCTTCAATCCTCGCCCTCCTCCTCGCCCTCCCATCGCTTGCGTTGACGCAGGTCCGGCTGCTCCCTGCTCCTCGCGAGGCGCATTTCGCCGGAGAAACAGCCCTCCCCGCGTCCCTCGAAGTCGAGGTTCCCGGCCACGACCCCGAAGACGAGTTCGCCGCCCGCGACCTGAAAGAGGCTGCCAAGTCCGTTGCCCAGGCGCAAGCTGCCGGCGCTCCCTACCGCATGGTTCTGCTCCGCGCCGGCGCGCCCGAAGCCAAGGCCCAGCTTGCCCGCCACAATCTCGCCTTCGACGCTGCCATGAAAGACGAAGGCTACGTCCTGATCGTCGAGCCCAAAGAAGCCGCCATCGTCGCCGCCTCCAGCGCCGGCGTCTTCTATGGCGTCCAGACCTTCAAGCAGTTACTTCCCCTCCCCGGCGCAAAGCGCGTCCTGCCCACTGGAACGATCCGCGACTGGCCGGCCATGCGTTACCGCGGCATCCAGGACGATCTCTCCCGCGGCCCCGTCCCCACACTCGAGTTCCAGAAGCACCAGATGCGCCTCTTCGCCGCCTACAAGGCCAACATCTACTCCCCTTACTTCGAGCACACGCTCCTTTATCCCGACCACCCCATGCCCGCGCCCTTCGGCGGCGCCATGACCCCAACCGACGTTGCCGAGCTGGTACGTTACGCGCGCCAGTACCACATCGACATCGTCCCCGAGCAGGAGGCCTTCGGCCATCTTCATCACGTGCTCAAGTACGACCTCTACAACGACGTCGCCGAAACCCCGCACGGTTACGTGCTCGCGCCCGGCCAGGTCGCCTCGCTCCCGCTCATCAAGGATTGGTTCACCGACATTGCCAGGGAATTCCCCTCCCCGTTCGTCCACATTGGCGCCGACGAAACCGGCGACCTGGGCAAGGGCCTCACAGCCCAGCAGGTCAAGGAGCGCGGCTACGGCCCCGTTTACGTTGGCTTCCTCAAGCAGATTCACGATGAGCTGGCGCCCCTCCATCGCCGCCTGCTCTTCTGGGGCGACATCGGCGGCGACGATCCCAAGGCCGTCCCCGGCCTGCCCAAGGACATGATCGCCGTCCCCTGGAACTACGGCGACACCAGCGGCTTCGACAAGATGATCGAGCCCTTCGCCAAGGCCGGCATCGAGACCTGGGTGGCTCCGGGGGACGCCAACTGGGGCGAGGTCTATCCGCTGGCGAAGACCGCCTTCGGCAACATTCAAGGCTTCATTCGCGACGGCCAGCGCCTCGGATCCACGGGCTCAATCAACACCGTGTGGAACGACGACGGCGAAGGCCTGTTCAATATGGACTGGTACACAGTGCTGTTCGGCGCGGTTGCCGCATGGCAGCCCGGCGAGAGCTCCATTCCCGACTACCAGGCCGCCTACGGCCCCCTCTTCCACGGCGACGCGAGCGGCAAGATCGGCGACGCCGAAAGAGAAATGATGACCGCCTTCGGAGCCCTCGCCCAGGCCAAGGCCGAGATCAACTCGGACGACCTCGTCTGGATCGATCCCTGGACCCCCGAGGGCCAGGCCGTCTCCGCCAAAGTGCTGCCGGTGGCTCCCGAACTGCGCCGCCACGCCGAGCGCGCGGTTGAGCTGGTGACGCAGGCGCGCCTCGCCAACCCCGCCCTCCGCGAAACCGACGCCCTCACCGCTCTTGACCTCGGCGCCCGCCGCCTCGACCTGATCGGCATGAAGTTCGAATTCGCCCAGGAGATCGCCGACGCCTACGCCCGCGCCGCTGCGCGTCCCCACGACAAGGAGCACGACGGCGACACCCAGAACACCCTCGAAGAAATCGCCGGCGACAACGGCCTCTGCGAGGATCTCCGTGACGCCTACTCCGCCGTAAAGGCCGAATACACCCAGGTCTGGCAATCCGAGAACCGCCCCTGGTGGCTCTCGAACGTCACCGTCCGTTACGACCTGGCCATTGAGGAGTGGCAGCGCCGCGCCATCCGCATCCAGGTCGCCAATTGGAACTTCGGCGCCGGCAAGCCGCTGCCCGCGGCGGCAGACCTCGGCATCCCCGCGCCCATCGCTGCCAAATGATGGGCGGCCTTGTCGCGCGCGAGATGCATCAGTGTTTCGTCCAGCCGTGCATTCCTGCTTCAAAACTGCGGCGGTCGAGCCGGGGCAGCGCGCGCGCCACCTTGTCGGGAAAGAGCGGGTAGTGCCTGGCCGCGATCAGCAGTTCCGGAACGCACCAAACGTCTTCCTCCGAAGTCATCCAGTGCCGGGCATCCAGGCGCTCCAGGTTCACCGCGACTGAGTAGGAACGCAAGGTGCGCTCGCCGCGCAGGTTGTAGTAGTGCTCGAAGTAGCTGAGCGCCAACTCGCGCAAAGTGCGATAGACGGGTGCGCGGAAGCGGAGCCCCGCGAAATTCGACTTGGCCACGCTTCCCCAAAGGCCATGTTCGCGGTAGAGCGCCACCACGTGGTCATCGTCGCGCACGCCCTCCAGATCCATCACCAGCGGTGGATGGCAGTTGAGACGCAGAGCGGCGGCGGCCAGGAGCGCCCCCTCCAGGCAGTGTCCCTTGCGTTCGCGCAGCACGCGCTGCGGAGACCCGGCCGTGTCCGCGTACTGGTACTCGATCGCGTCAATGAATTTCTGGATACGCGACGGCGTCTTCAGCGCGCGCAGCGTGCGCAGGTCCACGGTCGATAAGCCGAAGGTCTCCAGCGTGTCCCGCCGAACCCCGTTTTTCGCAAGCTTCTTACTCTTCAAAGGCAGATCCGCAACTCTTTGGGAGGGTTTTGGAGATTATACCGAAATGCGTGCAAACGCCGGGTCCAGCATTGGATGAGCCCGCCCCTTCAAGCCACGTCCGATGGCACCTCGAACGTCACCAGCTCCGACCGGAACCCGCGCGTCCGCACCGCCCCGTACGCAA
>JARLGE010000153.1 GCA_031296215.1 Occallatibacter sp.
ACGCAATCTGCTGGAAACTGGGATGAAAGTCACAGCCTATAATCATCATGCTCGGCTCCTTCTCCCGAGCTACACGGTCGTCTAGCAGCAACCAGTCTACTCAGCCGAAGGAGCCGAGGCTGTCATGCAATCATCCATTTCGCGCTCTTTGCGAAATGGGTGGGAAACCTCAAACCTCGACCGGCCGCGGCGGCTCTCCGCCTCACTGAACTACCATCAAGAAAGCATGCCCGCCAAACCACGCCTCGGACAAAACTTCCTTAACGACTCCGAGGCCGTTCAACGCATCGCCGCCTCGCTCGGCGATCTCTCCGGCCGCACCGTCGTCGAGGTCGGCCCCGGCGCAGGCGCCATCACATCCGCACTCGCCGCGCGCGCCGCGCATGTCGTCGCAGTCGAGCTCGACCCCGCCCTCGTCGCCCATCTCCGCACCCAGTTTCCGCCGGACAAACTCACCGTCCACCAGCAGGACGTACTCCGCTTCGACTTCGCCGCCGCATCGGCGCAGGCCGGCCAGCGCCTGCTGGTCTTCGGCAACCTGCCCTACTTCATCACCTCGCAAATCCTGCTCAAGCTTGCCGCCAGCCACACCGACATCGACAAGGCGGTCTTGATGGTCCAGCGCGAGGTTGCCGACCGCGTCACCGCCCAGCCCGGCTCGCGCGACTACGGACTGCTCTCTGTAACCGTGCAGATGTTTGGCCCCGCCGAGAAATTGTTCACCCTGCCGCCCTCCGCCTTCTCGCCGCCGCCCGACGTTTACTCCACCGTCTTCCGCTGGCGCTTCGCTCTGCGCTTCCAGGAGCTCGGCGTCGAGGAGTCCAGCTTTCTTCCCTTCATCCGCAAGGTCTTCGCGCAGAAGCGCAAGACGCTGGTCAACAACCTGCGGACCGCCGGCTTTTCTTCCGCCGCCATCGCCGGTGCACTTACCCAAGCCGCCATCGACTCCCGCGCCCGCGCCGAAGCTCTCTCCATCGAAACCCTCGCCGCACTTTGGCGCGCTCTCGATGTTACCCGCGCCGCGGTATAACTCCGGGGCTTCTCCTCATTCCCGTCCTGCTAACTCCTCAACCCAAAGATGGAGCCGCAAAGAACTCCGCGCAACACTTGCACCAGGCCAGTGTCTCAATTGAATGTGAGCGCGGACCGGCACACAGCAGCAAATCAAACCGCCGCCTCCCCAAGGAGAACCATCATGAAAGTTTCTTTGCTTGGCGTCGCACTTCTCGCAATGGCCGCCACCGTCGGCTTTGCGCAAGCCTCGCCCGCGCCCATCGCACGCCACGGGGTCACCATCAACCAGCGCCGCGCCCACCAGCAGCAGCGCATCGCGCAGGGCATCCAGAGCGGCCGGCTCAATGCCCGCCAAGGCGCGCGCCTGGAGCGCCGCGAAGCCTCCATCGGCCGCCAGGAGCACCGCATGAGGGCCGCCGATCGGGGCCGCCTCACGCGCACCGACCGCGTCCGGCTCAACCAGCGTCTCAACCGCACCTCGCGAGCCATCTACCGCAACAAGCACCAGTAACTCGCTCCATCGTCCGCGACGCCAACGGCCGCCCGGCATAACTCGGGCGGCCGTTGATTGGTCGGAACTTTGAACTTGATAACTCCTTGCCGGGTGTGATATAATATATATCGTGAGATAGTAACTTGTGTCCGTGGAAGGTCGCATACATCCGCTTCGCGAAATGAACCTGCGTGCCGCCCAATCCACCCAGGCACGGAACCAACCCCGCTCTCTAACTCCGCACCAGGAGATCGCTCATGACGCCTTCCGTCGACACCCCGGCCAAACTCTACCTCCTGCGCTTGTCCACCACTTCCCTGCCCATCGGGGAAGGACGCTTCCTCGATTTGGCGCTCGGCTGCTACCTCATTGAAACCCTCGAGGGCCGGCACATCCTGGTTGACTCCGGAATGACTCCCGGCGTCAAGCCCGCTGGACCCTCCTTCAGCGAATGCGAATCCAACGTCATCGAGCAGCTCTCAGCCCTCGGCCTGCGCCCCGAAGATATTCACACTGTCCTCTGCACCCACTTCGATGTCGACCATGCCGGCTATCACGACGCCTTTTCCAATGCGGAGTTCATCGTCCAGCGCGCTCACTACGATCTGGCCCGCGGCGGTCATCCGCGTTTTGCGGAGGCGCGGGCACATTGGGACCATCCGTCGCTCCGCTACCGCCTCATCGAAGGCGATGCCGAAGTTCTTCCTGGGCTCACGCTGATCGAAACCAGCGGCCACGTCACCGGACACCAATCGGTGCTCATACGCCTGCCCCGCACCGGGCCTGTGCTGCTGGCCATCGATGCCGTCATGATGCAGCACCTCTTTAGCCCCGATCGCAAAGCCTGGCCCCACGACGAAAACGAGGAGCAGCTACGCGCCAGCACCCGCAAGCTGCTTGGAATCGTAGAGCGCGAAAGCGTCTCTCTTGTCGTCTTTGGCCACGACGGCCGGCAGTGGCAATCCCTGAAAACGTCACCGGAATTCTACGATTGAATTTAATAACTTAACAGAAGCCGGGATAACTGAGTCTTTTCTCCCACTCACCAAGAGAATGGCCGCGAGTTAGACACTTCCTGGGAAGTAACTAGCCCGCGGCCATTGATCCGCCGCATAACTCACACATCGTGACCTATAACCTCAGACTCAGTGGTGCGAGCCGCCGCCGCCACCACCACCGCCGCCGCCCGCGTGAGACGCGCCGCCACCGCCGCCGCCACCACTGCTCACGGAAGCGCCGCCACCGCTCCGGGGAGCGCCGCCGCCGCTCGATGCGTGGCTAGCGTACCCGCCAGAGGCGGTGTGCGAACTTCCCGCGGAGCTCCTGACGTTGGAGGAGCCTCGCGCGCCCGCCGCGTAGGGAACGCCCGCCCGGCTGCCGGCAAAGACCGGCCCTGGGCCGCGCCCTGGCGCGCCGCCAGCATTGGTCACCACGGTGCCGTTCACGAATCCCGAAGCGGAGTGGCTGTACTGGGGCCGCGGACTGAGCGGATGGAACGGCAAGACCGTATGCCCGCCGATCGTCACCACGCTGCTTCTATCCCGCGGCGGCAGCGTGCCGCCCCCGCCCGATATCCGGCGGTTCACGGGAATCAAGCCTCTGCCGCCAAACGGACGGCGGGGCGGTTGCGGGCGCAGCGGCGGGCGGTACCCGCCATAGCCGATTCCGATGTTGGGGCCGCCGTAATAGCCGCCGTTCCACCACGGGTTGCAGCCGCCCATCCCCGGCGCCCAGCCCCAGCCAAAGCTCTCATACCAGTTCCACATGCCGCACTGGTAGGGCAGATAGCCCCACCCATAGCCGGAAACCCACAGGTTTCCGTAGCCCGGCGAGTTCATCCAGTAGCCGCTGCCGTAGGGGTCCCATCCCGCGTTCGACGCCTCGTAGGGCGACCAGATGTTGCCTTGCCCCGGCACGTTGTACCAGTTGCCGTTCGAGTCCAGATCGTTCCAGGCGGGGTTGTTGCCATTCGGATAATCCTTGGTCGCGCCAGTGGCGGAAGCAGCCGCCGAGGTCAGAGCCTGGTCGCGATCGGAGTTCCAGGAATCCCACGAATCGGGCTCAACGGTCTCATTCAGCGTGTAACGGCTCGGATCGGTGCCGCTCAGCGCCACGGTCTCGCCGCCGTGCAGATCCACGGTCACGGCTGAGCCCCGCTCCAGGTGCGCATTGCCGGAGAAAACAGCCACCTCTCCGGGAGGGCTGTCGAGGTCGATGCGCAGCACTGTGTAGCCGCTGGCCGTGACCACGCTGTCGCCGAAGCGAACGCGAATCGTTCCCGCCTGGCCGCCGCCCTGCACCTCAAGGTAGGCCAGCCCGCCGTTCAATTCGATCTCCGCTTCGCCGCTCGAACCGCTCCCGCGCAGCACGGAAAGGGTGAGGGCGCTGTTGGGAGACAGGCGCGCCACGCTGCCGTCTTCAAACTGAATCTCCGCCCGCCCGTCGTCCGCGGTGGTGACGACCGTACCCTCAAAGAGGGGCGCGTTGGCCACCGCCTCGGCGGCAATCACCTGGCTGCCCTGCGAGAGTTGCACCTGCCCGTCCACGCTGCTCAGCCGCACCGCCCGCCCGGCGCCGCCCGCATCGTCGGCACGCAAGCCCGCCGCCGTCAGCCCCAATGCCGCCAATCCAAGCACCCAGAGACCTAGTCTCCGCCCTGCCCATCCGACGCGCTTCCCATCACTCTGCCGATTGCCGCTCATGGAATCCTGCCTTCCCATCGCTCCCCATCCTGGCCGCGATGCCCCCGCGGGGCTGCCCATCGATCATTGGACACTTCCCTAGGTGCAAAGTTACTCCAAAATTTCCATTCCGGGCATATTATCCTTCAGTCGGCCCGCGCCAGCAGTGTCCTGGCCCGCTTCCGCACCCGGTCCATCACTTCGGGATCGTTCGCCAGACGCTCTAGAATGCCGCGAATGGCGCAAAGCTGCTGCACCCGGCCATCCCCGAAGGCCTCCTGCAGGTACTCCATCTCCTTGTCCAGCCCCAGCCGGTCATGCTGCAAGAGAGTTTCCAGGCGAGCGCCCTCCACAATCGCCCCCGCCACCGCCACCAGCGATTCACCCAGCCACTGGATCTCCTTATTCTTCGAGTAGTTGAAGGTGCATTCCCTGCCGCCGTCGGGCCCCGTGTAGGTGAGTTTCTTCCACCCCTGGAAGGCCACCTTCATGTGGCTTTCGCACTCCGCATTCAACAAGTTGGACCGATGAACCGCCTGAAAGACGCGCCCCGCGAACTCCGCGCTCACCTGGATATCGCGGTCCAGGTCCGCCGCCTCAAAGCCCCCTTCCGGGTCCATCGGCGCATGGCCCCGCTCGGAGCGGAAATGACCGCTTCCATCCGGCCAGATGGTCAGAACCCAGTGCGCCGGCGTCAGTCCGGGATTGGTATAGTCCATCTCCAGCACCGGCCCCGCATCGGAAAGCCCCGCCACGGGCGGCATCGGCTCAGCCAGCGCCGTATTGGCCGGCATCGCGCCGCCCAGGGCCAGGGCCGCCAGCATGAGCCGCGCCGCCCTCATCGCACCGCTCCCCCAGGGCCCATTCCCTGCGCCGCCAGCGTTTCGGCCGTATGAATGTGGCAGATGGCGATGGCCAGCGCATCGGCCGCGTCCGCCGGCTCGGGAACCTTGCTCAGCTCCAGCAGGCGCGCCACCATGAACTGCACCTGCTCCTTCTTGGCCAATCCGTACCCCACCACGCTGGACTTGATCTTCAGCGGCGCATACTCGGCCACCGGCAGCCCCAGCGTCGCCGCCGCCAGCAGCGCCACGCCCCTCACCTGCCCCAGCTTCAACGCGCTCTTGGCATTCACCGAGTAGAAAACCTCCTCGATCGCCACCGCGTCCGGCGTCCACCGCTCCAGCTCCCCGCTCA
>JARLGE010000154.1 GCA_031296215.1 Occallatibacter sp.
AAGCCTCTGGCTTGCCTACCACTGATTTACAATCGGGAAGGCTTTCAACGAGCTGCGTCTTGATCGCTCCATCGTCCTTCCCCTTAACCGTCCGGCCCTTTTCGCCGGCTTTTGTTCGCTCTTCAAGGCACGATGCACCTCATCCTGTTTCTCCTGTTTGCCGGATTTTGCCTGGCCGGAGCCATCAACCTCCTGCTCCAGAGCCATCCCATCTCCAGCGCCTTGTCGCTGATCGTGGTAATGACCTCGCTGGCCGTGCTCTATCTTCTGCTGGGCGCAGAGTTCCTGGCCGCCGCGCAGGTCATCGTCTACGCCGGCGCCATCATGGTCCTGTTCACCTTCGTGGTCATGCTGCTCAACGCCGGCCGCGAAGAGCGCACCATGGGCAGCAGAACCTGGCGCGCCGTCGGCTTTCCCGCCGTGGTCGCAATCCTCGCCGTTCTCGCCACCATCCTCCTCAAGGCCCACGGCCTGGGCGTGGCCTCGCTCGCCGACGGCGTCACCTCCACCGAAGACCTCAGCCGCGTTCTCTTCACAGAGCTCCTGCTGCCCTTTGAACTAACCTCGGTGCTCATCCTCATCGCCATCCTGGGCGCTGTCGCCCTGGCTCGTCACGGGCACGGAGACCAGCACGGAGAATCGGAAAGGACGGCGGAGAAATGAACTCACTGTTGTCGCAGCAAGTCCCGCTGGTCTGTTATCTGCTGCTCAGCGCAGTCCTGTTTGCGCTCGGCATCGTCGGCTTTCTCATCAAGCGCAATCTCATCACTGTATTCATGTCCATTGAGTTGATGCTCAACGGCGTGAATCTCTCCTTTGTCACCTTCGCCCACCAATGGCACCAGGTGCGGGGCCAGATCTTTGTCTTCTTTGTGATGATGGTGGCCGCGGCCGAAGCAGCCGTGGGCCTGGCCATCATTATTGCCGTCTTCCGCGCCCGCGCCACCCTGGCCGTCGACCGTATCGACCTGATGAAACTATGAACGGATACCTCCATCTCTGGCTTATCCCGCTGCTGCCTTTGGCGGGCTTTCTCATCAACGGACTTCTCGGCCGCCGTTTGCCGAAACCCGTGGTCACCGCGGTTGCGTTGCTGGCGCCGCTGGCTTCCTTTGCAATTGTTGCCGTTGCAGCTCTGAACTTTTTCTGGCACATTGGCCCGTTTGCTTCCGTCCTACCCTATACGGAAACCTGCCCCATCGCCTGGATCAGTGTCGGCACCCTCCACATCGACTTCAGCTTCGTCCTCGACCAGCTCTCTCTCGTAATGCTCCTCGTCGTTACCGGTGTAGGCCTCCTCATCCACAGATACTCCGTCGGCTACATGGCCCATGACGAAGGCTACGCGCGGTACTTCTCGTATCTCAATCTCTTCCTCTTCTTCATGACCACGCTGGTCCTGGCCGGCAACGCCCTGGTCATGTTCATCGGCTGGGAGGGAGTGGGCCTCGCCTCCTACCTGCTCATCGGCTTCTGGTTCCAGAAGACCACCGCCGCCGAAGCCGGCAAGAAGGCCTTCATCGTCAACCGCATCGGCGACTTCGGCTTCTTGATCGGCATGTTCCTGCTGCTGGCCAACTTCGGCACGCTCACCTTCAGCGAGATCGCAACCAAGCTCGGCCAGGACCCCGGCTGGACGGGTGGCGTCGTTACCGTGATCGCTCTTTCCCTGCTCCTCGGCGCAACCGGAAAATCTGCTCAGTTGCCTCTCTATATCTGGCTGCCCGACGCCATGGAAGGCCCCACGCCCGTCTCCGCGCTCATCCACGCCGCCACCATGGTCACCGCCGGCGTCTACATGATCGCCCGCAACCATGTCCTCTTCGACCACTCGCCCTTCGCGCTCTCGGTCGTGGCCATCGTCGGCGCGGCCACGGCCCTGTTCGCCGCCACCATTGGCCTGGTGCAGAACGACATCAAGCGCGTGCTCGCATACTCCACCATCTCCCAGCTCGGTTACATGTTCCTCGCCTGCGGCGTAGCGGCCTACTCTGCGGCCATCTTCCATCTCATGACCCACGCCTTCTTCAAGGCCCTGCTTTTTCTCGCCGCGGGCTCCGTCATTCACGGCCTCGGCGGCGAGCAGGACCTGCGCAAGATGGGCGGCCTGCGCAAGAAACTCCCGGTCACCTTCTGGACCATGACCGCGGCCGTCTTCGCCATCGCCGGATTCTTTCCCTTCGCCGGCTTCTTCTCCAAAGACGCCATTCTCTACGCCGCCTTCCAGCAAGGCACAGCCGGCAAGGCGCTGTGGTTCGTCGGCGTAGTCACGGCGCTGCTCACCGCCTTCTACATGTTTCGGCTCTGGTATCTCGCCTTCTTCGGCGAGTCGCGCAGTCCCGAAGTGCACGCGCACGAGAGCCCCTGGTCCATGCTTGGACCCCTGGTGATTCTGGCATTGCTCTCCATAGGCGGCGGCTGGATCGGCATGGATCGCTTTGGCAGCTTCCTCTCCGCAGTGACCGGACCCACCATCGACCCGGCCACAGCGGCAGGCGGAAAATCGCTTGATCTGATCCTCAGCGCCGTCGCCGTAGCGGTCGCACTCGTCGGCTGGTATATCGCGCACAGCTTCTACAAGCAGAAGCCGGAGCGTCCGGCAAAGCTGGCCGCGGCCATGCCCGGACCTTACAAGGTTCTCGCCAACAAGTATTATGTCGACGAAATTTACGGCGCAACGGTCGTCAAGCCGTTGATGCTCACTTCCACCTACGTCCTCGGCTGGGTAGTCGACAAGGCCATCCTGGGCGGCTCGGCCTGGCTGCTGGGCGGCCTGGCCACCTTCGCAGGCGCACTGCTTCAGCGCTGGCAGTCGGGAAACATCCGCTCCTACGCCGCCTGGCTGGCCGTCGGCGCTGCCGCTGTCCTGCTTTTCGCCCTGGTCCCCTGGGCGACATTCCTGGCAAACTTCGGAATTCATCTCACCATGGCGGGTAACTGAGAATGGGCACGATAGACAACTCGATTCTCACCCTCATCCTGCTGGTTCCTCTGGCCGGCGCAATTCTTGTCGCCCTCTTCCCCGACCGCGCCAAGCTGCCCAACTGGATCGCCCTCCTCACCTCGCTCGCTACCTTCGTCCTCACCCTTCATCTGCCCTTCCACTACGACCTGGCCCGCGGCGGCTTCCAGTTCGTCGTCAACAAGCCCTGGATCGAGAACCCGGCCATCGCCTATCACGTCGGCATCGACGGCCTCAGCCTCTGGCTTGTGCTCCTCGCTGGCCTGCTTGCCCCAATAGGCGTGGTCGCCAGTTGGAACGCCATCCACTCCCGCCGCAAGGTATTTTTTGTTTTGTTTCTCATCCAGCAGACGGCCATGTTTGGCGTCTTCCTCTCGCTCGACCTGATGCTCTACTACGGCTTCTGGGAGCTTTCGCTGGTTCCCATGGCCATCCTCATCGCCATGTACGGCCGCAAGGATGGCCCCAAGGCCGCGCTCAAGTTCTTCTTGTTTACCTTCATCCCGTCGGCGCCCTTGCTGGTCGCAATCCTCTGGCTCTACGCCCGCACCGGCAGCTTCGACTTCACCACCCTCCAGACCCTCATTGCCTACGGCCAGTTCCCTGCCGGGCCGCTCTGCTGGGTGGCTCTCGCGTTCCTCTTTGCCTTCGCCGTCAAGGTGCCCGTCTTCCCGCTGCACGGCTGGCTCTCCGACACCTACTCGGAAGCCCCGGTCGCACTCGCCATGGTCGTCGCCGGCAAGCTCGGCCTCTACTCCATGCTCCGCTTCCACATCGGCCTATTCCCAGTCCAGGCCCGCGCCGCCGCTCCATATCTCATCGCGCTCGCCGTTATCGGCATCCTCTACGGCGCTTGTCTGGCCCTTGTCCAGCGCGACTTCTGGAAGCTCATCGCCTTTGCCGCCGTCAGCCACCTCAGCTTGGTCGTGCTCGGCATCTACGGCTTCACCTTCATCGGCACTTCCGGAGCCATCTACCAGATCCTCAGCCATGGAGTGGTCGACGGCGCGCTGTTCCTCCTGCTCGGCGTGCTCTACGACCGCTACGCCACCAGCCAGATCAACGCCTACGGCGGCCTGGCCGGCAGGCTGCCGCGGACAGCCACGCTCTTCGTCCTCACCACCCTCGCCATGATCGGCCTGCCCATTCTCTCGGGTTTCGTCGGCGAATTCCTTATCCTCTCCAGCACCTTCGGCGGCGTCAGCCGCGGTTGGGCCGTTGCTGCCTCGCTGGGCGTCATTCTCGGCGCGGCTTACATGCTCTGGCTGGTCCAGCGCGTCTTCTATGGCCCGCAGAGCGATCTGGTTTCTTCCAAGCCGCCCGACGACCTCCACCTCGGCGAGCTAGCCCTGCTCTGGCCGCTGGCTGTTCTTACGCTGGTCATGGGCGTTGCCCCTTCCATCTGGCTCCCAACCATTGAGCAAGGCGTCCACCTGCCCCCGCTGATCACACACTCTGGCCCAGGATTCGTGACCCTCACTTCCACCCCGATGGGAGGCCTGCGGTGAACCCAGTGCCCGACATCTTCCGCATCCTTCCCGAGGTCATCCTCACGCTGACCGGCGTCCTCGTCATGCTGATCGACGCGTCGCTTCCGTCCGGTTTTCCGCGCCGTAACCTCGGCTGGGTCGCCGCCGTCGGCACGACCCTGGCTCTCTGGGCCAGCCTCTTCCAGCTTTCTCTGCCCCAGGGCACTGGCTTTTACGGCACGGTCGAAACCAGCGCCTTCACCATCTTCTTCCACGTGCTCATCTGCGGCATCGTGCTGGTGGCCTTGCTGCTCTCGCTCGACACCCTGCCTGAAGACAGCCATCACCAGGGCGAGTACTACGCCCTCGTCGTCTTCGGCGCGGTCGGCATGTGCCTGCTCACCGGCGCGGTCGAGCTGCTGGTCGTTTTCATCGCTCTCGAAATCTCCTCCATCGCCACCTACGTCCTGGCCGCCTACCGCAAAGAGACAGCCCGCGGCCCCGAAGCGGCCATCAAGTACTTCCTGCTCGGCTCCTTCGCCACGGCGTTCCTGCTTTACGGCGTAGCCCTCATCTTCGGCGCCACCGGCACCACGCAGATCTACCAGATCGCCCACGCCGCGCCCACCGCACTCAATCACTCGCTGCTGGTGGCCGGCATGGCGCTCATGCTGGTCGGGATTCTCTTCAAGGTCTCCGCCGCGCCCTTCCACGTCTGGACGCCCGATGTCTACGAGGGCTCTCCCTCGCCCGTTGTGGCTCTGATGTCCACCGCGCCCAAGGCCGCGGCCTTCGCCGTGCTGTTGCGCGTGGTCTACGAGATGTTCCCCACGCTCCGCTCCACCTGGTCGCCGCTGCTCTGGATCGTCGCCGTGCTTTCGATGACCGTGGGCAACCTGGCCGCGCTGCGCCAGCAGAACGTCAAGCGTATGCTGGCCTACTCCTCCATCGCCCACGCCGGCTATCTGCTCGCCGCCTTTGCCGGCCTTGGCTCCAGCGGAATCGCCGCCGCCAGCTTCTACACCGCCGCCTACGCGGCCATGAACGTGGGCATCTTCGCCGTCATCACCGTCGTTGGCGGCTACCATGAAGCCACGCCCATGATCGACGACTATCGCGGCCTGCTCTACCGTTCCCCGCTGCTCGGCGGCGTGCTGATCTTCTTCCTGGTTTCGCTGGTCGGCATTCCCTTTACCGGCGGCTTCTTCGGCAAGTTCTACTCCTTTTCCGCCGCGGTCGGCGGCCATGCCATCTGGCTGGCCATCATCGGCCTGCTCAACTCCGGCCTGGCCGCGGCCTACTATCTGCGCCTGGCGCTCGCCACCGCCCAGCGTCCGGACGAGACCAGCGCCAAATCCTCTGCTCCCGCGCCGCAGGTCGGCGTCGCGGTGGGTGCGGCTCTCTTGCTGGCCGTCGCCGCAACGCTTGTTCTCGGCATAGTCCCCAACGAAGTGCTGCGCGCGGCCGAGTCCGGAGCCCATACACTCCAGGCTCCCCCTCCGCAAAACGAAAATGGAATCGTGATCGAGCGGTTGCCTGCGGCGGAATCGGATTTGACCCATCCTTGAAGCTCGCTCGGACCTCGCTTCAAAAAGCGGATTAGCCTCTGCCCGCGCCGCGAACGCATCTCCTGCGAAAAGTCATTTGGTTGCCGGTTCAAGCTCAAGCGTAGGAGCGAGCAATGGGCCCGGCGCTGCGGCCGGCATGAGCATGCTCGAATAGAACGAAGCAGCCAGCCCCAGAACCCGGTTGCTGGCATAGTGCGTGCAAACCCAGGCGCGCGCAGCTTTGCCCATCTGCTGCCGCCGTGCGGGATCCCTGAGAAGGTTAAGCACCGCCTCGCTGATGGCCTCCGGGTACCCTGGCGGGATCAGCAACCCCGTCACCTCGGGCACCACCGAGTCACGCGAACCGGTCGAAAGGGTGGTAACCACCGGAAGCCCCGTTGCCGCCGCCTCCAGCACCACGTTGGGGAATCCCTCCCGCCAGGTGGGCAGCACCATCACGTCCATGGCCCGGTAGTAGGGCGCTGTATCGGCCACAAACCCGGTGCAATGGATGCGCGAATGGCCGGCGATCCGCTTGCGCACCTCCGCCGCCAGCGCATCTTCTGCCGTGTCAAACCAGCCCACCAGCAACAGGTGGGCCTCCGGCTCGCGCTTGAGAATCGTATCGAAGGCTTCGATCAGCTCCGGAACCCCTTTGTCGCGCGTCAGCCGTCCCACAAAGCCCACCGTCGGAGCCTTCTCGGGGATTCCCAGTTCGGCCCGCACCGTGCATGGCCCGGGCGAGAAGCGCTCCACGTTCACGCCATTGCTGCTGCCGTCCCCAAGCATCTGCAGCTTTTCCGCCGGGGCCAGCCGCATCGCCAGGGCCTCGGCGCGCATGCTCTCGCTGTTGCACAGCACAACCTGTGCACAGGCAGCGGCCAGGCGCTCGGCTGTCAGCAGAATCTTTCTCTTGATGCCCGTCGAGGTCTCTAGTTTCAACCCGCGCAGCATGTAGATCCGCGCCGGCACTCCGGCCAGCAGCGACGCAACACAGCCCAAAAGACCGGCCTTGGGAGTGCTGAACTCGGCCACATCCGGTTTCAGACGCTTGAGCAGCCGCCAAAGTCTGGCCAGAGAAACCAGGTCCGCCAGCGGCGCAATGTCACGCCGCATGGGCACCCCGACGGCTGCGACTCCCTCGCCCTGCGCTGTCCGGTCCAGCAATTCGCCGGGGCTGGAGACCAGCGTGACCCGAAAACCGGCCTCGCGCAGCGCGCGCAAACGGCCGGTCAGGTTCAAGCAGGTTTGTGCATGAGTGATGCCGATGACAATGTGGCGTTGGGACTGGAACGCGCGATGACTCGGTTCGACGCGGAATTGGACTGCTTCAAAAGCTGCCATGGCCGGCCTGCACTCCCTGGGAATCCCCGGACAGGCTGAACAAACCTGTTCCGAACTCACAATTCAACGCTGGGATGGAGGTCGGTCCTGAAACTCGTTGGACGCAGTATGAAGTCAGTCGAGCAGTATCTCAGCAAGAGAGGTATTCTGAGTCGCCTCTTTGCCGCTTTGTCTTGATTCTTAAGAAAATCTAAGTTACTGTACCACTTTTGCACAATTGGTTGCGACTCCGCACAAACTCGAAGGTATTGGGTACCGAGGCAATTAAAATTCCGCTCTCCAAAGCAGTCTGCAACCCAGCCTATTGGCAGGTCGATCTCGCTGGGATGGGAGCAAAACCCGGCGCACATTCTTTCCAAAGCGGCGCGTGAGAGTCGAAATTGCGCTGAGGGTATACTCAATTTTTCGACTGCAAGCCCATGAATGAGCGCCCCAAGGTCCTCCTTCTCATCCCGCACCTCGGCGGCGGCGGAGCCGAACGGGTGATTGCCCTCATCGCCGCGGGTCTTTCGCGCGCGAAATACGACCTGCATCTGGCGTTGGTCACCGAGGCTCGTGCGCCGGCCGATCCCTTTCCTCCAGGGCTGACCCTTCACCTGCTCGGCGTCTCGCGGGTCCGCTCCGCCGGCCCGCGTTTGCTGCGCCTGGTCCGCCGCCTGCGGCCGCAGTTGATCGTCTCCGGAATCTTCCATCTCAACTTCCTGGTGCTGCTGCTGCGACCGCTCTTTCCCGCCTCAACCCGTGTCGTGGTGCGGCAGAACGCAACCGTCTCCGCATCGCTCGCCTTCGATCGGCTTCCCTTCTACACCCGCCTCCTTTACCGGCTGCTCTACCGCCGCGCCGACAGGGTGATCTGCCAATCTTGGGCCATGGCCGAAGACCTGGCCGGCGAACTCGGAATTCAGAAGAGCCGCCTGGCGGTCCTGCCCAATCCGCTCGACGTGGAGGCGATTCAGGACGCAGCGCGGCCATCCCCGGAGCTGCGGCCGCACTCGAATCCCTGGCCTGGTCTTGGCCCGCATTTGCTGGCCGTGGGCCGTCTGTCGCCGGAGAAAGGCTTCGACCTGTTGCTGCAGGCGCTGGCCCTGGTGCGGGAACAGATCCCCTCCGCCAATCTGCTGATCGCCGGCAAAGGTCCCGAGGAGACAGCGCTGAAGGCCCTGTGCAGCAGACTGGACCTCGACCCCGCCGTCCGCTTTGCCGGACAGGTCGAGAAACCTCACGCCCTCTTTCCCGGAGCTTCTGCCTTTGTGCTCTCTTCCCGCCACGAAGGCATGCCCAATGCCCTGTTGGAAGCTGCCGCCGGAGGCCTTCCCATCGTTGCGCTGCCCGCATCCGCCGGAGTCACAGACCTGCTTCGCGGTCAGCCCGGCGCATGGTTGGCGGCGGAGATCTCCGCCGCCGCACTGGCAAACTCTCTCCTCCAGGCCCTCCGGTCGCTTCAGCCGGGCCAGCGCTTTGACCATCCGTTCGTTTCCGAGTTCCGAATCGAGCCCGCCCTCCGCGCCTGGGAGGACCTGTTCGATTCCGTCCTCGGGGAGCGCGAGTCGTGATGCACATCGCAATCGTCATCCCCGGCCTCGACCGCATCGCCGGCGCCGAGCGGCAGGTGATGCTTCTCGCTCCGGGACTGCATCGGCGCGGTTGGAAGGTCAGCGTCGTCGCGCTCTCCGGCACCGGAGGCCCGTCTGCCGCAGAACTCGCCGCCCAGGGCATCGGCTTCCTCAGCCTGGGTATGCGCAAAGGCCTGGCCGACCCGCGCGGCTGGCTGCGCTTCAACCGCTGGCTCCGCCGCGAGCGGCCCGACGTCGTCCACGCCCACCTGCCTCATGCCGCCTGGCTGGCCCGCTGCTCGCGGCTGGCCGCGCCCGTCCGCGTCCTCGTCGACACCATCCACACCTCCGCCACCGGGACCCTGGGCCGCAGGCTCGGCTACCGCTGGAGCGACTGGCTGCCCGATAAGGTCACCGCCGTCAGCCCCGCCGTTGCCGACTCACACCTGCATGCCGGAATGGTCACCGCAGACAGACTTGCCGTGCTCCCCAACGGCGTTGACACCGATGCCTGGTTGCCTGACCCCATAACACGCGCCAAGGTCCGCAACGGCCTTGGCCTGGACGATGAATTCCTCTGGCTCGCCGCCGGACGCCTCGAACCAGTCAAGGACTATCCCACGCTGCTCCAGGCCATGGCCGCCGTGCCCCCGCCGGCGCGGCTCATCATCGCCGGCGGCGGACCGCTCGAAAACCACTTGCGAAATCTGACCAGGGAGCTGGGACTGGAGCCACGCGTCCGCTTCCTCGGCTTCCAGCCCGATCTGCGCCCCTGGATGCAGGCCGCCGATGGGTTTGTTCTCTCCTCTCTCTGGGAAGGCCTGCCCATGGCGCTGCTCGAAGCTGCCGCCTGCGCCGTGCCCGCCGTAGCCACCGATGTTCCCGGTACCGGCGAGGTCATTCTCCCCGGCCAGACCGGCTTCCTTGCTGTGGCGGGCGGCGCACTCGCGCTGCAAGAGGCCATGACGAGATTAATGCAAACCCCGCGGGAGGAGCGGGCCGCGATGGGCCGGCGCGCGCGGCAACTGGTTCTCGATCGCTACAGCCTCCACGCGGTCCTGGACCAATGGGAGCAGCTCTATGCGGACCTGCTCCGCCAGAACCCCCGCCCGTCCCGCTTCTGAAAAACTTAGAAGCAAACCTTGAATCGCACGCCGATGCTTGAAGATAAAAGCCGATTTATCCTCCAATTCAATCCCTGACCCTGCGCCGAATGCGCTTCCGCGACCGCGAGGCCTTCACCCGCCACGTCGCAATCGTCTCGTAAATCCACTCACCCAGGTTCAACGGCCCCGGCTTCAGGTCCGCCAGAACACGATCCACTGAGGTGAACGCGGCCGCATGCAGACGCAGGAAAGCCTCCATCTGGTCTACCAGCAAGGCGCGCGCCGAATTGGTGTGTATGCAGATGGTCCACAGCCCCTGGGATTTCTCCACCGGCGCCCACAGTTGCTGCGGAATCCAGGTGAGACCGCCGCGGGTAAAAGGAACCCGTGCAAACCCGTCCGAGAGCACCCGGATCCCTTCGCCGCGCAGCGCCCTGAGGGTATTGCGGTCGAAGCCGTGACGCGGCGCAACCCAGAGGCGCGGGTTCAATCCGTGCTTGCGCAGAATCAGCAACCCTGCGCCGATCCACTCCGCCTGCGTCGCCGCGTCCACCCCGGCAAACTCGGTCCGGCGATGCAGCGGCACCAGGCTGCGGCCACTGCTCTGGCAAAGATGCTGATAGCCATGCAGGGCAATGGTTGCGCCCGCGGCTTCCAGGGCCCTCATCCGCGACCAGAACTCCGGGTCGGGCGCCGCCCGCTCCAGGTCCGCGTCCTGGTTGTCGGGCACGATGGCCACAATCGGCCGGATGCCGAACTGCTCGATCAGGGGCAGAAACCGCTCCCATCCGGCGCGCGAAACTGTCGGGCAGAGATCGTCGAAGCGAAGCAGATACTGAGCAGGCCTGGGAACCAATGCGCCGCCTCCGATCAACCCTGTTCAACTGCCTTGGGCAGCAATTTCCACGTCCAGTACCAGAGAAAGACGAAGGTGCTTACCATCCACAGAGACGTGGCCAGCGCGATTCCCGCCACTCCGAACCAGCGCATCAGAACCAGGTTCAGCACAATGTCCAGAACCAGGTTGAGCATGCCGCAGTAAAGCGCAAGATCGGTGCGCCGCATGGCGACGATGAACCGATAATAGACCCGGCTGGCCACAAAGAACGGAATTTGAATGGCGTACATGGTCAAAACCCTGGCCACTACCGCCGTATCACGCGGGCCGAAGGCGCCGTGCTCGAGCGCCACTCTCACCAGGGCGTGCGAGCCCACAATCAGCAGCGCCGCCAGGGGCGCTGAAACCAGTGCCGTCAGCCGCACCCAGCTCTTGATTGCCCGCCGGCAGCCCGCCCAGTCGCCCAGCGCAATCATGCGCGAGAAGTACGGCGTCACCGCGGTCGAGACCGCTCCGCCAAGCAGGCTGAGCGCCACGCTGACAAAGCGCCCGCCATACACCAGCGCCGAGACGCTTCCGGCCGGCAGCATGGCCGCCATCGACTGGTCCACGAGCAAGCCGCCCGAGGCCAACCCCGCGCTCAGCAGCACCGGCCCGTACTGGCCGGCCACCTCCCGCGTGGCCTCGGTCATCCCGTGCCAGCGCAGCCTGAAGCGGTAGCCGCGGGAGTCCATCATGCCCGCCACCACCCCCGCATGAAGCAGCGACCCCGCCAGGGTGGCGTAGACCAGCGCCCAGATGCCCAGCCGTCCCCCCAGCGTGAGAGCGGCGGCGATCGTCGCCAGCGGAATCAGCACCGGCGCCAGAGCCGGCACGGCAAAGCGGTCAAAGGTGTTCAGCACGGCGGTGCAGTTGGTGGCGATGCCGGTAATCAACACCACCGGCAGCAGCGCGTAAAACATCCGCACCGCCAGGTCCAGCTTGGCGGGGGCGAAATGCGACGCGATCAGCGGAAAGAACCCCCGCGCGCTGAGCGCCATCAGCACCGAAACCGCCGCCAGCAGCACGCACATCCACAGCATCGAACTCGACAGCAGTTGCTGGGCGCGTTCCCGGCCCTCCCGCTCCCTCACCCGGATCAGCGTCGGCACCAGCGCCTGGTTCATCGATTCCGAAATCAGGTTGACCAGCAGGCCGGGGACCAGCGTCGCAGCCAGAAACGCGTCCATCGCGTCGGAGCGGCCATAGACGCCGGCCACCGCGATCTCCTTGCCCGTGGCCACCAGCTTCACCACCACCCCGACTGCGGTGACCGACAAGGCCGCGCGCAACACCTGGGCGTTGACGTTGGCGCCCGCAAAGAGCTTGGTGATGCGGCTCGTGATTTGGGGTCCAGGGGGCATAGAGTCGGAAAGCTTCCGCCGGCTACGCCATCCTTGCTTGCCATCCTGAGCAACCGAAGCGAAGGGAGTCGAAGGACCTGCGGTTTGAACTTTGGCGAAGAGGTGAGAAGCTGATGCCGTTCGTCACACACGCCGAAGGCAGTTGGCCCCACCGCAGGGGTTCAGGCGGCCAGCGGCTTGATCTTCCGTCGCCTTTTCTGCGATTCGATCCATAGGTCGTACTGCAACTGAGCTTTGGAGAAAAAGTCCGGAGATAGCGCCAGCGCCTCTCCGAGCCGGATGCTCAGGTCCATGGTCACCGCGGTGCGGCCATTCAAGATGCGGGACACGGTGGCCCGTGCGACGCCGATATGCTCGGCGAGTTCGGTTGCGGTTCTCGCGCCCAGGAACTCTTTCAGCAGTTCTCCGGGGCTGGCCGGATTGTGCATTGTCGCCATACTCGTCGCTCCTTTAGTGGTAATCCCTGTAGTCCACGAGAATCGCATCCGCTTCTTCAAAGCTGAAAGTCAGCCGCCAGTTTCCGTTGACGCTCACCGGCCAGTGTCCCATGAGGTCGCCCTTCAGCGGATGCCAATCCCAGCCTGCCCGGTTCATGTCCAGAGGCGTCGATGCCAGGTTCAGAGTGGTGAGCAGGATGCGCAGCCGGGCCGCATGATTCGGCTGGATTCCGGCCTTCGACCCTTCCTCAAAGAACTTCCTGATGCCGCGATGCCGGAAGGTTCTGATCACCGTTCCAATGTAACACATCATGTTACGCTAGGGCAAGACCAACAGAGCCTGCGAAGATTCCTGCCCACTTTGGCTGCCGCCGTCAAAGCACTCTGCAAGCTCTCCCGGCTGCTCCACGGCCAGTCGCCCGGCCAGCGCAATCAGGCCCAGCAGCAGCCACGTGGCGCGATTCTCTTCCGTCGTGTCCACCTGCGACGCAACCGCCCACACCGCCAGCACCGTCCCCAGCGCCACCTTGAGCGGCCCACGGGTCTTCAGCGCCGCCCGCGCCGCTAGAACCACAATCGCAACCGCCAGAGACAAGGCGATCAAGCCGCCGCCCACCAGAATCGAAAGCGCGCTGTTGTGCGCCGTATCCAGGGGATTCATCCGCGCGGCGCTCACAAACGACCCCGCCCCGCTGCCCGCCACCGGCGACTGCGCAAAGGCGCGCCAGCCGGCAGTCCAGATCTGCAACCGCTGGTTCAGATCGCCGCCCTGGAGCTGCGACGGGATGGTGGCCAGCCGCTCCAGAGTTTCATGTGGGACGCTGAACCACAGCGCCGCGGCCAGCACCAGCAGGGAAAGCACCCCCACCAGCGCCTGCCTGGGGCGGCTCCGGAAGAGCAGCAACGCACAGCCTGCCAGCGCCAGCGCCGCCGCCAGAAAGCCTCCCCGCGAGGCAGTCAGCACCACGGCCGCCAGCCCCAGCGGCAGGTATCCTAACGCCAGCAACCGGGCCGGCCAGCGCGGTTCGCAGCGCACCAGCAGGGCGGCCAGGGGCAGGCCCAGATCCAGAAAGCGCGCCACGTCATTGGGGTCCTGCCCCTCGGCCGCAAAGCGGATCTGGCTTGCGGCAATCGCCTCCGCCGAGCCAAAGTTGGCCAGCGTCAGCGCCGCCAGCACCCACGAGCCGGCAATATAGGCCCGCAGCAGCGCGCGCAGATCCCGCGGGCTCTCGGCAAACTCCCACACCAGCCAGACGATCATCATCTCCTGGAAGTAGCCGCGCATCTTTTCCAGCGTGGCCAGCGGCGCAATGGTCCAAAAGTACGTGCAGCAGAACCACAGGTAGAGCGCCAACGCCAGCCACTGCATCGCCCCCGGCGCCCGCAACCGCCCCGCCTGCAGCAGCGCCGGCACGGCCGCCAGCAGCAGCAACAGCCCGAGGATGCGGGCTATGTTGCCCAGCGGCTCGCCCACATCCAGGGAGTACTCCCACGGAATCGCGAACGCGAACAGCAGCAACAGCCACCAGGCAATGCGGCGCATACCTTGACCCTCTCGAGACGTGGGCTCTACTGTGGGCTTTCGATTCCCGGCCCATTTGCCGCCGGAGAGAGGGGTCGCGGTCCAACAGGGTGGCTGGTAGTTGTCGTGGTTGTCGTTGCTTTCGGCAAGAACCACTGCGAGTACACCAGACCGCTGTAGATGCTGACGCCTATCGCCGATTGGATGGCCGCTTCCAGGCCTTTGTTCCACAGGTTCTTGGCCATCGAGTCCGGCACAAACAGAATGTCGCGGTCGAAGATCGGCTGGTCGGGGTCCTGCCCATGAATCATGCGCTTCAGGTTCAGCGTGGTCAGCGTCCGCCCGCCCTTCTGCTCGCGAATCAGCACCGCCTTCCCTGAGGCTGCGTTCTGGCTCGTCCCCCAGGCCAGGCTCAGCGCCTGCACCACCGTCAGCCCCTGCGCCGGGTCCACCGGAAATCCACCCGGCCTGACCACATCGCCGATCACGTACACCAGGCCGGCGCGGCTCACCTGCACCGTGTCTCCGGGGCTCAGCTCGGGATTGTGGTCGGTCGCGGTGTCGGTCCCGCTCGGGTCCAGCACCACCGGATGCGGCGTCTTGGCGTCGCTGCGGTGAAAGACATTCACCAGGCGTCCCGCATTCGGCGAGAGCCCGGCCGAGGCCGAGATCAGATCCAGCAGCCGGTGGTGCAGCGTGTAGGGGTACACCCCCGGCCGCGCCACCTCGCCCAGCACGCTCACGTCCTGCCCCGCGTAGCTGGTCACCAGAACCGATATCTGCGGGTGCAACAGCATCCCCTTGGCCACCAGCGCGGCCTCAATGGCGTGCGCGGCCGCCAGTTCGTCCATGCCGCCAATCTGCACCTCGTTCACCATCGGCAGTGTCACCGTGCCGGCAGCGGAGACGCGCACCGAGGAATGAAACTCCGGCGTGTGGAATTCACTCACGTCCAGAAAGTCGCCGGGGCCGATCGGAGCCGGCATCTGCGCGCCCGCCGGCATCCCCGCCTGCGCGCCCGCCGCGGCCTGGCCTGGCGCCAGCGGCCCGTTCCACACCGTGGGAGCGTCCTTGGGATTGGGCACGGTCTTGGTATCCGGCGTAGGAGGAATCCGCGCCACGCCGGAAGGCAGCCCGTCCAGAGCGGAGGGGGGGCCCTGCGCCCGCGCCAGCCCGCCTGCCGCAACCACACACACCAGCAAAACCGCGGCGCGGCCTGCCGAAGAATTCAACGATTCCATCATGAGCGCGCCTCCCACTGCCAGCCACAGGCCGGCAAAGAATGTTATCGCCAGGTAAAGGGGCAGGTCCGGCGCTACCGGCTTCACTGGCCGCAGGGCCGGGTCCACCACAGTGATGTTCGAGTTCTCAACGCCGGCCGCCAGACTGGCCTCCTCCACCTTGGCCTGAATGCGCATATAAAGTTCATGGCTCGTTTCAGCCTCCTGCTGCATCCCCGCATACTGGATTGCCGCCTCATTCAGCTTCATGCCCTCGCCGGTGCGCTCGTCCAGGCTCTTCTTCACCATCTGCTCGCGGTCGAGGGCCGTCTGCCAGGCGCTCTTGAAGCGCTCCAGCAGCTTCGCGTCCTCGGCCTTCTTCTGCGCGTCCAGATCTTCCAGCTGCTTCCGAATCTCCACCACCCGCGGAAAACTCGGCCCATGCTCGGTGCTCAACTGCGCCTGCTCCAGCTCCAGTTCGCTGGCCCGGTTGTGAATCTGCTCGAGCAGCGCCGTGGCGAAGTTGCCGAACTCCGCCTGCAGCCGCGGATCGGAGGCGATCACCAGCTCCGGGTCGCCCTGCGACGCCGACCGGTACTCCGCCTCGCGCAGAATCCGATCCGTCGTCGCCCCCACCAACTGCCGCCCCAGCTCGTCGATCTCGAGCAGCGTGGAGTTGTGCTGCTCTTCGCCCGGCATTCCGTTGGCCATCGTCTGCGGCGTGCTCAGGATTCCATGCTCTTGCTGGAACGCCGTAAGCCGCTGCTGGTCGCGGTCCACACGGCTTTTTAGATCCTTCAACTGACTCCCCAGCCAGTCCGTCTGCCGCGCCGTGGCCTGCGAAATCGCCTCGCTGTCCTGCTGCCCGTAAAGCCGGATCAGGTCGTTGACTACCGCCGCCGACAGGGCCCCGTCCCGCGACCGGAACCGGATCTCCACCACCAGCGAACGCGGCATGGCCTCTACCCGCAGCCGCTTCTGAAACCGCTCCAGAAGATAGGCCTGCGCCTCCGGCGATCCCGTCCCCTTATCCGTTGTGTCGGCCTGAAACCCTGGAAACAGGCTCTCAAACCGCCCGTTGAAGCTCTTCGCCTGATAGAGCTTCAGATCCGTAATCGCTCGCCAGGCCAATTGGTCGCTGCGCAGAAAGTTGGCCAGCGTCTCCTGCTGCAGGGGCGCGGAGAGAATCGACGACGCCGCCAGCGGAGACGCGGCTTCCAGGCTGAGCGCCGAAGCAGGCGCGGTCCTCAGGGCGACCCGTGCCGTGGCCTCGTACTGGTTAGGCGCAATCAGGCAGTAGAGCAGGCATAACACAAGCAGGCTGCCCTCCACACCCGCCACTAGCCGCCGCCGCCGCCAAACCACCGCAAGCAGCGCGCGCTGCGAAGTCGAGGAGCTGTTCCGCCCCGTCTCCGCGCCGGCTCCCCCATCCGCCGGCCGCGCCGCATCGCGTGATCTTTCTGAAGGGTCCGGCATGTCCTCGAGCCTCAGTCCCGTAAGAAATTTCCCGGCCCCCGCGCGCAGGCCCAGCTTTGCCTATCCATCGGAAAGACGCTGCGGAGGAAATCCCCGTCAGTGTGCTTCATTGGAATGGATTCGTCAATAGACCGTCTCGCGCAGGAAAGAGAATGGTGGGAAAAGCAGCCCTGGACCGGCCGGAATGCCGGTGAAACTGCCGCTTTCCGGCCCGTTTTCTTCCCGCGCTGCAAGCTCGTTTGGCCGAGTTGAGCAGTCGCAGTTGGTCGTCGGCGTCCGCAACGCCGCCACAGGCATCCTCAGCCCGAAAATCGTCCGCTGCTGAAACTTTTGTTCTTCGCCATACCGCCTCAAATCTGTCATCCTGAGCGAAGCAGGCCGCGTTCTTTGCGGTCTGCGCAGTCGAAGGACCTGCTTTCCCGTCCGTCGATCTGCTTCAATCATGCGTGGAATCCATGCCCATCGACATGCGCGGTATTTGCCCCCTTCTGCAAGTCTTCGACATGCCCACCTCCATCCGTTTCTATCGCGACGTTCTCGGCTTCGAGGTCTTCTCCACCTCGCCTCCGCGCTCGCCCGACGACGTGGACTGGTGCTGGCTCAAGCTGAACGGCACAGAGCTGATGCTCAACACGCGCTACGAGTTCGACAGCCGCCCCCCGGCCCCCGATCCGGCTCTCATCGCAGCACACGACGACACCTGCCTCTACATCGGCTGTCCCGGCGTCGACGCGGCCTGGCAGCATCTCGTTGCCCAGGGCCTCCCCCTCGCCCCGCCCAAAGTTGCCCCCTACGGAATGAAGCAGCTCTACCTCCAGGATCCAGACGGCTACAACCTTTGCTTCCAGTGCGCTGCCTGAGCCGCGCGCAAGACAACACCCCAAGACAATCCATGGCCCCATCCTGTATCGTGGGGCTGGAATCCTGTTCGTTTTATGCTGCTCTCTTTTTCCGCCTCGGCACTGCCCATCCTGGCTGAACCCCGGCAGTTCGCCCTCTTCGAGAAGCTGCTCTTCGCCGCCATCGTCCTTACCTCGGCCTTCCTCTTCGGTCGCCGCTTCGGCCTGGTCCTCAACAAGATCCTCAAATCGAAGAAGGACCCCAGCTTCCATCTCTTTCCCCTCGGCAAGCGCATCTGGGATTTCTTCTGGGAAGTTCTTTGCCAGGCCAAAGTCATCCGCGAGCGCCCCCTCCCCGGCCTGGCCCACGCCTGCGTCTTCTGGGCCTTCCTGGCCTTCGTCCTGGTCACGCTCAACCACTGCGCCGCAGCCTTCGGCCTCGGCTTTCTCTCACCCTCCGGCCCCATCGGCCGCTGGTATTTCTACTTCGCCGCCGCCTTCGCCCTTTTCTGCGCCGTCGGCATCGCCGGCCTCTTCATCCGCCGCTTCCTGGTCCGTCCCAAATGGCTGGGCGCAAAGCTCTCCTGGGAGTCCGGCTTCATCGCCTTCCTCATCTTTGCCCTCATGGCCACCTACCTGGCCTCGTTCTTCGTCGCCGACAACGGCACAGCCGCCCGCGTCTTATGGTGGGTTCATACACTGGCCCTCTTCACCTTCCTGCCCATCATCCCCCACACCAAGCACCTGCACCTGGTCCTGAGCCCGGCCACCGTCTTTCTCTCCCGCGGCAGCTACGCGCAGATTCCCCCGCTCGCCGGCGATGAAGACTTCGGCCTGGTCGCCGGCGCCGACCTCACCCAACTGGTCAGCCTCCAGGCCTACTCCTGTGTCGAATGCGGCCGCTGCACTGAGCACTGCCCCGCAGCCACGACCGGCAAGCTCCTCAACCCCAAGGAAATCATTCTCGGCGTCCGCGCCTATCTGAACGGCCTCGGCCCCGCGTCCGACCAGCCGCTGCTCGGCAAATACAACTCCCAGGAAGCCGTCTTCCAGTGCACCACCTGCGGCGCGTGCGAGTTTCAGTGCCCGGTCGGCATCGAGCACGTCCCCATCCTCGTCGGTCTGCGCCGCGGCGCAGTCAACACCGGCGCTTGGGAAGACGACTACGGCGGCAAGCTCTTCCTCGCCCTCGAACGCGGCTCGAACGCGCTGGGAATCAGCCCCGCCGAGCGCGACAAGTTCATCCAGAAGCAAGCGCTCCCCATCTTCGACGGCACGCAGGAGTATTGCCTCTGGCTCGGCTGCATGGGCGGCTACGACCCCAAGGGCCGCGAGATCGTCGCCGACTTCGCCCGCGTCATGAACTACCTCGGCACAAGCTACGGCGTCCTGCGCAAGGAAAAATGCACCGGCGACCCTGTCCGCCGCCTCGGCAACGACCTCGTCTTCCAGCAGCTCGCCGAAGCCAACCTCGAAGCCCTCGCGCAAAACAAGGTCAAGAAGATCGTCAGCATCTGCCCCCACTGCGTCCGCACCATCCAGGAAGACTGGAAAGAGTACGGAACGCCCCCCGAGATCGAGCACCACAGCGAGTTCCTCGCCCGCTTCGCCGGCCGCCTTCCCCAGAGGCAGGCTTTGAAAGGGCACGACTTCAGTCGTGCCGAAAATGCCCTAAACGAGGCCGGGGCTTTAGCCCCCGCGAAAGCTCTTGAAGCGGACAGACTGTCGGGTGCCCCATTCATGCGCAGTCCCATCGCGCATGAGTGGGAAAGCAACGAACCTATAGACGGGGGCGGCGTGTCGGCTGGGGCTTCAGCCCCTGCCGCAGCCATTAAAGCGCACAACCCCCAGCGTGAAGGGTACGGGCTTCAGCCCGTACATCAAACCCATCCCACAAATGCCGGGGCTTTAGCCCCCGAGG
>JARLGE010000155.1 GCA_031296215.1 Occallatibacter sp.
ATTGCTTTCTATGGGATGTCAATGCGCATGATCTCCCACGCCCACGCCCATGCGGGCGCGATGGGCGGCTCAATCTCCAAGTCCGCCCATTGTCCCAAATGCAGCGCAGTTACTGCACTTGAATTGCAGTGAGTACGCCGCTAAGGGGAATGGCGGACGAAGACTCCGCTTCACAGGTCTCAGTAAGGGTAATGGGGGCTGAAGTCGCGACGTAATATCCCGCGAAGGGAAGAACCGCGGTTGAATTTGGTGGAATGTGAGCCTCGGTTTGGAGAAGGCCCGGGCTATCGTTGGCACCATCGTAGAGATAGCAGCCGGGTTGAATGGCGTTGACAGGGTCTCCGTTCAAAATGGTCTGTTGGCTGCCGATCACATAAGTTCCTAGGTTTGGGAGAGCGAGGAAATTGACGTTTGCCGGCGTGCCTGCCATAAAGTTGGGGAAGGGCTGCTGCGGGCTTACGACAAATGACAAAACTCCGCCGGTCGGGCCTTGAGGCCCTACAGGTCCTGCCGGGCCAGCAGATCCCGGATTTCCCATGAGCCCAGTCAATCCCTGCTCGCCGTTCGGACCCGGCGGCCCCATCGTCCCTGCGGGTCCAGTGGTTCCAGCTGCGCCGGCTGCAGCCATCAGACTCCAACTAGGGTTCTGGTCTGGCGTGGGACCACTTGGGTTGGGGCCGTTGGGAACGATCGCGATATATGACGAGCCGTTATAGGTCGCCACATTGTCAGCCGCGTACGTTGCATACGGGTTGTAAGCATCTAGAAAAATGAAGCTGGAGCCGTTTGTCCCGGCAGGTCCCGGTGCTCCGGGCGCTCCAGTAAGTCCACGGGGACCGCTCGCGCCAGTCGCGCCGATTGCTCCGGATAGACCTGCTGGTCCTTGCGGGCCTGTCGGACCTGCGGGTCCTGCCGGTCCCTGCGGTCCGGTTGCGCCATAGGTCATGTTGAAGACCACGCTGTTGCCCTGGCTGTTGGTTACGGTGAGATCAAGAGTGCCTGGCGTCAGCCCCGTCGGCAGAGTGGCCGTTACCTGTGTATTGCTGAAGGTCGAAACCGTCAGCGTGCTGCCGTTGAACGCAATGGTCGGCTTCGTTTTGTTCGGTTCAAAACCGCTTCCTGTCAGCATAATCTGGTTGGTGGAGTAGTTGATGGTGCCACTGTCGACCACCGGGGTGGCAGCAACTGCAAACAGCGGTGGGAGTATGAGCAAAAACAGGGCCGCAGTCATGCGCATGTGCTTGGGGTCCTTGGAGAAGGATTTGGGAGAAGCTGGTCTCGCGGGATGTTTGTCCGCGAGATGCCTTGACCCGCAGGCTTCTCGTCAGTGTGATCAGGTGGCTGAAGGTTTGGCGATAATGCGTCAAGTGAGGCCATGCCTGGGGGAGGGCGTCGATCTGGGGACCGTCGTCCTCCTCGACTCAGGCCATTTCTCCTCAGAGCAGGGCGCTGAAAGGAGTATCCGGGGTGATGCGTTTCGCTGAGAGCACGCCGGTAAACCACACGTAGACGTTCCCGGAAGTGTCGTAGGCATGCAGAGCGAAAGTTCCGGTATACGAGTTCCCGTCCGGGTTCAGCGTAATCTTCTCGATGATCTGTGCTCCTCCCTGGGGCGCCCCGATGGTATCCGGTGGCACCGTCGGATCAAACACATTCCCCTGCCAGGGGATGTGGTTGAGGAGATAGGTGCGTTCTCCTGTGCGCTTCCAGACACCCAGGCAGAAGTTTCCGTCCTGTGCCGAGCGCGCGGAATTCATGATTTCCGTTCCATCGGGGTGCCATACCACCACAGAGTTGTCGATCACGACTCCGCCGGTGACGGGAATGGTCTCTCCGTTCTGGGTTTGCGCGGTAAAGACGACATGCCACATTCCGACGATGGGCTCGTGGCTGTCGTATTCTTCGAATCCCGCCAATACGAGCCGCGGTGTTTTCGCGCCATTTTTGGGGCTCCAACTGGAAGGCTTGATCGGCTTGTTTGGCAGACCGCACTGGGCCATAGCAGCAGGAGCTATGGAGAACACAAGCGCCAGCGCGCCCATGCCTGAGATCGATTTCCAGATTCGTAGCTTCATTGATTTCTCCTCCTCGGCAGGGAATGGCCGATTGAGAGTGAAGCTAACCGCCAAGCGCCCGGAGAGGCAATGAAGAGGCGGTAAAGTCCGAGGTGAAGAATAGGTAAAGCGGTAACTCGCTGAAATGAAACGCGATCAAACTTGCATCACCCAAACTGATGCTATACTTCACCCTCGGGAGTGCTTTCCGGTGTTCCTCAGAGTCTTTGAATTCGGCGATTTCAAGGTGGATTGTGACCGCTTTGAGCTGTCCCGTGCGGGCCGCGCCCTCAAGCTGGAAAGAAAGCCGCTGGAGTTGCTCATTCTGCTGGCAGCCGGGAATGGCCATCTCATCACCCGAACGGAAATCATCGAGAGCCTGTGGGACAGTGAAGTCTTTGTGGACACCGAGCATGGCATCAACACCGCCATCCGCAAGATCCGTCAAGTCCTCGGCGATGATCCCGAGAGGCCCCGCTTCGTACAAACCGTTACCGGGAAGGGCTATCGATTCATAGCTCCCATCGCAACGGTTGACCCTTCATTGTCCGGAAACCAGAGCCGGTTATCGCCGACTGAAGCCAATCCCCTGGAAGTCGGAGGCGCTGCTGCGGCCCCGATGCCGACCACGGCCAGTCCGACCCAGTCGCAAACGGTCCTCAACGCATCGCAGCACAGCGAGACGGCGCTGGGGAACGCTCGCATCTCGCGCATCATCCTTTGGCTCGCCGCCTTCGGAGCAGTGGTTGTCCTCGCCTTCATTGCCATAAGTCCGGCCGCGGGCGGTTTGGCAGCTCGATTCCTGGGCCTCTCCGCAAGACCTCAGATCAGTTCACTGGCCGTTCTTCCGCTCGACAACCTCTCCGGCGATCCGTCTCAGGATTACTTCGCCGACGGCATGACCGATGAGCTGATTACCATGCTGGCCAAGAACTCAACCCTCCGTGTTGTCTCCCGAACTTCCGTCATGCAATACAAGGGAGCCCACCGCCCCTTGCCGGAGATAGCGCGAGCGCTTGGCGTCGACGGTATCCTCGAAGGATCGATCGCTCGTTCGGGCGACAAAGTCCACATGACCATCCAGCTCATCCAGGCGCCCAGCGACACCCACCTATGGGCGGAAAGCTATGACCGCGATACGGGCGACATTGATTCGCTTTCGAACGAAGCCGCAAAGACCATCGCAAAACGCCTCAACAGCGCTGTATCCGTGTCGACGAGCCAGCGCTATGTCAATCCCGCAGCCCACGATGCCTACCTGCATGGACGCTATCTTTGGTTTGCCAGCCTGAACGCAAAATCCTTCGAATATTTCAAGAAGGCGACGGAACTACAGCCGGACTATGCACCCGGATGGAGCGGCTTGGCGCTGTACTACGGCGCTAGCGCCATCGATGGTCAGAAGAGCCCGGCGGAAACGCTGGAAGCCGGGGAAGAAGCAGCCAGAAAGGCGGTTCAACTCGACGACACGCTCCCTGAGGCGCACCTCGTCCTGTGCGCGATGATTTTTGTCAATCGCTGGGACTGGACGAGGTCCGATTTGGAATGCAAGCGGGCAATAGAGCTTGATCCTGAGTACTCAGAGGCTTATCACTTTCGCGCCAAGATGCTTGCCGCACTTAACCGCAACCAGGAAGCCATCGAAGCCCAGAAGAAAGCGACCGAACTCGATCCCTTCGCCCGTCCCTGGGCATTGGATTACTCCTACCAGCTTGCGCGACAGTACGACGCGGCTCAGACCGACGGGCTCCAGCGACTGGATTCGACCCCCAACGATTGGGGTCTTCATTGGATTCTTTATGAGACTTACAGGTGCAAAGGCATGTACAAAGAGGCCACGAGGGAACTGGAGAAAATGTTGACATTGCAAGGTGAGGAGGCGTCCGTTGCGATTGTAAGGCGTGCCTTCCAGCAGGGGGGATACAATGCAGTGATCCGCTGGCAGTTGGGCGACCTCAAAAAGAAATCCACTTCGCAGTATGTCTCGCCCGTTGATCTGTCCCTCCTTTACGCCCAGCTCGGCGACCGCGAAAAGACCCTCTCTCTTCTCGAACAAGGCTATCGGGAGCATTCTCCGCTTCTGCTCTGGGTGCAGAACGACCCGGCGTATGATTTCCTCCACTCCGATGGGCGCTACCGCTTGGTTATCCGAGATATGGGGTTGCCGCCCGCTTATTGATTCCGACTCGCTGATCCTTTCCTCCCACAGCCAGATACCCCTCCCGGATTGAGCCTAGATTGCTGTCAAGCTGATAACTTGATGCTCGACTGTTGAGAACAGCCCGATGCTCTCATTGACCCTGAATTGGGCTGAGTCTCGAAGATCGGTCCCCGTAACGCCTCAGGCTCCGGGAGGCCGCTCGGACCCTGTTTTCGCAATGCGGGACCAGAACCGGCCTCCGCACTATGGGCGCGACGGCCGGAACCTGGTGCTGACTGGTGTAGATCAACTCTGGCGAGCCGATATCACATATATCCGGCTGCGCGATGAGTTCGTCTTTTTAGCGGTGATCCTGAACGCCATTTCGCGTCGCGTGTTTGGCTGGGCTCTGGATCGCAACATGGAGGATGAACTAACTCTGACGGCGCCGCGGATGGCACTCTCTCGCCACAGTATTCGACCTGACCTCGTGTATCACTCTGATCGCGGCAGCCAATACGCAAGCAAGGATTACATGGACCTGCTGAAGGCAAACCAGATCGATATCAGCATGAGCCGCAAGGGCAACCCGTGGGACAACGCGGCTTGTGAATCCTTCATGAAAACGCTGAAGCACGAAGAGGCTCTGCGCAACGAATATCGCGACCTGGCCGAAGTCTTCGTCTCGATCCCCGAGTTCCTAGAAAAGGGCTACAACCAAAAGCGGCGGCACTCGGCTCTCGGCTACTTGCCGGCGGTCGAGTTCGAGGCCCAACTGGCAGCGAAGAACTTGGAGGCCGCTGCGCGCAGCATATCGCATGAGTTTTTGAAGGCATGGGGAAATCTATCGATCCGATGTTGGCCGGCAACGCCGGGAGCGGCACCCGGCGCACGCTGCCGGCGCTCATCGGCATGGATGAGTCTCCAGCCGGCTATTCCTTGGCAGGTTGCGCTCCCGCAGAGCCTGCCTCGGCTTCACCGACCGGGATCAGAATGCGTTAAATTGGTCTTGTCGGTCGAGGATTTCGCATCGAACGCAGCGATCGCATCGTGCAGCCGGTTGAAGATGCGCACCGGCCCAATGGCCTCCGTCAGATGATGACGATCGAACTCGGCGCGGAGATCCCAGGGCAGGCGCGCGAAGGCCAGCTCGACTCCGGCCTCGGAAAGGTTCTTCTTGAGCGCGATCACTACCCGCGCGGCGGAGTAGTCCACATGCGTCATCGCCTCGGCGTCCACCACAACCCAGCGCACCCGCGACGGCATGGGTTGCACCACCAGGGAGACCTCTTCAAGAAACCGCCCGGCGTTGGCGTAAAAGAGCGCCGCTCCAAACCGGTAGAGCACCAGCCCCGGCTCGGTTACCACATTGGGCCCGGCCGGCACCAGCTTCCAGGCCCCGTTGACATCGGCAATCAGCACGCCGCTGTGCGGGTGATAGCTATGCTGCACGATGCGCAGCAGCGACACCACCATGGCCAGCACGATGCCCTGCTCCACCCCTACCAGCAGCACCACCGCCGCAGTGGCCGCGGCCAGCGCATACTCCTGCGGGCTCTCTGAGCGAATGTCGCGCAGAGCCTTCAAATCGATGAGCCGAAGCGCGACCATGAACACCAGGACGCCCAGCACGCAGGTGGGTAGATACTGGAGCGGCGCGGTGAAAAACAGCAGGACCAACGCCACCACCGCGGCCGTTGCGACATGCGCCAACTGACTTTGTCCGCCGGCATCCTCCATCATCGCCGTCTGAGTGGGGCTTCCATTGACCACAAACCCTCCGCTCAACGCCGCGGCGGCATTCGCAGCCGATAGCCCGAACAGATCGTTATTCTCATTGACCTCGCGATTGTGTTTGGCCGCATAGATGCGCGAGGTCGCCGCACTCTGCGTAAGGATCATCACGGCGCAGGAGGCCGACACCGTGATCAATTGTTCGATCTGCTGCCAACTCATCGAGCCAAGGCTGAGCAGGCCCATGAATCCCAGGTGCGGCAGACCGCCGGAAACCGGGCCGATCGTGGCGATCCCATGACCGGAAAAATCCAACGCGGCGCTTGAGGCAATCGCCGCCACGACGGCGACCAGCGCGCCCGGCAGTTTGGGAGCGAACCGCCGCAGCAGCAGCACAAACCCCAGCACCGAGACGGACAACGCCACGGTGGGCAGATGCGCCCGCGGCAGTCCGCGAAGCACCTCCCAGAGCTGGACCACCGGCCGTCGCGAATCGACAGGCTCTCCCATCATCTCGCTGAGCACGGAGATTCCCACCTGAATTCCCACTCCGGCAAGAAAGCCGACCAGCACTGTGCGGGAAAGAAAGTCCGCGATGAATCCCAGCCGGAGCAGCCGCGCCAGCAGCAGAATCGCCGCCGTGAACAGCGCCACGATTCCCGCCAGGGCCATATACCGCGCGCCTGCCGGGGTGGCCATGCCCGACACGCCCCCCGCAAAGATGGCAGCCGTTGCCGAATCCGCCGCCACCACCAGATATCGCGACGAGCCGAAAGCCGCAAACGCCATCAGCGGCAGCAGGAGTGAGTAAAGGCCCGTCACCACCGGCATTCCGGCGATCTTGCTATAGCCCAGCACCTGGGGAATATCCATCGCCGCAAGGGCGACTCCAGCCAGCGCGTCGCGCGCGGCGCCCGCGCGTTCGAACGGTCGTAAGCCTCGAAACAGTCTCACAGAGTTGATTATCCTCTTTCATCCTCCCTGCAAACTCACGGCCCGTGGCAATGAGACTCGAGCGCCCCTTTCTTTCCTATACCCGAAGTTTTGAGTCCAGCTGCAAGGGACCGACGGCGGTTAAAAGCGCGGGGATCAAGAAGACCAGCGAACCGACAACGAACACGATGACCGCGCGGAGAACCTGGCCGGGCATGTACGCAGTCAGCCTGGCAGCCGTCTGCCAGGAAAGCAGAATCGGGAGCCGGGTTGTTTTTCCGGGGCCAGTGCAATAGGTTCAATAGGTATGGGGCACACAAGGGGCAACCCTGCCGCCCCCAACGATTGCCGGCAAAGGCACTGGAGCGGATTCGCATGGAAAGCACGATGGGAGTTGAGCCGGCGGTGGCCGGAGTGGCAAATCACGCAGGCAGCCATCCCCCCACCCGGAACAAGCACCTGCTGCGCTGGGTGGAGAAGATGGCGGAGCTGGCGGAACCCAAGTCGATTCATTGGGTGGATGGCTCCGAGCAGGAGTACGACCAGCTTTGCGAAGAACTGATCGCCAACGGAACCTTCCTTCGGTTGAACCAGAAGCTTCGTCCCGGCTGCTTCTATGCACGCTCCGACCCAGGCGATGTGGCGCGGGTGGAAGAGCGGACCTTTATCTGTTCTCTTTCCAAAGATAATGCCGGTCCCACGAACAACTGGGAGGAGCCGCGCGAGATGCGGCGCAGGCTGAAGAGCCTGTTCCGCGGAGCGATGCAGGGGCGCACCATGTACGTCTTGCCCTTCAGCATGGGACCCATCGGGTCGAAGTTCTCCCAGATCGGAGTGCAGCTGACCGACAGCCCGTATGTGGTGGTGAACATGCGCATCATGGCGCGGATCGGCCTGCCGGTCTTCGCGGAGATCGACAAGGACGAGAAGCGCGTGGTTCCCTGCATGCACAGCCTGGGCGCGCCGCTCGAGCCGGGGCAGCGCGACGTTCCCTGGCCCTGCAACAAGGAGAAATATATCGTCCATTTTCCCGAGACGCGGGAGATTTGGTCCTATGGATCGGGATACGGGGGCAACGCCCTGCTGGGCAAGAAGTGCTTTGCCCTGCGCATCGCCTCCAATATGGCGCGCGACGAAGGGTGGATGGCCGAACACATGCTCATTCTGGGCGTGCAGAACCCGCAGGGCCGGAAGACCTACGTGGCCGCAGCTTTCCCCAGCGCCTGCGGCAAAACCAACTTCGCCATGATGGTTCCCCCCGCCGGCTTTGACGGATGGAAGGTGTGGACCGTCGGCGACGACATCGCCTGGATCAGGCCGGACGCGAGCGGCCGCTTGCGCGCCATCAATCCGGAAGCCGGTTTCTTCGGGGTGGCTCCGGGCACCAGCGAACAGACCAACCCGCAAGCCATGGCGACCATGGCGAAGAACGCGATCTTCACGAATGTGGCGCTCACTCCCGACGGCGACGTGTGGTGGGAAGGCAAGACCGACAAGCCCCCGGGGGAGTGCCTGGACTGGCAGGGCAACCGGTGGACGCCGGAGATTGGCAGACAGACCGGGGCCAAGGCGGCGCACCCCAATGCGCGTTTCACCGCCCCGGCCGCCCAGTGCCCGACCATCGATGCGGCCTGGGAAGATCCGGACGGCGTGCCCGTCGAGGCGATTATCTTCGGCGGACGCCGCTCCACCACCATGCCTCTGGTCTATCAGGCCTTCAACTGGTCGGCGGGCGTGTATATGGGGGCCACGATGGGCTCGGAGACCACGGCCGCGGCGGCCGGGGCAACCGGCAAGGTGCGGCGCGACCCGATGGCCATGCTGCCCTTCTGCGGCTACCACATGGGCGACTACTTCCGCCACTGGCTCAAGATGCAGCGGTCGCTGACTTCAACGCCGCGCGTCTTCCATGTGAACTGGTTCCGCAAGGATGCAAAGGGCAAGTTCCTTTGGCCCGGTTTCCGCGAAAACATGCGCATTCTCAAGTGGATTGTGGATCGCGTGCAAGGACGGACGCAGGGCTCGGAGTCGCCCATCGGCTGGATGCCGCGCTACGAGGACATCGAGTGGACAGGCCTCGAGTTTCCCCGCGAGCGGTTTGAAGAACTGCAGGCCGTGGACCGGGCCGCATGGAGGGCGGAGATCATCGGGCACGAGGAACTTTTCCTCGATCTGCACAACCATCTGCCGCCGGAGATGATCTACGAGCGCGAACTGCTGATCTGCCGCTTGTAAGAGCACGCGATGGACAGAAGGGGACGGCCGGCGCCTGCTCGGCGTATCGGCGCGCCGCCCTCAGGGGCGGCAGCAGCCGTGGCGCAGCAGCGGCATGTACCAGGTGTCCAGACACCAGGAGAGCGCGAACAGCAGGGTCATTCCGGCCATGGCCCAGAAGAACAGGCGCACGGGCAGCGTAGAAAGCAGCGGCTCGGCGGCGGCTGGACTGGATGGCGGATGCCAGGCGTAGAGCAGGCCGCTCAGAAGGCAGACGCAGGCAGCCAGCGTGACCCTCAGCAGGGCCAGCCAGAGCCGCTCCTCCCAGCGCGTTCCGGGCACGAAGAATGCGCTCAGCATGACCGGGTAAAGGGAGAGGATGCTGAGGAAGAACGAGAGCGGTCTGAGGAGTTCCAGAAACATGGCCGCGCAGGGACCAACCGATCCGGCATTGATTGTAGCGCCGCGGCGGTTCCGCTCGAGCAGCTTTCAGCTCTCAGCTATCAGCTTGCAAACCTCAGAAGCGAGACCCCGGTTCGACAGGCTCAGGGCAGGCTTTCGGGAGGCTGATTTTGGGAAGTTTTGCGCCGTTTTTGCACCGGAAAAGGGGCATTCTGTAAAACTGACCGTCCGTAACTCTTTTGTTTTCTTTATCCGAAGGCAAGCCGCGCAGCTAAGTACTTTGTTTTCATAGGACCGGGAGGGGGGGTGGGGGTACGCTGTCGCCTTTTTGCCCTTCTTTCGCCCCTCTTCCGCACCTCTCAAGACCATTGTGCGCCGGGGGAGGGTAATTTTCTGCAAGGGACAGCTTCCAGCTTCTGGCTTCTAGCTTCTAGCTTCCAGCTTTCCCAGGTCTTCCGCCGCGGCGGACTGGCCCCCCTTCGACTTCCCTCAGGGCAGGCATTCGGCTTCCCTCAGGGCAGGCATTCGGCTTCCCTCCGGGCAGGCTATCGACAGGTTGAGGGCAGGGTAGGCAATCAACACGCTCCGGGCAGGGGTTGGGCGGCCGGGGTTCGGCGAAGGCTAGCCGACTCGGTACCGATCAAATCCTCTGTGAATACCTCTGCGAGCTAGCTGGTTATGTACAACTCGGCGGTTTAGGCAGCGTCCAGGGGCAACGGACGTGATATCGTTTGGCTGATGTTTTCGCAGGGATAAAGAGAGGTCGAGCGATGGAAAATGCGTCCGGGCTCTGCGGATTCTTATGGTCTTTGGCCTGGCCCCGAGGGTGGGCTCGGCCATCAGGAGAAGGGTCTAGGCAAAGTTTCGTTGGTCTTAGCGGGTGCTTGACACCCGCCATGGTGTTTGCGGTTGCGATTGGTACCTGCCTCCGGATGCCTGCTCAAGAAGCTATGTGTGCGGTGCGTGTGAAGATCGCGAACTCCGAAGAGGGCCTCTTCGGGTTTATGGACACGAAGGCCGGGATTTTCGCTACAGGTTCCGGAGGGTTATATCGCTATAACGAGAAATCGCAGTTCGTGCTTGTACCAGGCGGGGAATCGACGGATTTTGCGACCGTTTATGCGACGAAGTTCGGTACTTTTGTTATCAGCAATAAGGGATTCTTTCGCTATGACGAGAGAGCGCAGCTTGTACCTGTGCGGGGCGGGGGTTCGATCGGGTTCGGGAATGAGATTCGAGAGACGAAGTTCGCGGTCTTCGTTATAGATAGCCAGAGAATACTCCGTTACGACGAGGAATCAGGGCTCGAGCCAGTACCGGGTGGGGATTCGATTCAAGGGGACAAGTACGTCTTTGAGACCAGGTCCGGCCTCTTCATCATTAGTAAGAATGGGCAATTACTTCGTTATGACGAGCAATCACGGTTCGTACCTGTGCCGACTGGATATTCGACAGGTTTCGTTCGGGATACGCGAGCCGGGGTTCTGGTCACGAGTCCGAATGGGCTATATCGTTTCGACGACAGAGCGCAGCTAGTACCTGTGCCGGGTGTGGATTCGGTTCGGCAGTTCAATGCGATTTTTGAGTTGAAAGTCGGAACTTTCGTTGTCAGCAATGAAGGGCGGGTGCTTCGTTATGACGGGAGCTCGCGGTTCATTCCTGTGAGCGGACGGCCGATTGAGGCGGCCGACTTCATGCTCGAGACGTCGGCCGGTGTCTTTGTCGCAACTGGCAAAGGGCTATTACGTTACGACGAGAGATCGGGGCTTGTCTCTGTCCCAGGCGGAGAAGGGTTTGACCGCGTTTCGGTTCAAGATACGCCGGCCGGGACCTTGGTCGAAAGTGACAAAGGGCTGTTCCGTTATGACGCGAGGTCGGGCCTTGTACCCGTACCAGGGGGGAGTTCGATCGAGAAGTCCGATTTTATCCGGGTGACGACGGCCGGGGTCTTCGTAGGAAGTGACAAGGGGCTATTCCGTTACGACGAGAGATCGGGGCTCGTAGCTGTGCCGGGTGGGGATGCGGTGAAGGGCGATACCGTTGTGGAGACGAAAGCAGGGATTCTGATTCCAGATGAGAAGGGATTACTCCGTTATGACGAGAGATTAGGACTGGTAAGGGTTCCGATGGAGGCCTCGGCAGGTGCTGCCAATTCGGTTAAGGAGACGAGTGCCGGAATCTTTGTCAGAAGTAATGGTTTGTACCGGGTTGTGGGTGATCCGCTGGCAAAGGCGGTAGTCGAGATGGAGAGCCCGGGAAAGGGGGATACGCCAGAACCGAGCCCTTTGGGTGTTCCAACGAGGTGGTCTCTGAATCACCCTTGTGCTTCGGTGGGGGCATGGTTAGGTTTGCAGGTTGTTTCAAGGAATGGCAGCCAAAAAGAACTCCCGCCGGTGGATGCAACTGGTCTGCAGAGCAATGGAGATAAGGTGACGTTTGGCGCGGTGGTCCCGGTGACAGAGCAGGGACCGTGGAACTTCCAGGTGTTCTCCAATGCCGCGCACACGGAGGTGGGTAAGCCCCAGACGGTGAAGTTTGTGACGCCGGGAACCGTCGGTTGGCTTACGCGGTGGTGGCGCGCAATTACGGGAAGTCTTGTTGCATGCCTGACGGTGCTGAATCTACTGGTGTTTGTTGCTGCACGCTACTCGCCTTCGGCCTGGCGAATGGCCACGGATGAAAACTGGGGAAAGGCACTTCTTGTTCAGGGATTGTTGTTAAGGTATTGGCGGCCGGCACAGCTTTGGATTCTGGATTTGTATGTGCGGAAGAAGAGGGAGGCGTTTGCGGCGGCGTCCGCGCTTGAGTTTCTGCCGTTGCCGCTTGCTGGTGAGGATGGAAGGGTAGTGAGCAGTGAGAGGGTGTTGGCGCTGTTTCGGGAGCGGCGCAGTGAATGGGTGCAGGGGAATGCCGGGATGGGAAAGAGCACGCTCTTTGGCAGGCTGTGCCGGGAGCATTTTTTCGGAGAGAAGACAACTTCGTTCAGCATCTACCGGCGGGACCGCTTTGTGCTGGTGCCGATTGAGGCGCGGAGATTTGCGGAGGTCGCTGTGGCGAGCGATAAGGGAGATGCCACGGCGTGGATGCTGGAGTGCGTGCGGGTGGCGCTCTCGGGGAATGGGTTGTCGTTTGACGATGCGAAGCTGCTGAAGGCGATGTTTGAGATGGGCACGCTGGGGGTGGCGGTAGATGGATTGAATGAGGTTGCGCGCGGGCCGGAGGTAACGGCGTTTGCGGAGCGGTTTCAGAAGGCGGCGGTCTTTGTGACGTCGCAGGATATGGGAGAGGCTCCGTTTGGAGTCTGGCGGCTGCCTGCGACGATTGCGGAGTATGTGGATGCGCTGCTGGACCTCTACCTGAAGGAGAGGCCGGGATTGGCGGCGGCGGTGGCAAGGGAGATCAGGGAGATAGGTCTGATTGCGCATCTGCTATCGGGGTATGACGTTCGGCTGGTTGCGAACCTTGCTCTGAGCGCTCGGGAGAGGCTGGATAAGACACGCAGCCAGCTTGATCTTTACAGGGAGGCGGTCGATGCGGCGTGGCCGAAGGGGGATGACCGTAAAGAGGAGCGGGTCGAAATTCTTGAGGCGGCGGCTTGGGTGCTGGTGTCCGATAGGGGGCCGAATCAGGACAGGCGGCGGATGGTCCCGAGTCAGGATTGTCCTGCGGACTTGTTGAACGACCTGGAGAAGGTGCCGGTGGTTCGATTGGTACGGGCGGCAGGTAAGGACTATGAGTTTGTTCATGACCAGATGGGTGCATATCTTGCGGCGCGGTGGTTCACCAGCAGAGCGGCGGCGGCGGTGATGCGCGAGCTGCTGGAGACATCGCAGGTGTGGAAGGTGGGGGCGCAGGCGCAGCGAATTTTTTGGGGCTTTGTTGCGGAGATGGTGGGGCGGGAGACATTGACGGCGTTATGGATCTTTGCCGGGGATGAAGAGGAACGGGTGGTGTTGTGGAAGCAGTTGGCGGAGCGGGCGGGGAGAGAGGGTTGGGATTTGACCAGGCCTGCGGCGGTGTTGTTAGAGCAATCAGGAAAAACTAGCTGAAGATCCATTCAATGGTTGGCAACCGGCCGGCCATGAACGGATGAGGGAACTACCTGGAACGCCTCATACCAATACTTGCACCCATATAAATTAAAGGTTTCTGCCGGATTAGCCCTCAGAAACGCCGTTCGGGCCTTCTTGCTTTCCAGCTGGGCGAAGACGGCGTTGGGGTCGGGGCCTTTGGAGTCGTCTGCGATGGGGTCGAGAGCCTTGCGGCGCGGGGCGGGCGGACGCTGTTCGCGGAGGTTGCGCTGGTGGGTACCGTCGCGCAGCGCGTCGCGGATGGCTTTGCTGTTGGAGGAGTATTCGCTGAGGTCGATGGCGTTGCGGGCGGAGCGGACGTTTTTGCGGTTGGGGGAGTGAGGACGAGCGTACCGCAGGGGCTGAAGCCCAGGTTTTTTTAGGCCGGTGGCGGCACCCTTCGACTGCGCTCAGGGCAGGCTTTTGAAGTCGTGCCCTGACACGAGGCTTTCGTGAATGGTTGTTTAGGCCATTTCTTCCGGAGATTGGGAAGGCCCGGGGCTGAAGCCCGGGCCGCTGTCGCGGCTTTGTGCGGGGGTTGAAACCCCCGCCTCCCTCCGTTTTGAAACCCCCGGCTCCCTCCGTTTTGAAACCCCCGGCTCCCTCCGTTTTGAAACCCCCGGCTCCCTCCGTTTTGGAGTTGCAGCCGGCTGCGTCTCGGGTTTCCCGGCAGGGGCTGAAGCCCAGGTCCTTTTCTTGGTCCTGTGCGGCACTGAAGAGGCTGCGGAAAAAGGCCTCTGATGGGGGGAGTTCGAGTCTTCGCTTTTGCAGGGGCTAAAGCCCGTCCTTTTTTTTCAGCATCTTGCGGCACGACTGAAGTCGTGCCCTGATACAAAACCTGGAAGAATCTCGGCATAAGCGGGTTTTTCCGGTGATACAAAGCCCTGTCGACCAGATCAGAGGCCGGAGCGGAGGTGACTTGCCGAGTGTGTGCCTGGGCCGGTAAAGTGACTCCCACGCGGACTCTTTTTCTGGATGGGTCTTGATGGGGAGGGCCGCGCAAATCCAGGATTCTTCTTCCCCTAAAGGACGATTTTCATGTCTTCGGCGCCCGTTCCCGCAGTTTCGACTCTGGTTTCGGCTCTTGCGAGCCAGGTTTCCGCTCTTTCCAATCAGGATATCGACTCGACACTGCGCGAAAACCGCGTGTTTCCGCCGCCCAAGGAGTTCAGCGCGCTGGCGCACATCAAGAGCCTGGCGGAGTATGAGGCGCTGTACAAGCGGTCGATCGAGGACCCGGAGGGGTTCTGGGCGGAGGCGGCCGGGGAGCTGCACTGGTTCAAGAAATGGGACAAGGTGCTGGATTGGAATTTGCCGCTGGCGAAGTGGTTTGTGGGCGGCAAGATGAACCTGAGCTACAACTGCGTGGACCGGCACGCGAAGGGGGCGCGGCGGGACAAGGCGGCGCTGATCTGGGAGGGGGAGCCGGGGGAGACGCGGCGGCTGACGTATGCCGAACTGGGCGTGGAGGTGGGGAAGTTTGCCAACGCGTTGAAGGCGCTGGGGATCAAGAAGGGCGACCGGGTGGCGGTCTACATGGGCATGACGCCGGAACTGGCCATTGCGCTGCTGGCTTGTGCGCGGATTGGGGCGGTGCACTCGGTGATCTTTGGCGGGTTTGCGGCAAACGCGATCGCCGACCGGGTGAACGACTCGGGGTGCGTGGCGGTGATTACCCAGGACTCGAGCTACCGGCGTGGGAACGAGATCAAGCTGAAGGCGACGGTGGACGAGGCGATGAAGGCTTGCCCGACGGTGCGGCATGTGATTGTGTACCGGCGGACGGGCTCAGCGGTGACGATGGTGACCGGGCGCGACTGGTGGTGGCACGACCTGGTGGCGATTGCGCCGACCGAATGCCCGTGCGAGCCGATGGACAGCGAGGACCAGCTCTACATTCTGTATACGTCGGGGACAACGGGGAAGCCGAAGGGTCTGGTGCACACCACGGGCGGCTACGCGGTGCAGACCTACCTGACGACGAAGTATGTATTCGATTTGAAGGACGAGGACATCTTCTGGTGCAC
>JARLGE010000017.1 GCA_031296215.1 Occallatibacter sp.
CAGGGGTCAGGGGTCAGCACTATGGTGAAATCATTTCGAGATTTGACGGTCTGGCAACGGTCCATTCAATTGGCAGTATCGGTCTACGGATTTACGAGTGCTTTTCCGAAGGAAGAAACATATGGCTTAACGAGTCAAATGCGGCGCGCTACTGTTTCGATCGCAAGCAATATCGCCGAAGGGCACGGCAGGCTGAACACAAAGGAATACAGACAGTTCCTGGGAACTGCGAAAGGTTCGAACTTCGAATTACAGACGCAGATTGAAATTGCTCGCGCTCTCGGCTTCGGAGACTCGAGCCTGGCGAACAAAACTGAGAGCCTTTCGCACGAAGTTGGAAAGATGATTTTTGGAGTTTTGGAATCGATCAAGGACAAGGCACAGGAAAACTGATCCCTGACCCCTGATCCCTGACCCCTGGAAGGAATATGGCAAACGTACTCGATCTACGGCGGCGGATTCGGAGCGTGAAGAACACGCGCCAGATCACCAAGGCCATGAAGATGGTCTCGGCGGCGAAGCTGCGCCGGGCGCAGGAGCGGGCGCTCAGTGCGCGGCCCTACGCCAGGATGATCACCAGCGTGCTGCAGTCGCTGACGGGGCGCATCGAGATCTTCGACCCGGAGACGGGGAACCTGCGGCACCCGCTGTTTGCCACGCGGCCGGAGAAGCGGGTGCTGCTGATCATTGTCAGCGGCGACAAGGGTTTTGCGGGCGCGTTCAACTCGAACATTCTGAAGACGGCGTTTCAATTCATCGAGACCAATCCGGACAAGGAGATCGACGTGGAGGCGGTGGGGCGCAAGGGCCGCGACCTGATGCGGCGGCGCTACAAGGCCGCCGAATACGTCGAGGAGACCGACGAGCACGGCCAGACGCGGCAGGTGCGGGCGGAGCGCAAGGGGCGCGTCGAAGTGTCAGGCGACCATCCGGGCATGCTGCTGAAGCTGGAGACCGCGCGCGTCTTCAAGCTGGCCGAGAGCGTGATCGCGCGCTATGTGCACGAGGAGATCGACGCGGCCTACATCGTCTACAACGAATTCAAGTCGGTGATCCAGCAGCGGCTGGTGGTGGAGCGGCTGCTGCCGCTGATCGAGATCGGCAGCCAGCAGGTGGCCGCGGCCGTGGAGCCAACCGAAGAAGAGCGCGAGCGGGCCGGCGAGGCCGCCATCAGCGCGGGCATTGCCCTGGAGCCGGCGGACACCCAAGAGGCCGACGAGGAAGCGCGGCGCTTCGGCACGGCGCAGGTGGACTACATCTACGAGCAGCCGGCCAGGGAACTGTTCAACGGGCTGCTGCCGCAATACGTTTCTTCCATGCTCTATCACGCCATGACGGAATCGGTAGCCGCGGAACATGCGGCGCGCATGACGGCCATGGATTCGGCATCGAACAACGCCTCGGACATGATCGACGCCTACACGCTGCAAATGAACCGCGCGCGGCAGGCGGCCATTACCAAGGAAATCATTGAAATCGTCAGCGGCGCGGCCGCTGTTTAGGGATTCGGAAGGCAGATATGGCAGAGAACTTCGGTAAGGTCATTCAGGTTTCGGGACCGGCAGTGGACGTGCAGTTTGCGGAAGCGACCATGCCGCCCATCTACCAGGCGCTGCGCGTGGTCAGCGACGGGTTCACCGTTCCCACGCCCATCAACGTGATCCTCGAGGTGCAGCAGCACCTGGGCGAGGGCCGCGTGCGTACGGTGGCCATGCAAGGCACCGAGGGCATGGTGCGGGGCATGAAGGCCATCGACACCGGCGGCCCTATCACCATGCCGGTGGGCAAGGAGACGCTGGGCCGCGTGATCAACGTGATCGGCGAGCCGGTGGACGAACTCGGCCCCATAGGCGCGACCCGGCAGATGCCCATTCACCGGCCTGCTCCGCTGTTCGACGAGCAGACCACGCACGAGGAGATGTTCGAGACCGGCATCAAGGTGATCGACCTGATCCAGCCGTTTTTGAAGGGCGGCAAGATCGGCCTGTTCGGCGGCGCCGGCGTGGGCAAGACCGTGGTGATCATGGAATTGATCAACAACGTGGCCAAGAACCACGGCGGCTACTCGGTGTTTGGCGGCGTGGGCGAGCGGACGCGCGAGGGCAACGATCTGTGGACCGAGATGACCGAGTCGGGCGTGATCAAGCCGGGCGACTGGGCCAACTCGAAGTGCGCGCTGGTGTACGGCCAGATGACCGAGCCGCCCGGAGCGCGTTTGCGGGTGGCGCTGAGCGCCCTGACCGTTGCCGAATACTTCCGCGATGTGGAGGGGTCGGACACACTTCTGTTCATCGACAACATCTTCCGCTTCACGCAGGCGGGCTCCGAGGTCTCGACGCTGCTGGGCCGCATGCCCTCAGCCGTGGGCTACCAGCCCAACCTGGCTACCGAGATGGGCGAGCTGCAGGAGCGCATCACTTCCACGGCCAAGGGATCGGTGACGTCGGTGCAGGCGGTCTATGTGCCTGCCGACGACTTGACTGATCCGGCACCGGCGACGACCTTTGCCCACCTGGACGCGACCACGGTGCTGAGCCGGCCGCTCTCGGAACTCGGCATTTATCCGGCCGTCGATCCGCTGGCATCGACCTCGCGCATTCTCTCCGCGCGCATCGTGGGCCAGGATCACTACGACGTGGCGCAGGGCGTGAAGAGGATTTTGCAGCGCTACAAGGACCTGCAGGACATCATCGCGATTCTGGGCATCGACGAGCTCTCGGAAGACGATAAGCTGACGGTGGCTCGGGCAAGAAAGGTACAAAAATTCCTGTCGCAGCCGTTCCACGTGGCCGAGCAGTTTACGGGCATTCCCGGCGCGTATGTGAAGGTGGCCGACACGGTGCGCAGCTTCAAGGAGATCATCGCCGGCAAGTACGACGATATCCCCGAGCAGGCCTTCTATATGAAGGGCGCGATCGAGGAAGTGCTGGAGACGGCGGAGAAGCTGAAGGCGACGGTTTAACGCAGGTTACAGGTGACAGATTACAGATGACAGTTTTCCGCGGCCTGGTCCGGGCTTTTAACTGTTCACTGTAATCTGTCATCTGTAACCTGTTCCGAAGGGACAGTATGGCTGACGAGACCAATCAACTGCGGGTACGGCTAGTGACGCCGGAGCGGGTGCTGTTTGAGGCCGCGGCCTCGGCGGTGGAGCTGCCCGCGAAGAATGGGTACATGGAAGTCCTTTTCGGGCATGCGCCGCTGATGGCGGAGCTGGGCGCGGGCGATGTGATTGTGCATGGCGCCGGGGTTGCAGAAACGGATGGGGTGGCAGGCGCGCAACACTACAACGTGAGCTGGGGGTTCGCCGAGGTGCTGCCGGACCGGGTGACGATTCTGGCATCGGACGCGCTGAAGCCGGAGGAGATCGGCGTGGATCGCGCCGAGGAGCAACTGGTGCGCGGCCAGAAGATGTGGAGCGAGGCGGGCGAGAGCGAAGAGGCCTATACCGAGGCCCTGCACGTGATTGCCGAAGCCGAAGCCAAGTTGGCAACGGCGGCGGAGAAGCACTGAAGTCCGCATTCTCTCGCCGATGATTCCTGAACAAAAATGCCCTGCTCACGAAGCAGGGCATTTTTTCAGTTGGAAATAGCGGCGCAATCCTCGTCAGTGGCTGTCGCCGTCCCGGTCGACGTCCTGCGAGGCTTTCGAGGCGGCCTGGCCCGCGGCGCTGATGGTGGCCGTGTCCGGGGCGGCGGCGGGGCTGCTGGTTGACGCGGTTGCGGCTGGCGGCGGCGTTGGCCTGGCCGCGGGAGCCTCGGTTACCAGCGGGGTCGCTGCAATTGCATTCACCATCGTGCCAGGTCCTCCTTGACCCGTGTCTCTGCTATCGGCTGAGCGGCGGGGGAGCTTGATGCAAATGGAGGATTATGACGAAGATGTAATCTTCGCAGCGGTGGAGGGGATGGGATCGTGGCCGGGAAGACTACTGTTTCAGAATCCAGGAGGCGATTTTGTCGAGGGCGGCGGGGGAGATGGTTTCCTCGATCTGGCCGTACTCGGAGGGAGAGCCGGTTTTGGCGTTCTGGAAGAGATGGTTGAGGCCGGGGAGCTCATCGACTTCGGCGTGCTGATTTCCGGCGTCGGCGAGGGCCTTGCGCAAGGGAGGAAGATTCTGCGCGGGTGGGACCTGGAGGTCAAGCGAGCCGGAGAGGGCGAGGACGGGGGTTTTGAGCTTGCGCAGCGCGGCAGCGGGGTCGTAGGTGAGGAAGAAGCGGAACCAGGGCGATGTGGCCGCCTTGATCTGCGCGGCGATGGCGGCATCGGGCATGCCCTCGGCGGCCAGCTTGGCGCCGAGCAGCCGTTCGAGCGCGGCGGGGTCCTTTTCGGTTTCGATCAGAGTAAGCGTCTCGCGTTCCTTCTCGGCGTCTTCAGCGGCCTTTTGCTGGCTTGCACCGGCGGCCATGGCGATGAGGCGGCTCTGCTCGACGATGATCTGGTCTCCGGGCACGGCGGAGCCGGCCAGCATGACGATGAAGGCGATGCCGGGATCGGCGACGGCGGCCATGGGAGCGACGATGGCGCCCTCGCTGTGGCCGAGGAGGCCGATGCGGCGGGGATCGACTTCGGTGCGCGTCTTGAGATAGGCGACGCCGGCCTCGGCGTCGGCGGCGAAGTCGACGGTGGTGGCCTTGGCGTAGTCGCCGGTGGATTTGGCCACGCCGCGCTTGTCGGCGCGCAGCACGGCGATGCCGTGGCGGGTTAAATAATCAGACAGGACCAGGAAAGGTTTGTGGCCAAGCAGGCTCTCGTCGCGGTCGTGGGGCCCGGAGCCGACGATGAGCAGCACGGCCGGGAACGGGCTTTTGCCGGAAGGGAGGGTGAGCGTGGCGGCGAGCGTGTTGCCAGCCGACTTGTAGGCGACTTCCTCTTCGCGATAGGGGTAGGGCTTGACGGGATTCTGGGGACGGTTGAGCTCAAGCTCGGATTGGCTGTTCACTTTCTTAAGCGCCAGCGGCAGGGGATTGCCCATCTGCGTGAAAGTTCCGTCGATGGCGCTGGAGTCCGCGGCGATTTTTCCTTCATAGGCAATGCCCAGCCCCTTGAGCGTGATGGTGAGTGAGGCGCCGTTGCGCGTGACGGAAGTGGCGGTCAACCAGACCGGGCTCTGGTCGGGGCTCTGCATTTGCGCGGTCAGGCCGTCGGCGGTCGAGAGGATTTTGAAGACGATGCGGAGCTTGATGGCGCCGGTGTCGAGGCTGCCGAGCCATGTGCCGTCGATAGCGGAGGTCGCGGCGGGTTGGGGCGCGGGCTTGGCCGCTGGTTGCGGGGCGGCGCGCGTGAAGCTGAGCGGGAGCGGCTGGCCCTGGGTCCAGGTGCCGTCGATTGCGGTGGCGCTGCTGTTGACCGTGCCTTCATAGCCGCCGTGGACCGCATCGATGGTGAGGGAGAGCTTTGCGCCCTGGAGCGTGATGGCGGTGACGGGAATTCCATTCGCGCCCTGGTCGAGGCTGTCGAGGGTTGCGGCGAGGGTGCCGTCCTTTGCGGCGGTGATGTGCAGGGCGAGGCGGAACTGCTGGCCGCCGGCGCTGAGAGTACCCTGCCAGTCGCCGGCGATGGAGGCCTGCGCGCGGCAGAGCGGGGTGATTATGACGGCGATGAGGGCGAGTTGGAGGAGGATGGTTGGTTTCATTGTGCTCCTTGCCGGGGCGAGGATTCTTCAGCTCCAGGTGCGGATGGCGATGACACCCCACCAGGCGAGATAGGCCGCGGCGATCAGCAGCGCGGACGTGACCGCGACAGAGAACGACCAGACGAAGCGGCGGATGGGAAGCCAGCGCGCGCTCCATAGGGCGACGACGCTGGCCAGGCAGGCGGCAGCGAAGATCAACGTGGTTAGAAACAGGCCGAGGGAATAGACGGTCATGCTGCCGAGGCGCGTGATCATGTCGCTTAACGAGGCGATGAAGAAACCGACAAAGGCGAGCAGACTGAGGACGGCGATGAGCGGCCAGAGACGCATGGCGCGCTCCAGGGGGCGGCGGCGCTTTTTGAAGAAGCCGCCGACGATCCAGAAGGGCGCATAGACGAGGATGGAGGCGAGCGCGAGCACGAACCAGGCAACCAGCGCGATCTCTCCGTAGGCCTGGACGGTGGGAATGCGGCGGAGGGTTCCGCCGAGGTAGACGAAGCGGCCCTCGTTGTTGGGCGCGATCAGCGCGGCAGTAGCGACGGGCTCGGCGGGGTCCTTTTTGGGCAGATAGCGGAATTGCTCGCCGGAGACGGGCACAAAGGGCTGGTCGATCTGGCTGAGGCTGGAGATGAGCAGGTTACCGCCGCCGAAGCGAATGCGCTGCAGGGCTGACAGGCGCTCGAGGAAGTAAGTGAACTGGTTGCGCGGGGATGCGGGCTCGTACCAGCCGGCGTATTGC
>JARLGE010000156.1 GCA_031296215.1 Occallatibacter sp.
CCGCGGAGATTCTCTTCGAGCAGTTATTCCATGAGCGCGATTCCGGCGAGCCGGGCGCTCAAAAACCGGCACGGCAGATCAAGCTGAAGACGTGCCTGATTGCGCGCAGTTCCTGCGGTTGCGGTGCGCCGATTGCCTGAAGACAGATAGGTACGGCGCCAGCGCGCGATCGCCACCAAGCCTGCGCGCATTCTATCCCCAGATACATTGGACTGGAAACGATGCCACACAACTTTCAGGTGCGCGGATTGCCGCTGCTCAATGGGGAGCCGTTCGATCCGCCTCGATGGGGTTGGGCGTCGAAGCCGAGGAGTGGGTGCTGTTCAGCTTTTCGCACAGCGCAAACTGCTGCTGCGCGCGCTCGCGCATTCCTTCGCGGCGGTAAATCTGGCCCAGTTTGAAGTGAAGTCCCGAAGCGTTCGGCGCCAGCGCCACGGCCTTTTCCAGCTCGGCCTGGGCCGGAGGAAGATTCCTGCCGGCTTCGTACACCTGGCTCAATTCCTCGTGAACCTTGGGATTGTTCGGGGAAAGCGCGGCGGCCTTGAGCAGGTGCGGAATCGCATGATCGAAGTCATTCTGATCGGCGAGCAGCGTGCCCAGATTGAGGAATGGCTGCGCATCCTCGGGCGCATCGCCCTGCCAATCGATGGCGGCCTGAAATGCCGCCCTGGCCTTGTCCGGGCTGTTCAACCCCCACCAAGCCAGGCCGAGATTGTTCTCCGCCTCGATGTATCGCGGACGCAGGGCCAGTGCGCGTTCGAAACTGGAGGCCGCCTCGGCAAATGCGTCTTCGTTGTACTTGGCCCGGCCCAGCAGGTACCAGGCATCCGGATCGTCGGGCTTCTCGGCCGTCACTTGAGAGAACCACTTGTCGGCATCGGCAAAGTCGCCCAGCAAGACGTAATCCGACGCCACGGTCTCGAGTTCGTCGGGCCTGGGCCGCCGGATGCGCGCGCCGGCGGTGAACGCGGCCAGCGATTCGACCGCCTTCTGCTCGCGAAAGAGCACATAGCCGAGCAGGAAATGCGCCTCCGCCGAAGCCGGGTGCTGGTTCAAGAAGAGGCGGAGGGCAGCCTCGGACTCGGGCAGTTTCCCTTGGTTGAGCATTGCGCGCGGCTCTGAGAGCGGATCGGCAGGCTGCTGACAAAAGACCGCGCCGGACGAGAGCAGCCACAGCCCGAGCACACAGGCCGCGCATCGCGACCTGGCGCTAGTGGGCAGCGCTCTTGATCGCGCTGGCGTCGTTGGCCTGTGCGGCCACCGCCGCGCTGGCTTCTCTCTGCAGTTGCCCATAGGTGCGCATCTCCTGCTGCGCCTCGGCGGTTTTGCTTTGGGCACGATAAACGGCGCCAAGAAGAAAATGAATAGTGGGCTCGGTTGGGCTGTCCTTTTCGGCCATCAGCAGATCGGGCAGCGCATCGGCCTGCTTGCCCAGCCGGATCAGCGCGCGGGCCCGGTCCACACGCGCCTGCATCAGCGCCGGACAGCGTTCGATGGACCGATTCAACTCCGTGAGCGCATCCTCGCTGGAGTCGTTCGCCTCCAGCGTGGCGTTGGCCAGCTTCCAGCGCGCCGTGCAGTTGTTGGGGTCGTTCAACAACTCCGCCTTGAACTCCTCCTCGGCCGACTCCCACTTGCCCGTGAGCCAGTAGGCGTTGGCCATGTGCATATGCGTTCCCGGCTTGCGCGGAGCCAGATCGATGGCCTTCTTGTACTCCACCAGCGCCACGTCGTAGTTATGCATGCTCTCGTCGATCTCTCCCGCAATCTCGTGCGCGACCACCGAATCCGGATCGATCTCGTTGATCTTCTTGAGCGAATTCTCCGACAACTCCAGATAGGTTCTGCCCAGCAGGTACCATCCATCCTGGTCCTTCGGATTCCGCTCCAGGAAGTGATTCAGCCGGGATGCCGCCTCGTCATACTTTCTGAGATTGATGAGTATCCTGGCCAGCATCATCTCCACAGTGTCATCGGTGGGGTTGACGCGCAGCGCCGCGCGGAGGAGCGGTTCGGCCTTGCCGTCCTGACCCAACTGAAAGTAACTCATGCCCAGCATGGCCGACGCCGTGGGCATGTTGGCGTGCAACTCCAGTCCGCGGTTCAGCACCTCGGCCGCATGGGCATAGTCGTGATCGTTGAAGTAGAGCATGCCCAGATTGTTATAGGCGGCGGCCAGGTGCGGGGCCAGCTTGATCATGGCCCGGTACTTCTCGATGGCCTCCGCGCTGTCGCCATGCTGCTGCGCCGCCCTGGCCTGCGCATAGAGTTGCTGCACCTGGGGAGTAACTTCGTCGCCGGCCTGCAGGGCATGGGCCGCGGCCGGAAGAAAGACGAGCAAACCCGCAGCCAGCCAATGCAACGAAGTGCGAAGACCCGCTCTCCATAGACCCATGCTCATGCCTCGGATTATAGTTTGTTCGCGCACGCGCTGCATGGCCGGGCCGGCCGTGCAGCAACGCGACGAGCGCCCGGAAAGAAGAATGGCCGGACTGCCCGCTGAGCAGCCCGGCCATTGTTCAGAGAGGTACAAGCGGCGTGAATCAAGATCCTGACTTACACCGCAAGGTCAGAACTGCAAGCGGAATTGGACCTGGCCCTGGCGATTCGATATGTTCGACCCCTGGTTGGTGACCTGGCCAAACGCGCTGTCGCTGGCATTGTTGTCGGGACCGTTGAACTGGGTCCGGTTGAAGGCGTTGAAGTAGTCCACCTGAAGTATGCCCGTAAGGTGTTCGCCGATGTAGAACTTCTTTCTGGCATTCAGGCTTTCCATATAGAGCGGCGCATTTCTCATGCCGGTATAGTTCCTTTGGGCATTCCCGAAGGTGTACTGGTTTGCAGTCACGGTAAAGGCCCCTGGGTTGAACATCTGTGCGACTGCGATCTTTTTTGTGAAGTAGTCGCGCGCCTTCTTGTACGAGGTGGTGCTGAGAGCGACGGAAGAATTCCGGTCCGGGCGATCGAAGCCGTTCGGGAAGGGGCTGCCGTTTTCCCCGGGGCCATTCGCCGATCCGGCTTCATAGTCCAGAATCCACCCCACCTGCCAGCCGCCGACGACGTTGCCGAGCACTTGGTTGTTGACGAACTTCTTGCCTGGACCTATCGGCAGTTCATAGGTTCCGCTGGCTTTCAGGGTTTGCGGTTCGTCCGCATTGGAGATGGCCCATTCCGGTTTCTGGTTGTACTTGTTGATGCCGCCGGAAGTGAAGCTGGAGAAGCCGCTGCTGGTATTGTCCATCAGGCGGGAAAGCGTGTAACCCGCCAGGAAGTACAGGCCATTGGTGAAGCGCTTTTCCACCTCAATCTGGGCGCTCTGGTAGTAGGTTGTTCCGAAACCTTCAAAGTTGTTGAAGATGTAGGAATACTGCGGATAGGGCACCAGCGACTGAGCTACAGTCGAACTGCCTCCGAAGTCGTTGACGAAGTTTGCATAGGGTGAAGCGAAACCGTCCGCCGCTGCGCAGCCGTTCGAACCTCCCGCATTGGTGAATGTATCGGTCAAGACGGAGTTGCCCGCGTTCGCCGCACATGTGCTCAGCATGTTTCCGTACTGAGCGTCATAGGAAGGATTCATCTGGTCGATGCGATTGTTCTGGCTGGGCAGATGGATGATGCGGTTTCCGACAAATGCCGCAGTGATGAACATGCTGTAAGGCAACTCGCGCTGCACGTTCAGGTTCCACTGCTGGCTATAGGGAGCGTAGCCGTCATTCCTGCTGAAGGCCTCGATCTGGTTTCCTGCGCCAAGCCCTGGGCTGAACGGCGTGGGGATGACGGCAGGGATGGAATTGGTGTCCCAGCTACCTAAGGAGGATGTGTTGCCTCCCGTCGAGTTGCGGGTAAAGGAGCCGGTCAGCAGGTTGCCGTAATTGACGGCGACCTTGTTGGTGCCGTACTCATAAGCGCCGCCATCGAGGAAGGCAACGTCCAGGCCGCCCTGCACGACGGTCTTGTTGTTCAGCTTGTAGGCAAAGCCGAGGCGAGGGCCAAAATGCCCCCAGTGGATGTCGGCGCGTGTGTATCCCGCGCAACCGGTGCAACTGCCAAACTGCGTTGCCGAACCGGCAATGCCGCTGGCCGCCGGATCGGTCCCCGGCTTGTCCTGATTAAAGAATACGATCAGGTTGTGGTTTTCAGTGAAAGGCACCTGAATATCCCAACGCAAGCCGACATTGAGCGTGAGCTTGGGGGACAACTTGATGTCGTCCTGGATGTAGGGCGAGATGGCCCGGTTGCGCAGCTCCAGCTCCTGGGAGTTACTGCGGTTTGCCGAATCGGGCAGCCCGAGCAGGAAGCTGGCAAAGGCGTTGCCATAGTTACCGAAATTCGGGTCGGTCGAACTCGGCGTGGAAGTCTGTGCTGGACTGAAGTTGAAGTGCCCGCCTTCCGTCTGTTCTTCGTTATCGTCCTGGTAGGCGCGCCGGATGTCGATGCCGAAGTTGAAGGTGTTGCGCCCCTTCGTCCATAACCAGTTGTTCTCGATGGCGATTCCCAGCTTGCGGTTGATCGACTGGAACCAGGAACCGCTGGTGCCCCAGCAGGTGTACGTGTTCGAATTGCACTGGCTGCTGCTCGGGCCAAAAGTGATGTTGGGCGGGATGTTCTCGTTGGTCACGGTTGGGGTCGTGTATCCCTTGGTGATGTTGTACTGGTTGTTGATTTCGCCAATCCATCCAAGTCCGGCTGTCACCACCAGATGAGGCGTGATTGCGTTGGTGTAGTTCAGCAGGAAGACGCTGCCCAGGGCCGGCTCATACTTCTGGCTGTTGAGTGGATTGGGCGCGAGGACCATTGGGTTGTAGTCGAAGCTGTGCGTGGTGTAGCTGTTGCGCCACTCGGCATAGTGGAGGCTCTGCGTGGGGGTGAGCGTCTGGTCGACTACGAATCCCCACACATGCTGGATATTTGGACTGACGTACGGTGCAAAGCTCTTGTTGCTGAGCAGGCCGCCGGGGCCGCTGCCAGTACGATCTGGGTCGGGAATGTCCGGAATCAGCGCGGCGGAGTTGGTGCTGATCCGATTGCCGCAGATGACGTTCGGGGTTGTTCCGTTGCAGCCCATGAATTGCAGGCCGGTATTCGGATCGTAGATGGGAATGATGGCGCCGTTGCTGTCGACGTAGTCGCTGAAATCTCCGGTTTTTTCCAGCTTCGTCGGCACGGTGGAGACGCTCGTATTCTCGTTGTTCTGCTTGTACCACTCCTGGCTATAGTTGCCGAAGGTCTTGTTGCGGCCGTCGTAAAGATGCGGAATCCGGATCGGACCGCCAATGCTGAAGCCGTAGTTGTTCTCGCGGTCGACGGGCACGGAGCTGTTGAAGAAGCCCTTGGAGTCGAAGAAACTGTTGCGGTTGATTTCAAACCCACTGCCGTGGTAAGAGTTGGTGCCTGACTTCATCTGATAGCTAAGGGCGCCCTGGCCGAGGCCGAACTGGGCGGAAAACGTTGACCGCTCGACCCTCGACTCCTCCACCAGGTCGAAGGGCGGATTGAAGTTGGTGGTATAACCCTCGGTTTCGGGCTGGGGAGCGGGGATGCCGTTGTATAGGATCTCCTGCTCAAAATCGACGCCGCCGCTGATGCGGTGGGAGAAGGTGCTGCCGGTGGTTCCGGGGGCCAGGAACTGCAGTTGATCGACCTGGCGGCCGCGGCCGGATACCTCTTCAGGCAAAGCTTCGACAACAATTGGATCGATGGTGCTGCCCAGTTCCGGCTGAGTGGTATTCAACGCTATCTGGTCGGCCGCGACTTGCACAGTCTCATTTGCGGCGCCGGCGTTGAGGGTAAAGTCGATGTTGGAGTTGGTGCTGACCGCGACGGTGACACCCTTCTGCACTTCCTTCTTGAACCCCTGCGCGTCCACCGCGACGGTGTATTTCCCAGGCAGAACGCCCTTGAACGAGTAGGTTCCCGCGCTCTCGGTGACCGTGTGATCGGAGACCGAAGTGCCTTCGTTGGTGATGGTGACATGGGCGCCCTTGATGACGGCGCCGGTGCTGTCGGTGACGGTGCCGGTGATGCCGGCGCTGGCCTGCCCGGAAGCAGTCCGCGGAGCCAGCAACATCCATCCCATGGCTGCCAGGGCGAGCACGACGGCCAGCGATGGAAGGGGGAAGGTCCGAGACGCCGATTGGCGCTCCTGAATTCTGAATATGTGTCTCACTGTGTCTCCTTGGATTGGTTCACAATCGTGGTTGGAACCTTCAATTCCGACATGGGCAACGGGGGAAACAGTTGACCAGGCTGTTATTTGCGATGATGGAATCGATACCATAATGGTGTGGCAACGGTTCCATAGCGTGCGATATTATTCCGCCCATGGGGCACTGTCAAGGAGTTTTTTGGCGAGAGTCTGATGCCCCCTCAAGCCGGGCCGCTGTTGCCGGGCTCCCCTTCCCATACACCGCCGCGCCGCATGGGAATCGTCCAGGGGGGAGGGCCTTGGAGCAAAACCAGAGTAAACGCGCCCCAAGGTATAGCTACTCTGGTTTTTCTTGAGCCGCGTATGCCACTGAAAAGAAGATGCCTGGGCTAGAAGTCCGGTCCCCCCCCGCGGAAGCCGGCCGGCCGCTCTTCAAAGAGCGCCGCCGTCTCAGGGATGGACCGTCCCCGGCGCTGCTCCAGCCGAGGACGGCTCATCCACCTGAATCTGGCGGTCGCCCTGCACATTTGTCAGGGTCTGGACGATCCCGCTGGGCCAGCGGATCTCGATGCTGCCGGCCGCCGGGCTCGATCCCAGTCCAAAATGGACGCGAGGATCGCTCGAAGAGAGATAGCCGCTCGCTGTGGTCGCCGTGACCCACTGCGACCCCTGCCCGGTGGTCAGCTTGACCACCGCGCCGATGCCGTCGCGGTTGCTCTTGTGTCCGGTGAGGTGCAGGGTGATCCAGTGGTTCTGGGTGACCGTTTTGTTGAGCAGGATGTGCGCCGCGCCGCCGTTGGTTGAGATCACCGCATCGATCCGCCCGTCGTTGTCGATGTCGCCGATGGCCATCCCGCGGCCCACCCAGGCCTCATGAAAGATTTCGCCCGAGATCGCCGAGACATCGACAAACTTCTTGCCTGTGTTGCGCAGCAGGAGCGGCGGCTCGCGGTAGCGAAGCATGGGAGAGACAAGCTGGATGTTGTCCATGTCGTGGCCCTCCGCAACGAGAAGATCCTTCCAGCCGTCATTGTCGTAATCCATGAAGCGCAGGCTCCAGCCGGAGTGGAGCTGTGAGATGGAGCCGACGCCGCTCAAAAGGGAAGCGTAATTGAAGGTTCCATCCCGGTTGTTCTGGTAGAGGGCGTATCTCTGGTTGGCCAGGTCGGTCACCACGATGTCCGGCCAGCCGTCATTGTCATAGTCGGCGAAATCGACGCCCATGCCGGCGTAGGTCTGGCCTTCGGAATTGACGGCTACCGCCGCCTCCAGCCCGACTTCCTCGAAGGTTCCATCCGGCTTCTGATGGAAGAGGAACTCCGGCATGGAATCGTTGGCGATGAAAAGGTCCATGCGCCCGTCGTGGTCGTAGTCCGCCATGGCAACTCCCAGGGCCTTGGCCGGCTTGTCGAGGCCCAGCTTGTGCCCGGCCTCGGTAAAATGGCCGTTGCCGTCGTTGTGATACACCAGCATGGTGATGGGCTGGAAGACATCGGGATGGCAGATGCCGCGGTAGCCCTCGCGGCGCTCGCCGCACCAGACATCCTCCCAGTCCCAGGTGACATAGCGCGCAACGACCAGGTCGAGCAGGCCGTCGTTGTCGAGGTCAACCCATGCGGCGGAGCTGGACCAGCCGCCGCCGCCCACGCCAGCTTTCTCTGTCACGTCGGTGAAGGTGCAGTCGCCGTTGTTGTGGTAGAGGCGGTTGCCACCATACGCGGTCACGAAGAGATCCTCGTAGCCGTCGTTGTCGTAGTCGGCCACGGCCACGCCCATGCCGTAGCCAACCCCCTTGAGGCCGGACTTCTCGGTGATGTCCTCGAAGGTTCCATCGGCCTTCTGGCGGTACATGCGGTTCCAGTCGTCGGGACCGGTCTTTTGCGGAACAAACCCCTTGGGCGTGGGATCGGTGTAGGGCGCGCCGTTGACCAGATAGATATCCAGACGTCCGTCGTTGTCGCAATCGAACAGCGCCACACCCGATCCCATGGTCTCAAGCAGGTATTTGCGCGAGGTATGCGGGGACACGTGGAGAAAATGCACGCCGTCCTGCTCGGTGACATCGACGAATCGGGCGGGAACCGCAGCCTCCGGCGGAGGCTGGGCCGGGGACTGGGCCAGGGCCGGAGCGCCAGAAGAGGGAGATTGCGCCGGAATCGCTGGCCCCGCAACGAGGCTCAGGCAGCATGTCGCAAGCAATTGAATCAAGGCGCAGGGGCACAAACTTCTTTGGGTTTGGCTCATGGCTTGGCCCCCGGCTTTGGAAGTGCGGCGGCAGCCGGGATCGTGATCGGGCAGGGCTGCCCGCCGCACAGAGCCCCCGTAATCCCCTTACCCTCGGTGATGGTGAAGATGCGATCGACCGCCGCCAGCTTGACCGTCTCCCTGGCCCCGGAGGGCCAATGAATCTCCGCGGTTCCGGCATCGGTCGCGTCGCCCAGGCCGAAGTGCGGACGGGGGTCGTTGGTCGAGACATAACTTCCGCCGCTCACCACATCCTGGCGCTGGCGCATACCGCCGGCAGTGAGATAGACGGTCGCGCCCACGGCGTCGCGCGGGCTCTTCGGCCCGCCCACCAACCTCAACTCCACCCAGTGATGATGGTCGGGATTCACGTTCTTGAGCAGCATCGGCGGTCCGTCGACTGGACTGATGACCACATCGATCCTGCCGTCGTTGAACAGATCGCCGAAAGCCGCCCCGCGTCCCGAGATCACCTCCGCCAGCCCTGTTCCCTCGACCGCCGGCGCCTCTTCGAACTTGCCGTTGCGCAGGTTCCGGAAGAGGAGCGGCCTCTGTGCATAGGAGGTTCCCCAATCCCGATTGTCGGCCGCGGGATAAATGTGGCCGTTGACGAACATCAGGTCGAGCCAGCCGTCGTTGTCGTAGTCCAGGAAGCCTGCCCCCCAACTCAGGAAAGGAATCGACTTCTTGCCCAGCCCCGCGGCCATGGAGACCTCGCTGAAGCTGGCTCCGCCTTCATTGCGGAACAGCAGCTTGGACTCGTCGGAAAAGTCGCTGATGGCAAAGTCGACCTGCCCGTTGTTCAGGTAGTCGCCCACGGCAACGCCCATCGCCGCCACCTCCCGGCCGTCCTCGTTCAGTGCAAAGCCCGAGGTGAGGCTTGCGTCTTCAAACGTGCCGTCGCCGCGATTGAGATAGAAATAGCTCAGCGTCGAGTCGTTGGCGATGGCCAGGTCGACCTTGCCGTCGTTGTTCACATCCACAAACACGGGCGTCAACCCGTAGTAGTGGTTGACGGGATCCGCAACGCCCGCCCTCACGCTGACGTCGGTGAAGGTCCCATCGCCGTTGCTGTGGAACAGATGGTCCGGCTCGCTCTCAAGGCCCCTCGGCCCGCACATCACCGGCACGCCGCGGAACTCGCAGGTGTTGTTGCTGGCAGCCCTGGTCCGGGCATAGGGCAGGTTGAGGCGGTCGAAGTGCACATAGCCGGTCACAAAAAGATCGAGACGCCCGTCGCCGTCGTAGTCGCCCCAGGTTGCGCCCGCGCTCCAGTTGCCCAAAGTGACGCCGGCCTGCTCGGCCACGTCGGTGAAGGTGCCGTCGTGGTTGTTGCGGTAGAGCCGGTTCTTGCCGTAGTTGGTCACAAAGATGTCGGGCCAGCCGTCGTTGTCGTAGTCGGCGATGGCCACGCCAAAGCCCCAGCGGTCGTTGGTCACGCCGGCCTTGGCCGCCACATCGGTAAAGGTGCCGTCGTGGTTGTTGTGGAACAGGGCCGCGTGCGGCGGCGTTTCCTTGCCATCCAGAGCGTTGAAGGTCGAGCCGTTGACCAGGTAGATGTCGAGCCAGCCGTCGTTGTCGTAGTCGATGAGCCCCACACCGGAGCCGTTGGTGTCGATGATCAACCCTTTGTCGGCCGCGCCCATCACGTGCGTCCAGCCGAAGAGCCCGGCCGCTTTGGTCACATCCTGGAAGACCACCGGACCGGAATCCACAAAGCCGCCCGCGGTGATGGGCCGCTTCAAGGAGTCGTAGACGGGCTTTGAACCACCGGGATTGCTGCCCATGCCCAATTGCCGGCCTGGCGCACTCTGCGCAGCCTGAGCCGCGCAAGGAGCAGCAGGAGCAAACAGCCCTGCGATCAACGCGCAGGCAATGAGACGGGAAAACAGCGGCAACAGGGCTCCTCCACCGATTGAGTCTATCGCAGAGAAGCTCCCGCCTGCGCCCCGCACGGCTTGCCGCCGCACAACGCACCGGCAATTCCCTTCCCCTCGGCGATGGTGTAGATGCGGTCCACGGCCGGCAGCTTGACCGTTTCCTTCAGGCCGGAGGGCCAGTGGATCTCTGCCGCATCGATGCGTGTTGCCGCACCCAGGCCGAAGTGGACTCTCATGTCGTTCGAGGAGAGATAGCTGCCCCCGCTCAGCACATCGCCGCGCTGGCGCATGCCGCCCGCGGTGAGATAGACGGTGGCGCCCACGGCATCGCGCGGGCTCCCCTTGCCCGTCGCAGTCTTGCCGCCGCCCAGCAGGCTCAGTTCCACCCAATGGTTGTGGTCAAGGTTCACGTTGCGCAGCAGCAGCGGGACGCCATCGAGGTTGTTGATGACCACATCGATCTTGCCGTCATTGAACAGATCGCCGAAGGCGGCTCCGCGGCCCACCGCGACTTCGGCCAGGCCGGTTCCCTCGACAGCCGGAACCGGCGCAAAGGTTCCGTTGCGCTGATTGTGGTAAAGCAGCGGGCGCTGCGCGTAGCTCATGCCCCAGTCGGGATGCCGATCGACCTGCGGGTAGACGTGCCCGTTGACGATGAGCAGGTCCTTCCATCCGTCGTTGTCGTAGTCGAGAAACCCGTCGCCGAAGCCGACGAAGGGTCCGGACCGCACGCCCACGCCGGTGCGCGCGCTGGCATCGTCGAACTCTCCGCCGCCATCGTTGTGGAAGACGACGGTGGAGTCGTCGGAGAAGTCGGTGTTGACCAGGTCCATGTGGCCATTGTTCTCGTAATCCCCGGCGGCGATGCCCATGTTTGAAACTTCGCGGCCTTCCCCGTTGAGCGCGTAGCCGCTCATATAGCTCTGGTTGTCGAAGGCGCCGTCTCCTTTGTTGATGTAGAGATAGTTCGGCGTGGAGTCGTTGGCTACCACCAGATCGGGCCGGCCGTCACCGTTCACGTCCACGAACAGCGCGCCCAGGGCGTAGTAGCCATTGGGGTCGCTGACGCCCGCCTTCACGCTGACGTCGGTGAAGGTGCCGTCTCCGTTGTTATGGAACAGGTGGTCGCCTGCGCCCTGAATGCCGCGCGGGCCGCACATGATGTTTTCGCCGCGGTATTGGCAGGCCGAGTTGTTCACGGCCTTCGTCCCTGCCAGCGGCGGATTCTCAGAATCGTACTGGATGTATCCGCCCACGAAGAGGTCCAGGCGGCCGTCGCCGTCGTAGTCGCCGAAGGTGGCGCCGGTATGATCGACAGCGATGCTGCCCGCGCCCTCGTCAAGCGCCACGCCGGCCTTCTCCGCCACATCGGTGAACCTACCGTCATGATTGTTGTGATAGAGACGGTTTTTGCCGAGATTGGTGACGTAGAGGTCAGCCCAGCCATCGTTGTCGTAGTCGCCCACTGCGCAGCCCAGGCCCCAGCGATCATTGGCCACGCCGGCATTCTCCGTCACGTCGGTAAACGTGCCGTCGTGGTTGTTGCGGAACAGCGCTGCATGGGGTGGCGTGGCTTTTCCCGCGAGCGCATCGACTGTCGAGCCGTTCACCAGGTAGATGTCGAGCCAGCCGTCGCGATCGTAGTCAAGCAAACACACGCCGGAGCCCTTGGCTTCGATGATGACGTGCTTCCCGGCCGTGCCGGTGGCGTTGCGCCAGCTTGTCAGCCCCGCCTGAGCAGCGACGTTCTGAAAGACTACCGGGCCAGCCTTCACGGTGCCACCGGCGGTGATGGGGCGATGCTGGTCGTCGAACTGGGCCCCCTGCCGAACGCCGGTGGCCATGCCCTGCTGCGGCAGCGGGGGCGTCGGCAAGTCGGCAGCCGATTGCGCAAGGGATGCGCCCGGCAGCAGCAGCGCGGAGATCAGCAGGCCGCAGAGCAGACCTTGCAAATGCAGCAACGGGAGTCCTCCACGGTATGAAGTGTATCGCAAGACATGCAGCGGCCTGCGGGCGTGGACGCAAGGATCGCGCCATCTGCGGCCTTGGGGCGTATACTCTGGTTGCTTTCTGGAGAATCGCTTCGAGAAACCCTATGACCTCATTTTTTTGCTCTTTTTCTTGCTCAACACGGATCGGCTGGATGGCCGCGGTTCTGCTCGGCACCGCGGCTTCAGTCTGCGCGCAGGCGCCTGTCTGTCCCGCGGTTGCCCAGCGAACTGCCACACCTGCCGACGTCGCCTACGGCGATAGCCGCTATGCGGATGCGGAGAGCTTTTATGAGCAGGCGCTGACGCAGAGTCCGCGGGATGCCGATCTTTCCGCGGCGCTGGTGCATACGCTGCTGCATGAAGGCAAAGTGGCCGAGGCGCTTGCCCAGGCGAATGCGGCGCTCGCCGGCAACCCGCATGCGGCGGCCTCGCTCGCGGCGCTGGCCGAAGTCCAGCTTCGCCAGGGGCAGCCCTGGCTGGCGGTCGAAACACTCGATGCCGCCCAAGCCGCCAATCCCTGCTCTGCGCGCACCCATCTGATCCGCAGCCGGGCCCTGCGCATCGACTCCATGTACGCCTCGGAGCGGGCTGAGCTCCAGAGAGCCTACGACATCGATCCCGCGGACCCCGACATTCAGCAGGCATGGCTGCGCATCGTCTCGCCCGCGCACGAGATCGTGGGCATCGACCAGGGGCTCGCGGCCGCGAAAGATATTGATGCGGAGACGCGGAAGAAGGCCGAGGCGTCGATGCATTCCATGATGCCGCTGCTGAGCGAATACTCGCAGACCTGCCAGGTCCTGCCCGAGCTGCCTTCCGCCACCCTGCCGCTGCAGCCGACCTTCGCCGACGTGAAGCACATCGACGGCTACCGGCTGGAGGCCGAATTCCAGAAAACCAAAGCCAAGCTGATTGTGGATACGGCTGCCTCCGGCCTCTACATCACCAGGACGCTGGCCGAGCAGAATGGCTTCCATCAAGGCAAAGACGACCCGCCGGGCACGGTCCGCGCCGACAGCGTGCGCATTGGGCCGCTGGAGTTCCGCGACTGCATTGTCGGCGTCAGCGACACGCCGTTCGCCGGCCATGCGGATGGCTTCATCGGAACCGACATCTTCTCGCCCTGGCTCATCACGCTTGACTACCGCCTGGCCAAGCTGACGCTGGCGCCGCTGCCGCAACAGGCTGCGCTGCTGCCGGCAGATCGCCCCGCCACGGCGGAGCTTGCCGGCTTCACTCCGGTCTATCACCGGCGGCAGTATTTGCTTGTTCCCCTGACCTTCGGCAACAGATCGCGCAAGCTCTTCATCCTGGCGACGGGCATGCGATTCAGCGCGATGACCGAAGACGCAGCTCACTCGCTGTCAAAGATGACGGTGAACTTCACGAACGCGGAGCAGACCGCACAGGGCACGAAGGTAAACTTCTATCGCGAGATCTTCGATATGCAGGTGGGCAACCTGCCCGAGATCCATCAGGGGCACATTCTTGAACTCGACCCTTCCATCATCGATCGCAATGCCGGGTTCCAGATTGCCGGCATGCTGGGGCTCGATGTGCTGCAGCCGCTGACGCTGCGTCTGGACTATCGCGATGGGCTGGTGAAGTTCGAGTCCGCGCAGGCTGAGACCTCGCCCGCATTCTCCAAGGGCGCGATGATCGCGTCGGCCTCTGCGCCGGCTCCGAATGTTGCCGATCAATCTGCGTGCCCGCCCGGCGATACAACCGACCGCCCCATTAACCAGACCATTGAGGCAAGGGTGACCGGCGGCCTGGACTCGGGGCATTTGAAGCCGGGGAAGGAAGTCTGGGTAAAGGTGGTCAACGGATACATTTTTCCAGGTTGCACGCTGGAAGCGGATTCGATTCTCTATGGCCACGTGACATCTTCAACCTCGTCGAAGAACCCCAACGCGTCGGAGCTTTCTGTTCTGTTCGATCATGGCGATTGCACCGGCCACGGGAAGAAGCAACTTTCGCTCCGGCTTGTGGGCCTATTGGCGCCGCCGGCGGAAGCATCCAGACACCTGCACGAAGAGTTGCCCACTGAAGTTGCCGGAGGTGCCCGATCGATACAAACTGCCGTTGCAGGCTTGGTGGACGAGTACGATTCGGATCTGAACCCTGGCGGTCCTCCGCACACCGTGCATCCGGGAATCGTGGTCCACATGCCCGACGTGAAGCTGGAGCCCGAAGGAGGGCCGGGATGCAGCGCCAGAATCACGAGCACGAATCACAGCGTTCAGCTAGGCGCGGGTTCGGAGCTGATCCTGACCATGTCTACCCCGCGGTGAGGACGGGTTCGCATTCCGCCTCGAGCAAAACCAGCGTAAACGTGCCTTGTGTGACGCCCGCGGAAGCGGCTCTTTCTTGAGGAAAAAGCCGCTTGAGAAGATCGCCTCCGGGTACAGCGACTGTGGTCTTGTTGTGGCGCTGCGCAGGAGCTTTGCCTTCGCCGCTGGAACTTCGCGCTCATGCGGGCGTTGCTCAACCTGCCGCTGCTTAGCGCGTAAGCGGCGCCCCTCCGGGCGTGCCGGGTTCGGTCCTGCCCAGCGTATCGTAAAGTGGCTGCGCGGGGCTCAAGCCCGGTTCTTCCTTGGCCACGGAAACTGCCAGAATGCGAATCTTTTCGTTGGCCGGCAGGGTCAGCGCCTTTGCATGCGCAGGCAGATCCATGGCATAGACAAACAGATAGCTGTAGGCATACGGCTCGTTGAGCCCCGCCGCAGTGTGGTGGTGCGAGGCGTACCAGGCCAGCGTTGCCGGCTTGATGTAGCCGGGGCGCAGGCCCAGATAGTCCTTCGGATAGCTCGGCGACCAGTCAGGCGAACCTCTTTGGGTCAAATCCCACGTGGCGTGGTTGGCCGATACCGCCCAGTCTTTCCTGAGCGGAACCTGGTGCGCGGGCACGCGGCTAAACTGTCCTCCGCCCTCGGTGACCGAGTCCGGCCTGGGCTTCCACAGGCGCGTGTCCCATTGCCCGATGAACCCGCCCCAATCTTCGATGGTGAGCTTGACGGGACGCTCGCCCACGCGGAAGACGGCCTGCTGATCGCCCTGGGCTGAGGCGGCGAGAACGTAGACCTTGTTGAAGCCGCCCTCGGGCAGGTCGATGGCCTGGCCCCTGGCGACAACCGCATCCGGTTTGCCTGCGCCGGCGGGAGCCAGTTGGAAGGCCACGCCGTTCACGTTGATCTGCGATGGCAGCATCTCGGCCGGAAGCGCGTTGCCCTTCTGGTCGAATCCGCCTGTCGATTGGGTGTCGTCTTCGCTGGCCGCGGCGAGATCGTACTCGAGTGCAACCGGCTGCGACTGGACACCGTCGATGTGCGCGGGCGGCGCGCCAAGCCGCAACGCAAAGGTGCGCGGCTGATAGGGCTTGAAGGAAGTTTGAAGCGCCCCGTCCGCGATCGAGGCCGAGTCCACCGGCAGCTCCTGTCCGTTCACTTCGCGGGCTGCGACCACCGGCCCGGCAAACTTCACGCGGACCTGCGGCGCCGGCCTTCCGTCCATCTCCACCAGGCGCACAATCACTTCATCGCTTAATTCTGATTTCTTAAGCGCCAGCACCCGC
>JARLGE010000157.1 GCA_031296215.1 Occallatibacter sp.
CAGAACACGTTCATCAGCAGCGCGTCGGAACTCATCGACGAGTCCAGCTCCCTCCATCGCCGCCCGGATTCAGCCTTCGGAATCGCCCGTCCCTGCGAATGAATCTTGTCAAACCGCCGCATCCACTCCGGCCGCGCCGCAATCGCTCGATAAGCCTCGTCGAAGAAGTTTCCGTGCCTCCCGTCCTCTTCCGGCGCATACACAATCACCGGCGGATCGCCATAGCTCTCTACGTGCGCGCGGTCCCGCGCCCACAGCCGGTTGCGTGCGCCCAGCTCCCGCCGCAGCTCTCTCGCGTGCCAGCCTGCCTTCGCTGTCATATCGAGCAGCCTACACCCACGCGCCGGGCAGAAACCTTCGAAAACAGAAATGCCGCCCATCCTGATTCTCTTCGTCAACACACCAATCCCATCGGCCGGGAGGTTGATTGCAGCGCACCCCAGCCGTGAGAAGATAGCTTCTGTGATTCGTCGATCCAAGGTTGTCATTCTCGCCTTCGTCACCCTCGCCGCATTCCCAGCGCAACTGCTTCTCGCCGCCGACAGGAAGGCCGACGAAATGGCCGGGGCGGTGCTCTTTCGCTCGCAGGATTGCGGCCACTGCCACATCGTCAGCGGCGTGGGCGGCAAAAAGGGGCCCGAGCTGACCAATATCAACAAGGACAAGCTCTGGACGGCGGCCAGAATTACCAACCAGATTCTCAACGGCGGACAGAAGATGCCGCCGTTCTCCGACGCGCTGACCGACGCGCAGATTGCGCAGATTGTTGCTTATCTGGAAGCAAAGCACCGGCCGGTTCCGTCGCCCTCGGCCAACCCGCCTGCTCCTGCACCTGCCCCCTAGGCGAGGACGAGCGGCCTGCCCCAGGGGCAAGCCGCTCGTTCAGTCAGCAGGCCATTCGACGCCTGTCAGTTGTTCAGACACCTGCCAAAGTCGGCTTGCTACGGCTTGATCGCATGCACGGCCGGAGAGACGGGCCGGCCGCGGCGGTCCGGTAAGCTCGAGCGGCCCGCCAGGCCCATAGAATGCTCCCGGCTGCGCTGCTGCGGAGGTCGCGGCAAACAAGGCCGGCTCCGCGCCCTCGGCGGCAGACTGGCTCACCAGCGTGCCCACCCGCAGGCTCAGCCGAGTGAGCAGGCTCCGGGGGCCCAGGCCATTGGCAAACAACTCCGTCTGCGCATAGCCGGGATGCGCGGCGGTGCTCATCAACCCCCAGCCGCGCGCGTCGCTTTCGAGCTGCAGTTGGCGCACAAAAAGGAGCACGGCCAACTTGGACTGGGAGTACGCCGCCCATGGCCGGTAGCTGCGCTCACCCTGAAGGTCATCAAAGCGGATTCTGCCGGCGCGATAAGCCAGGCTGCTCATCTGCACCAGTCTGGGGCTTCGGCTCCGGCGAAGCAGTGGAAGCAGCAACGCGGTGAGCGCAAAGTGGCCCAGATAGTTGGTGCCAAGTTGCATCTCGAATCCATCGGCCGTAAGACGCCGCTGGGGCAAGGCCATCACCCCCGCATTGTTCACCAGCAGGTCCAAGGGGCGGCCGGCAGCGCCAAGGCGGTCGGCAAAGTCGGTCACCGAGGACAGGTTTGCCAGGTCCAGCTTCTCAAACCGGACCAGCGATAAGGGCGATTGCGACCGGATCAGGGCCGCCGCCGCGCGCCCCCTGGCTTCATTGCGCCCGGCAACGATCACGTCCGCGCATCCCTGCGCCAATGCCAGGGCAATCTGGTAACCCAGTCCGCCCGTTGCCCCTGTGATTACTGCCAGCCTTCCGGTTTGAGGTGGAAAATGCTCTGGACTCCATCCCGAAAGGGATGAGTCGTCTTCGCTGTTTATCATGAAAGCTCTTCGATCTCCTGCTGGAATGAATGGATGGACGGCTGGCTCAACCTGCGGCCGAAGCAACTAGCTCCCCGTCAATCCCTTCAATAGAATCTGGAAGCCCAGCGCCCGGCACACGGCCGCGGACTCCGGATGAGCGTTAATGTATTCGATGGTGATCTCCGTCTGTGCTCTCACCATCAGCACCAGGTACTCCGCGGGCAGGTCGCTCAACTCGCTTCCTGCGGTCAGCTCGATCGCAGCTCTCATGACCTCAGCCAGCGCGAAGGTGGGCGCCCGATTGTCATTGACCATCTTGCCGGAGGCCCGCAACTGGGCGAGAACCGTCAGCTGCTCCGGATGCGCTGCGCCCAGATCCAGAATTCGGTCCCAAATGTACCTGAGGCGCGCACGAGCATCCGCCCCGTGGGGAAAGTCGGGCAGATGGCGGCTGAACTCCGTCCGCAGAACTTCATAAAGTTCGTTCAGGAGGTCGTTTTTGGTTTTGAAATACGTAAAGAGCGAGCCCTCGGCAATCCCAGCTGCCTTGGAGATTGCCGAGGTGGGCGCGCCTGCGATGCCACGCTCGGCGCAAATGCGCAAAGCCGCGTCGAGAATTGCCTTATGTTTGTCTCCGCTTCGAGGCCGTGCCACGGGTTGACTCCTTGATTTGGGGAAGTGCGATTGCCTACTCACTTGCTTATTCAGTCTGCGCACACACGTCTGCCGTGTGCTTGATCACTCACTTGTAAGTTCGTGACTGCTTGATCAGTCAAGTATAACAAAACGACCCAAACCACGCAACCGAACCCAACGAACCGGAGTTACGTTAGAAGAGGTACGTCCGCAATTCCTGAATTACCGAACACACGCCGATACCGTTCTATCTCGCCGGCCGGGCCCATCGCCTTCAGGTAATTGTCGGATAGCTTGACCGCCGGACGCCCGTCCACTTCCGTCAGCTTGCAAACCAGGCTGACTGGATTGAACCGGTCCCCGCCCCGCGGATCGCAGTTGCGAAAGTCGTTGGTCAGAAATGTTCCCCACCCCGCGCTGAACCGAATGCGCCGCTCCGGAGCCCATTTCCGTTCGTCGGTGAAGTCACTGGCTTGATGAAAATCGGCAGCCGTGACGCCATTTCTGAGCCGTCCGCCAAAGTAGGCGTGCAACCCCAGAATCTGCTCTACATCAAGGGAATCGGAGGCGATCAACCGCTTCCTGCGTGGATCGCGCCCTTGCGCCTCCAGCCACTGAATGTACTCGTCGCCGGCGATATACGGGTCCTTGCTGTCGATGCGCTGGCCGGTCCAGTCCGCCACCCACGCGGGCGCCTGCTCCAGAAACTGCGTCGTCCCAAACGTATCCGGCAGCAGGATCAATAGCTCGCCCTGATAACTCTGCTCCCACAACTCGAGAATCCGGTATTGCGCCGTGCGCAGCTCCTCCGCGTCGTTGGCCATCGCGGCCAGCGCCATGGGCAACTCGTGCGCATTGGTGCCGATAGCCTCAAGATCGTGCTTGTACGCAAGGTAGGTGTTCGAACTGCCCGCAAAGCTCGCGCCCAGCACATCGCTCATGGCCTTCACCACATATTCCTGCCACAGAAAGCTGTGCCGGCGGCGCGTTCCAAAGTCGCTGACGTTCAAATTTGGAACCCCCCGCAACCGCTCCATCTTCTCCCACAGCTTGGTCTTGGCACGAGCGTAGAGAATGTCCAGCTCGAACTCGCTCAACTGCTTCAGGCTGGCCCGCGTCTTCAGCTCGTCGATCGCCGAAAGTGCATAGATCTCCCACAGCGTGGCCTCGGACCATAGGCCATGAAAGCGCAGCGACAGTTGCCCTTCATCGACTTTCAGCTCGAATTCGGAAAGCCGGAAATCGCGTTCCAGCCACTCCAGAAATGCCGGCTCAAAGATGCCCCTGCGGCCGTAGAAGGTGTTGCCGGCCAACCAGATCAACTCCGACTTGTGAAACCTGAGCCGGCGCGTCTCTTCAAGCTGCTCGCGCAGCTCGTCCACATCCACCAGATCGCCCAGCCGCACCTGCCAAGTCCGATTGACAAGCGTGAACTCGGTCTGGGTTGTGGGGAAATTCTTCCAGATGAACTGCAGCATCAGCAGCTTGTAGAAATCGGTATCAAGGAGGGAACGGGTGATCGGATCCAGCTCCCAGTTGTGGTCGTGCGCGCGCCTGGCAATATTGACAATCACGATGAGACCACTCTAACGCAGCCGCCCGTCCTCCAGCCTGCCACAAATTCGCCGCGCAGTCGGCAGCCGCTCAATGCATGGGCTCCTGCATTGGCGGCGCAATCTTTGTCTTTCCAATCTCGAACAGCTTCACCGTCACTGGATCGAGCACATCCCGGCCCTCCCGCAGGTGAAATGTCTTGTCCACAGCCACGTTCCTGAAGTGCTGGCTCAGGCCTGAGACGGGCCACCAGATTTCGATCTCCTTGATGGCGGCAGCCTGTCCCACCCCGATGTGCTGCCGCAAGGGATTGCCGCCGAAGCTGGAAACCGAACCCACGGCGCGGTAAATCGAGCGCTCGCGCCCGCCCTCCGCGATGGTCACCTTGATACGCGCCCCATAAGCCGCGCGATTGGTCTTTACGCCCTCGAGCATCAGCGTCACCCAGTGGTTGCCGTGCCCCGGATTGCGATAGAGCACCGGTACAAAGCGGTCGCCCGGATAGGCGCCGCCCAGCTCCTCGAAGACGTCCTCGTTGCCGTTGTTCTCGATGTCGGCAAAGCTGATGCCGTGGCCCTTCTGCAGGTTGCCGAAGCCGCCGGAGGTGGTCACGTCCTGGAAGTAGCGTCCCTGGTCGTTGCGAAACATCTTTTTGGGCAGCAGGGACTGGTAATAGGAATCGCCGACGCCGAGGTAGACATCGAGCCAGCCGTCGTTGTCCAAGTCCCCGAAGTTAGCGGCCATGACCGTGATCGCGCGATCGAGGCCAGCGGCGTTGGGCACCTCGGTGAAGGTGCCGTCGTGATTGTTGTGAAAGAGGTGCGAGACGGCGGCGTGGTTCGGCTTGTTGAACTGGAAGGCGCCGTAGTCCTCGGTTCCGCCGGTGGCGAAGCCGCCGGCGAAGATGTCGAGCCAGCCGTCGTTGTCGTAGTCGAAGAACCAGGTGGGGAAGGTGAAGCGCTTGCCGGCAAGACCGGCCTTCTCGGTCACGTCGGTCCAAACCCAGTTGTTGGGATCGGGATGGGCTGGATCGCGCGGGCCGTCGTTGCGGAACAGAAAGCTGCGGCCGCTCATGGTGGAGAGATAGAGATCGGGCCGTCCGTCGTTGTTGTAGTCGCCCCAGGTGACGCCCTTGACGAAGCCGAGGTTGACGCCCAGCTTGCCGGGCGCGGCGCCGGGGGCCTTCACCTGGGTAAAGGTGCCGTCGTGGTTGTTGTGGAAGAGCTGGCAGGCGTAGGTCTGGCCGCCCGTGGTTTCGTGGGCAACAAAAAGGTCGAGCCAGCCGTCACCGTCGTAATCCATCCAGCCGGCGGTCTGGGTGGGGCCGATGGTCATCAGGCCGGCCTCTTCCGTCACATCGTCGAAGGTGCCGTCGCCGTTGTTGCGCATCAGGCTCAGCGGATACGCGCCATATTGCCGCCACCAGGCCCCGCGCAGAATCATGAAGTCCGGCTTGCCGTCGTTGTTATAGTCGGTCTCGACGATATCGAGACCGCCGATCTCGTCCTCAAGGCCCGCCTCCTTGGTTCGGTCCGTGAAGGTGCCGTCGCCGTTGTTGCGGTAGTAATGCATATGGTCCGTCGGACCTTGAGAGGAGATCAGGATGTCCATCAGGCCGTTGCCTTCAAAGTCCTCGACGATCGACCCGCCGGCGCGCTCTTCGTTGTGGATGCCGGCGATGCCAGCCACCTCCGGAAAGAAGCCGATGTCAAATTCGGACTTGAACCAGTCGGGATCGGCAAGCCACTGCTTGGGCACGTCCTGCGGCCAGCGGCCCAGCGCCTGGTAAGCAATATTCATCAGCCACGCCGATGTGTAGTTATTCGGATTCAGCTCCAACGCCTTGGTGTATTCGCGGACGGCGCCCTCGGCTCCGCGCAGCTTTTTGTGCAACCCGCCGCCATGCAGGGGGAAGTTGCAGGAGTCGGAGTTGTGCATGCCGATGCAGTTCTCCTGCTCGGCCAGCCGCAGGTAGGCCAGCCCCAGCGCCTCGTGGATCTGCGCCTGGATGGGGACCGGTATCTTCCCCAACTCCGGCTCGATGCGCTTGACCAGGTCCTCAAGCGTGTCGATGGAGCGTGCACTGAAGCCGGCGCGGAGTTGCTCGTTTCCCAACTCCATACGCACCATGATTTCGTCGGCTAGCTTCAGATCGTGCGTCAGCAGCATTTGGTAGTACGGGATGCGCTCGAAGGGCTTGGCCGGATCGGCGCGCCAGTCGTTGGAGTCGAAGATATTCTTTAACCGCTCACCCATGCGCCGGGCGCCTTCACCGTGGGGCAGAGGAGCGCCGCGCGGAATCGGGACGTCGTGGATATCGTCCTGGCTCAGGACGGCGGTGCTGTTCTGGTCCACCACACTGGTCATACCCGCCTGAGCGCCGGTGGGGACGGGAACCGGACCTTCCCCGGCGGGCCGCTGGGCGGCAGCCGGAAGAGCAAACAGAAGCGCGGCAAAAGGCAGGCTCAACCACAGATGGCGCGCCGGATCGAAGGCTGGAGCGAGACCGGAAAAGGGATGAGAGGTTTGCATAGTCTTTCCGTAGAAAAGAGGGGTCGGCGCAGCGGGCGCGGGTTTCATTGCCCGATGGCGGCGGCCGGGCGCCCCAGGGTCTCGATTTTGTCACTTGAGAAACCGCGAACCTGCTGGCGCAAGCGGCGTCCACCCCGGCCGGGTGACCTGGGAATGCACAACACTCAAACGTCAATCTTCTCACGCTTCGATGGCCGCCTCAATCTCCGCGCGCACATGATCGGGCAGCGGAGGCATGGCTCCCGACTGCGAAGCCACCCAGCCGCCCCAGCGGTTGCCCGCCTCATTCAGCGTAGGCAGATCTGCGCCGCGCAGCAG
>JARLGE010000158.1 GCA_031296215.1 Occallatibacter sp.
GACTTGGCGGCCAGGTCGGGATGGTTGGCCAGGGCGGCGTTCAGGTTGTTGATGTAGGCCTGGTGGTGCTTGTCGTGGTGGATCTTCATGGTTTCCGTGTCGATGAACGGCTCGAGCGCGGCATAGTCGTAGGGAAGCGGTTGAAGTTCATGAGCCATTTTGGGGAAATCTCCTTCGATTGGAATTGTACTGTGAGGGCGCGGGCCGGCGTTGCGCAGAAGAAACCAGTTCGTGGGAGCCGGGTGGTGGAAGAATAAGCCGAAGAGCCAAATCTTCACGCGCGGCGACGGCTGCTTATGTTTGGATGGATGCCTGAGGAAGCCGATTGGGTGCAAAAGCCAGGAAGAAGGGGACGCGGCCAGGATTAGAAAAGCCGGCGGAATTGCCCCAATTCTGTACAAGAAGAAACCTTCTGCAGTGGTTAAACATCGATAGAAGGGACGGGAATGTGCGGTTTCTCCAAATCCGATTGTCCGATATCCCCTCAAAACGCTGCTTCCCCGACCCGCAACGAGTGACGAGACGATGAGCGAAAAGCCGTTGTACCGCTGGCTTGAGCAGCAGGGCGAGGCCTTTGGCGCGCCGGGCATGGAGCCGCGCTGGACCTCAAGCGTGAAGGATGCGGTGGGCACGGCCTACGCCGCCTCAAGCCGCATCTGGTTCACCTGCTCGCACGGGATTCTCAACGAGATCTACCATCCCACCATCGACCGTGCCCAGGTTCGCGACATGGAGTTCCTGGTCACCGATGGCGAGACCTTTGTCCACGAAGAGAAGCGCGATCTGCGGTCCACGTTCGAGTACCTCCATCCGGAGGCGCTGGGGGTGCGCTATACGAACCGCGACCCGGAAGGCCGCTACACTCTGACCAAAGAGATCATCTGCGACCCCCATCACGCGGTGATTCTGAATCACGTCCGCATTGAAGGAGATGCGGAGCTGCTGCCGCGGCTGAAGGTCTATGCCCTGTTGGCGCCGCATCTTGACGGTGGCGGGGCGGGCAACTCGGCGCGGGCGGTGGACTTTGCCGGTCACAAGGCGCTGCTGGCGTGGAAAAACGATTGGTCGCTGGCCATGGGGGCCAGTTGCGGGTTCAGCCGCGTGAGCTGCGGGTTCGTCGGCGCGAGCGACGGCTGGCGCGACCTGAAGGACAACTTCCGCATGGACTGGGAGTTTGGCTCGGCCACCGGCGGCAACATTGCTTTGATGGGCGAACTGGATCTGGAGGGCGTGGGAACCGTGAAGGCTGCCAGAACCGATGGCGCAATCGAGTTCACTCTCGCCTTCGGCATCGGCGAGGGCCACCACACGGCGGCGCAAAAGACCATGAGCTCGCTGGCCACGCCCTTCGCAGAGAACCGCGACCGCTTCATCAAACAGTGGCTTCGCGCGGCCAATCCGCAGTGGCTGGCGGCCAGTTCGGGCGATGGCGGCAAGCTGATGGCGGCCAGCCACAATGTGCTGCTGGCGCACGAGGACAAGACCTACTCCGGCGCATTCGTAGCCTCGGCGTCGATTCCCTGGGGCCAGGCCAAGAGCGACGACGACCTGGGCGGCTATCACCTGGTGTGGACCCGCGACATGGTGCAGACGGCCACGGCCATGCTGGCCTGCGGACGGGCGGAGACGGCGCGCCGCGCTCTGGTTTATCTGGCTTGCACGCAGCAGCCCGACGGCGGCTTCGCGCAGAACTTCTGGATCGATGGAACCCCTTACTGGAGCGGCCTGCAACTGGACGAGGTGGCGTTTCCCATCATGCTGGCCTGGCGGCTGTGGAAGGCCGATGCGGTGGGCGAACTGCAGATATTTTCCTTCGTCGAGCGGGCGGCAGGCTTTCTGGTCCGCCACGCGCCCATCACCCACCAGGAGCGCTGGGAGGAGAACGCGGGCTACTCGCCCTCGACGCTGGCGGCGGTGATTTCCGGCCTGATCTGCGCCGCCCAGATTGCGCGCGCCCACGACGCGGTGGAGCTGGCCGTGTTTCTCGAGGAGTACGCCGATTGGATCGAGAAGCACCTGGAAGACTGGACGGTGACCAACGAAGGCGTGCTCCATCCCGAAGTGAAGCGGCACTATATGCGAATCCGGCCGCCCGAGGGGGGCGAGGCCTACGCCTGCGAGAGCTGCGGGTCGGAGACCATCCGGCTGCAGAATCGCCCGCCGGGAACGCGCGTCGAGTTCGAGGCGCGCGAGATCGTTGACGCGGGCTTTTTGGAACTTGTCCGCTATGGCGTGCGCCGCGCCGGCGATCCGCTGATGGTGGACTCCCTGAAGGTGGTGGATGCGGTGCTGAAGCGCGACCTGCCGCAGGGGCCGGGCTGGCTGCGCTACAACTGGGACGGCTATGGCGACCGGCCGGACGGCGGACCGTTTCAGGGATGGGGCAAGGGGCGCGTGTGGCCGCTGCTGACCGGCGAGCGAGCCCACTACGAGCTTGCGGCGGGCCAGGACATTGGCGAGTTGATCAAGACCTACGAGCGGTTTGCCACCTGCGGACAGATGATGCCGGAGCAGGTGTGGGACGAGGCCGACCTGCCGGGAACGAGCCTGCAGTTGGGGCAGCCGGCAGGGTCGGCAGTGCCGCTGGTGTGGGCGCATGCGGAGTATTTGAAGCTGCTGCGCTCGGCCATGGACGGAAAAGTCTTCGACCGCATCGACCCGGTGTATGAGCGCTACTCGGAACCGGGGGGGCGCAAGCGGGTGCGCGGCGATCTGGAGATTTATAGCCGCCGCAGGCCTATCCAGAAGATCGCCGCTGGAGAGACGCTGCGCATCCTGGACGAGAGGCGATTCGAGCTGGTGTGGAGCGCCGACGGCTGGCAAACCAGGCAGACGGCCATGAGCCGCAGCCTGGGCAGCGCCGGATTCAGCGTGGAGATCAAGACAGCGCCCGAAGGAGGCAAACTGCTGTGGACGATGCATTGGCCGGAGCCGGACGCCTGGCTTGGTTACAATGTGGAGGTGCAAGTCGAAGCCAAGTAACGAGCATCGCAATCAAGATTCAACTAACCTCACGGGAACGGATGCACCGGGAAGTTGAGCGGCACAAGGAAAGGATTCGCGACCTCCAATGACTCCAAACATTGCCGGACTTTCGCTGGACGAGCTTTCGATCGATACTTTGCGGCTGCTCGCCGTGGACACGGTGCAAAAGGCCAATAGCGGCCATCCGGGCGCTCCGCTGGGCTGCGCGCCGATTGCCTATCTGCTGTTTCACAAGCTGCTGAAGCACAATCCCGCCAACGCGCATTGGGCCGACCGCGACCGCTTCGTTCTCTCCAACGGCCACGCCTCGGCGCTGCTCTATTCCACGCTGTTTCTCTCCGGCTACAACGTCACGGTCGACGATTTGAAGAGCTTCCGCCAGTGGCACTCGCGCACGCCGGGCCATCCCGAGCGCGGCGACACCGACGGCGTCGAAGTGACCACCGGGCCACTCGGTCAGGGCATCGCCATGGCCGTGGGAATGGCGATTGCCGAGAAGCACCTGGCGGCCGTCTACAACCGGCCCGGCTTCGAGGTGGTCGATCACCACACCTACGCGCTGCTCGGCGACGGCGACCTGATGGAGGGCGTGAGCCACGAGGCAGCCTCGCTGGCTGGAACGCTGGGCCTGGGCAAGCTCACATTTATCTACGACGACAATCTCATCTCGCTCGACGGGCCCACCGAGTTGAGCTACACCGAAGACGCGCTGGAGCGGTTCGAGGCTTATCACTGGCATGTGCAGCGCGTGACGGATGGCAACGATCTGGCCGCGATTGAGGCGGCGATAGAAGCGGCCAAAGCTGAAACCGGCAGGCCGTCGATCATCGCGGTGCGCACCATCATCGGCTACGGCAGCCCCAAGGCGGGCAGCAACAAGAGCCACGGCGAGGCGCTGGGCGCGGCGGACGTTGCCGCGACGAAGAAATTCTTCGGCTTCCCGGAGGACCAGAGCTTCTATCTGCCCGACGAAGCGGTTGCCAACTGGCGCAAAGCCGTCGAGCGCGGCGTCGCGTTCGAGGCGGATTGGAAGACACGGTTCGCAAGCTACGCGGCGGCGAACCCCGCGCTGGCGGCGGAGTTCGAGCGCACGCAGAAGGGCGAATTGAAAGCCGGCTGGGAGAAGGCGATTCCCAGCTTCGCGCCCGGCAAGCCGCAGGCCACGCGCAACGCCGGCGGCGCCATCATGAACGCCATCGCCGAAGTTGTGCCGGAGCTGTTCGGCGGCGCAGCGGACCTCACCTCGTCCACCAAGACAATCTTCAAGCCGGGCGCAAACTTCCACGTCGACCCGGCCGGGCGCAACGTGTTTTTCGGCGTACGCGAGTTCGGCATGACCGCCGCGGTGAATGGGATTGCGGCGCACGGCGGGCTCATCCCGTTCGGATCGACGTTCTTTGTGTTCAGCGACTACGCCAAGCCCGCGATCCGCCTTGCGTCGCTCATGCAGACGCATTCGCTGTTTGTGTTTACGCACGACTCCGTCGGCCTGGGCGAGGATGGGCCCACGCACCAGCCCATCGAGCACCTGATGGCACTGCGCGCGGTTCCGGGGCTGACGGACTTCCGTCCCGCCGACGCCAACGAAACCGCTGCGGCGTGGCGACTCGCTCTTGAGCGCAAGGGTCCCGCATTCTTCGCGCTTTCCCGTCAGGATCTGCCGGTCATCGATCCGGCCGCGGTAGACGTGTACGGCGGTGTCAGCCATGGCGCGTATGTATTGCAGGACGCGGCCAACCCGCGTGTCGTGCTCATCGCCACCGGCTCGGAAGTGTCGGCAGCAATCGACGCGGCAAAGCTGCTTGCGGCCGAAGGGATTGCGGCGCGCGTGGTCAGCTTTCCCAGTTGGAAGATATTTGAAGAGCAAACGGCGGAATACAAGGCCAGCGTGCTGCCGGCCGGTGTGCCGAAATTGGCAGTGGAAGCCGGAGCGACGCTGGGCTGGTGGAAGTATGTCGGCCTGGACGGCGATGTGATTGGACTCGACCGATTTGGAGCCTCTGCGCCTGGGCCGATTGTCCTGAAGGAGTTGGGATTCAGTGCCGAGAACGTGGCGGCGCGGGCCAGGAAACTGGTGAAGTAAAACAGGGGTCTGGGGTCAGGGATCAGGGGTCAGGAAACTGCGGCACGACAGATCGTTTCTTTTCCAAGTTTTTTTGTGCAGGAATCGCAGTTCAGGGACGCCGATGCAGTCAAGCCATGGATAATTGATCCCTGATCTCTGACCCCTGACCCCTAACTCCGAAGGAGTTACTGTGAAACTTGTCATCGCATCCGACCACGCGGGCTTTCCTCTCAAGGAAGAGGTGCGCGTTTATCTTGCCAATGCCGGGCACGAGGTAACTGACCTGGGCGCGTATAACACCGAGCCTTCCGACTATCCTGACTTCGCCGAGAAGGTGGGCGAGGCGCTGAAGCGTGGCGATGCGCCGCGCGGTATTCTCATCTGCGGCTCGGGCGTCGGCGTCTGCGTTGCGGCCAACAAGATGCCCGGCATTCGGGCCGGCATGTGCCACGATACCTACTCTGCCCACCAGGGCGTGGAGCACGACGACATGAACGTGATCGTGCTGGGCGCGCGCATCATCGGACCCGCACTGGCATTTGAATGCATCGATGCTTTTATCGGCGCACAGTTCATTGCCAATGAAGAGCGGTTCGTGCGGCGATTTAAGAAGGTGCTGGCGATTGAGGCGAAGTATATGTGCGGTGACGGCTCGGCGAGTCAAGCTTAGGACTGAGCAGTTCGAAGATCGGCGAATTGTGGGGAGGTCCACAAGGGTCGTCGCGCTGAACAAGTGGTTTTCATCAGGCATTCATTCCGGAAACGCATACTGAAAGGCGCCGATGTTCCCCTTCGACGTAATCCTCTTCGATGTCGGCGGAGTGCTGCTGACCAATGGCTGGGACAAGGGCGAGCGCGCGGCTGCGGCTGCATATTTTCATTTGGATTGGTCTGCGTTTGAGGCCCGGCATTCCGCCGCATACCCGGCATGGGAGCGGGGCGAGACGCAGCTCAAGGACTATCTGGACGCGGTCGTCTTCAATGAACCGCGCCGCTTCTCGCAAGACGATTTTTACGGCTATATGCTGAACCAATCGAAACTGCTGCCCAACGGGGCTCTGGGAATCCTCGAGGAACTTGCCGCATCGGATAAGTACATGCTGGGCGCGTTGAACAACGAGGCGCGCGAGACCAACGAGTTCAGATTCGCAAGCTTCGGCTTGCGCGGTTATTTCAAGGTTGCCCTGAGTTCGTGTTATCTGGGCCTGCGCAAGCCGGAGCCGGCAATTTTCAAGCGCGCATTGGATATTCTGGGCCGGCCGGCGGAACGGATTCTGTTTATCGACGACCGCGCCGAAAACGTGGAGGGAGCGCAGGCCGCGGGAATCAGAGCGATTCGCTTTGAAGGCGCGGATGCTTTGCGGCGGGAGTTAGTCACTCTGGGAGTTATCTAGAAGAAATGGAGGCACTATGCAACTGGGACTGATCGGGCTGGGCAAGATGGGCGGGAACATGGCCGAGCGGCTGCGGCTGGGCGGCCATCAGGTGGTAGGCTTCGACTTCAATGCGGACGCGGTGGCGCGGCTGACCGCATCGGGAAACATCGGCGTCTCCACCCTCGAGGACCTGGCCAGGAACCTGACGGGCCGCAGGGCCATCTGGATCATGGTGCCGCAGGGCAAGCCGGTGGACGAGACCATCGCGAAACTGGAACCGATGTTGAATCCCGGCGACATTTTGATCGACGGCGGCAACTCGAATTACAAAGACACCATGCGCCGCCACGATGAGATCGCCGAGAAGCACTTCCATTTTGTCGACGTGGGCACCTCGGGCGGCGTGTGGGGGCTGAAAGAGGGCTACAGTATGATGATCGGCGGCGACCAGGAGCCGGTCGAGTATCTACGGCCGATCTTCGAGACCCTAGCTCCGGCGGCCGACAAGGGTTGGGGCCACGTGGGTCCAGGCGGCGCGGGCCATTTTGTCAAGATGATCCACAACGGCATCGAGTACGGCATGATGCAGGCCTATGCGGAAGGCTTCACCATCATGGAAACGAAGAAGGAGCTAGGGCTGGACCTCAAGCAGATCTCGCAAATCTGGCGTTACGGCAGCGTGGTGCGCAGTTGGCTGCTCGATCTGACCGCCGACGCGCTTGCCAAGAATCCCAAGCTCGAAGGCCTGGAGGCGTTTGTCGAGGACTCCGGCGAAGGCCGCTGGACGGTGATCGAAGCCATCGATCTGAATGTTTCCGCGCCGGTGATTACGGAGTCGCTGATGCGGCGCATCCGCTCGCGGGAGGAGAATAACTTCACCGACCGCATGCTGGCCATCATGCGCAATGAGTTTGGCGGACATGCGGTGAAAAAGGACTAGATTGCAGATGACAGGTTACAGATGACAGGTTACAGATGACAGGTTACAGATGACAGGTTACAGATGACAGTTAAAGCCCGGCTCCTCAGCGGAAAGCTGTCATCTGTAATCTGTAACCTGTCATCTGACAACAACCGGAGGTTGTTATGGCAACGGTGCAGATGAGTGTTAGGCCGGAGGATCTGAATCAGGTTCCGACAGGCAAGGAACGGATTCCCGACCCCGTGATCCTGGTGATCTTTGGCGCGTCCGGCGACCTGACCAAGCGCAAACTGCTGCCGGCGCTCTTCCATTTGCGGCAGAACAACCTGCTGCCCGCGAACTTCTCCATTGTTGGGGTGGCGCGGCGGCCTCTCGCGGGCGAGTTCGAGGCCGACATGCGCGCGGGCATTGTTGAATTCGGCGGCGCTGACAGCACTGACCCAAGGCTCGATGAATTCGTGAAGCAGATCAGCTACTACCCACTCAACTTCGACGATCCGGCGAGTTACACCGGACTGAAGGCCGAGCTGGACCGCATCGACAAGGAACGGAACATCGGGGGCAACCGGCTCTTCTATCTTGCGACCTCTCCGGAGTTTTTCGCCGGCATTGTGGAGAACCTTGGAGCCCAGGGCATGGCAGTGCCCGCTCAGGGGCATGTGGGCGTTGTGATTGAGAAGCCCTTCGGACACGATCTGGACTCAGCCCGCGAACTCAACCACAAGGTGAACGCAGTCTTCGCGGAGCGGCAGGTCTTCCGGATCGACCACTACCTGGGCAAGGAGACGGTGCAGAACATCCTGGTCTTCCGTTTCGCCAACGGCATCTTCGAGCCCATCTGGAACCGCAACTACATAGACCATGTGCAGATCACCGCCGCCGAGACGCTGGGCGTGGAGGGGCGCGGACCGTTCTACGAGAAGGCCGGCGCGCTGCGCGACGTGGTGCAGAACCACATGATGGAGCTGCTCAGCTTTGTGACCATGGAGCCGCCCTCGAGTTTCGAGGCCGAGAGCGTGCGCCAGGAAAAGCTGAAGGTGTGGAAGGCGATGCCGCCCATTCCGATTTTGAACGCGGTGCGCGGGCAGTATGGGCCGGGGGTGATCAACGGCCAGAAGGTGGTGGGTTATCGCGACGAGGAGCGCGTCAATCCCGACTCGGGCACAGAGACGTATACGGCCATCCGCCTGGAGATCGAGAACTGGCGCTGGGCGGGCGTTCCCATCTATCTGCGCGCGGGCAAGCGGCTCAAGCAGCAGGCCACCGAGGTCAGCATCCAGTTCAAGCAACCGCCGCTGCTGATCTTCAACCGGCTGCAGAATAGCGGTCCCTGCCAGGAGATTCAGCCCAACCTGCTCACCATTCGCATCCAGCCCGATGAAGGCATTGCGCTGCGCTTCGGCGCCAAGGTGCCTACTTCGTCCGACATGTCGGTGTGCCCGGTGAACATGGACTTCGACTACGAGGCGGCCTTCGGCAAGTCGAGCGCCAACGGCTACGAGCGCCTGCTGATTGAAGCCATGCTGGGCGATCAGACGCTGTTTGCCCACCGCGACGGCGTGGAGACAACCTGGGCGCTGTTTACACCGATTCTCGAAGCTTGGGCGGCAAAGAAGCCGGACGTGTTTCCGAATTACTTTGCCGGCAAGTGGGGCCCGGAGTGCGCGGACCGGCTGCTGGAGCGCGATGGGCATGTGTGGAGGAACGACCTGGGACGGAAGGCGTAAAGCAGGGAATGGGGAGTGGGGTGCAGAGAGCGCCGGCGGGTGTCTGGAGGCTGTCGCTCCCTTTCGCAGCCGATTCCGGGCGGCGTTGGTCCGTTCAGTGTTCCCGGGGCTTTCTCACGTCCACGACGATTGTCTCTGCGAGCCGGTCCTGGGCACACATCCGGTTGGCGTCCCAGAAGAACTGCAGGAAGCCCAGGCCCCCTTCGAGTACGGCGGTGCCATAGCCCAGCCCGCGCTCGACGGATTGCCAGAGCCCCATGCGCTCGCCGGTGAGCGACAGGATGCGCGTGCGCGCAACCCATTTTCCGGGCGTCTGCCCGTTCCCAAAATAGTTCGCCAGCCCCCAGTACAGAACCATCACGATGATGTTCCCCGCTTCGTGAAAATCCCACACCATGTGGATGTCAGACTCGTGCAGCACAAAGTGCCGCCAGCCAAACTCCAGCGGCGTCCAGATGATCACCGCCGCGAGCAGGTCAACCCAGTACCCCAGCACTCTTTGCCAGAAGGTTGCCAGCAGCATTCCATTCAGGACAAGCGCCCGGGCGTGCGCGTGGGCGTGAAACCGGCGCCTGGCCCTCTTCGGCTTTTCGCTCATGGGGATAGTCTAACCCACTCCGTTTTGAAGTCCGTACCAGGCCAAATCCCCACCTTCCTGCGCAATCCGCAGGCAGCCCGGAAGGCTACTCGCGGATAATTTTTACGAAGATGCCGTCGGGGAGTTCGCCTTCTAACAAGTGAACAACGCCGCCTTTGACATAGCCTTCCAGAACCTGGCGGGCGGGCTTCTGGATTGGCGAGTGGGCCTTTGTGGACTCCCAAGTCCGGTCCGCCGCGGCGGACGGACGTGGGGCGCCCGGCGCCTGTCCCTGTTCCCTGTTCCCCGCCGGGGCCCCCTGTGAGCGGACTGTGCTCACTGGGGTGGCTGATCCCTGTTCCCTGTTCTTCCCCATCCCCTTGTCCATGGCTTCGTTCGCCAATTGATCGGCTTCCTTGTTGCCGCCGCGCAGGGTGTGGCGCATCTCGAATTTGTCCAGGCGGGCGGAGAGGCGGCGGGCTTCTTCATAAAGTGGCCGCAGCACCGGGCTGGCCACCTTGTACTGTCCCTTCATCTGCTTGACCATCAGCTCGGAATCCGAGACGACGCGCAGGCGCTTCGTACCGTTCTCGTTTGCCCACTTCAACACCGCTAGAAGGCCGGAGTACTCGGCGTAGTTGTTGGTCTGGACGCCGAGGAAGTGGCTAAGGCGGGCGACGACGCGGCCCTGGGGGTCTTCGACCACTGCGCCGTAACCGGAGGGTCCGGGGTTGCCGCGCGAGCCGCCGTCGCAGTGAGCAGTGAACCAGCCTTGCTGGCCCGAGGGGTCGGAGGCGCTAAAGAGATTTCCGGTCATCGAGTTCTAGTGTAATGGGATGAGCCGCCCGCCGGATTTTTGTCACCGATCGCCGGTTGAGCCGCATCTGAACAGACATGAGCATGGAAAAGGCTACATTCGGAGCGGGATGTTTCTGGGGCGTGGAGGCGGCGTTTGCGGCCATCGAGGGCGTGACGGCGACGGCGGTGGGCTACGAGGGCGGCAAGCTGGAGCGGCCCACCTACCAGGACGTTTGCACGGACGCAACCGGCCACGCCGAGGTGGTGGAGCTGGACTTCGACCCGGCGGTGGTGAGCTACGACCAGATTCTGGATGCGTTCTTTGCCCTGCACGACCCCACCACGCTCAACCACCAGGGTCCGGACTGGGGCACGCAGTACCGCTCGGCCATCTTCTTTCACTCTGCCGAGCAGCAGGCGCAGGCCGCGGCCAAGATTGAGCAACTCACCGCCGAGGGGCGCTTCAAGCCCAAGCGCATTGTCACCAGGGTCGAGCCGGCGCAGACCTTCTGGCGGGCCGAGGAGTATCACCAGCGCTACCTGGAGAAGCGCGGCCTGGGAAGCTGCCACATCTAAAGGACAGGGTTCAGGGGTCAGGGGTCAGGGTTCAGGGGTCAGTTGTTCGCGCGGGCTGGGGCGGCTATGGCTTGCCTTGAGTTCCCTCGCCGGATTCCGCTTCGGCTTTCGCATCTGCTTCGTGATCGGCATGAGTCTCGTCTTCAGGCAACAGGTACTCGGGCTGGGGCGTGGTCGGCTCCGGCTCGGCGGCTCCGGGCTGGTCGATCCACAGGCAGGCGATCCACCAGATCAAGACGGCGCAAAACAGGGCTCCGTTGGCGTTGAAGAGCTTGTCGCGCAGGCCCAGGATGTGCTCGTACTCGGCCTGGGTGTGGGGGGGCGGCACGGTGTGGGCGATATACTGCCACAATCCTTCCACTACCAGTTGGGCCAGGGACGCGGTTGACAGGCCGATGACGATGCGCTGGGTGTGGGAGCGCCAGCCGGCGCCGGTGCGGCGGCCCAGCAAGACCACCAGCAGGCCCAACTCGACGGTGAGCAGGTCCACCAGCAAATCAAACTTCTGCGCGCCCATTTGCATAAGGCGCATCACCGCGATGGGGGTGTCCGCGGAGAAGGTCTGTCGCGTCGGCCATGGTCCCCAGAGGGTTTGCGGCCCGCCCCCTGCGATCATTGGCGCCAGCGCCCCTGAAGTTGCTCCCGCCACAGCGAATACCCACACAACTCGCGCCCAGCGGTTTTGGGAAAGCAAGTCCTTCCGCATCAAAGACCACATGAGGATGAGCCACCCCAGCAGACAAATGGGCGAGTCCCATGTGGTTTGTTGCCACCTGGGCCAGGGAACAAACAGAGCTGGAATCGCAATTGCCGTCGTCAGCACCGGCAAGGTGGAGACGGCCCATTTCGAACGCTGCATTCCATGAAAGGCGCGCCGCGCTATCTCCACCACCACCAGCAGCCCCACGATGGCGGACACGTCGGCCATGGCGATGAAGATGGCGCTGAGCGTGTAGGTGGGCATGCGGCCGGAGAGCAGCTTGATGCTGAGCAGGCGCAGGGCCATCAGGGCAATGGCCAGGCTGAACCAGGGAAAGCGCTTGATGCGGTCGCGGCCGAGCAGAACAACCAGCAGAACCAGTTCGGCGGCGAAGGTGATCGTCCACAGTGTCTCGACGGCCGTAAAGTGAAAATTCAGATGCATTTGAGCCCTGTCCGGGCCGCGCCGTAATCGCTGCGCTGCCCACCAATTCAGTTTAACTGGCGGTGGCGGAAGGGCTGCATGGAAGGTGCCAAGCTGTTTATGCGGCCATCTTGGCGGCATGGAGCTCGCTGTGGAGCAGCGAACAGCAATAGCGGTCGAATTCGTAAGCTCCGGCTTGCGGCAGGCGCAGGGCTATGGCGTTGCTCTTCTTCCATGCCTCGTTTGCCTTCTTCAGGTCGCCCTCGATCCAGGCCAGGGCGCTGCCGGCTCTCCAGTAGTCCAGGCTGAAGCGCGCCGGGCTGCCCGACTTCATCCGCTCCCACCACGCGCGGGCCGCGGCGGCATCGCGCCGAACGTAGGCGTTGGCGAAGACAAAGATGGTCAGCAGCTCGCCGGGAATGACCGAAGGGGACTCGCCATAAACCCGCTCTGCCTCGGCGAGCGCCTTCTCGGCTTCACGGATCTTTCCGCAATCGAGAAAGTAGTTCAGGGCAAAGAGCCGCAGCAGCAGTCCCTGGCGGCCGGTGCGGATGCCGGCTGCCGCCCGCTGGATGGTGACGATGTCGTAGTCCCTTGGCCGCAGCGAGGTAACCTGGCTTGAGCCGATTTCGGCCATGGCCATCTGAAAATCGGCCCAGGCGCCGCCAGACAGGAGCTGCAGAATGCTGGCGCCGTCGGAGTAGCAGCTATTGGTCCGGAAGGGCAGCAGGTTTCCCAGGGCGAGAGCAAGGCTCCATGCGCCGAACAGTGCGAGCAGTCCGCAGGCCTGTAGCGGCGAGTGGCTGGGTGCGCACAGCGCAATCACCAGCGCCAGGCTGCCGGTGACCAGGTTGATCAGCGAGCCGGCCGTCAGCATGGAGATGTATCTCCAGCGCGCCAGGTGAGTTGACGCGGGCACAATGCCCGTGGCTCCTCCGGGCATCAGGAGCCCCTTCGGGCTGAACTGGAACGTCCACTTGCCTTCTCGAATGCGCCACTGGAACGGCCCGATCAGGAACGTGCGCAGCTTCATTCCGCAGGCCAGGCCCACGGCGGCATGGCCCAGCTCATGGACGCTGGTAATGGCAAACACGATCAGCAGACTCACTGCGGTCCGCGACCAGATGCTTTCAAGCCCCGGGACTCCGCTGGCCTTCATCCACCCCATCCACCAGAAATAGGCAGGAAAGGTAAGGGCGAACATGCACACTTCGGCGATCTTGTTCACGAAGTTGAAGGTCCAGTCTCCGGGAAGCGACTCGTGCTCGTGCGCTTTGGCGGCTCCACCAGGGGCCTTCAGCCGGGGCGCAAAAGCGACGATTCCGACTACGCCGAGCGCCAGCACGACCCGGAAGATGCCCAACATCAAGTGATGAGTCAGGAGCGTCGGCAGCAAGGCTAGCAGCAGGTTGAGCGCGCTTGCCGCCAACCCCCAGCCTCGCGCAGAGGACTTTGCCCGCAGCGTGGTCCACCAGGCCGCGGCAAACACAACGGCGCTGGCCGCGAACAGAGCGTGAACCAGCAGGGCTTTGAAGGAAGCGGGATCGGATGGGCGGAATATCGAACTCAGGACAGACCACAAACCGATGCGGAGGCAGATGATGGCTGTTAGTGCGAATACCCAACACAGGCTCTTTCTCAGTGTCAGCATAATGTGAATCGTTCCCCTGAGATCACGCTATGCTGGCGGGCGGTCAAAGAGAATCACGCATGGGTGTACTCACGGCACACTTCCAGGCGGTGCCGGCATGACCCTTGTGGTTCAGCCAATTGACCTAGGTAACCACCTTTCGTGCGCATATCCACCAGACGAACGTGGGATCTCGGAGGCATGAGCCCAGCCAGGAAACTGGAAGCAATGATAAGGCTGACAAAAGGCTGTAAACATTGCAAATAAATACGTTATATGGTGCGCCCGGAGAGATTCGAACTCCCGACCTAACGCTCCGGAGGCGTTCGCTCTATCCAGCTGAGCTACGGGCGCGCTCCTTTAGAATAGCGCATTTCGCAACGAGGATGCGGCGGAGTTCGTCGCGCCCCCTGCCGGACTTTAGAAACCGCTCACGCCGCAGCGCATCAGCCAAGGTGACGAATTCCTCC
>JARLGE010000159.1 GCA_031296215.1 Occallatibacter sp.
GATCAGCACTGATGTGACCTCAAACGGCAGCAGCAACTCAGTGAAGAGCACGCGGCTTAGATCTTCCGTGGAAGTAATGCCGTCGCTCAGTGAGGCGACGCCGAGTCCGTGTGCGTGGAGAATCACCGTGGCAAGAACCGCGAGAATCGCAACGACAGCAGGAAATCCGACAACACGCGCAGCGCGGCTGCCCAGCGTACGCTCTTCGCGCCCCGCGTTCAGCAGCATGACAACAAACGTGAAAAGCACCATGATTGCGCCGGAGTAAACAATGATCTGTGCGGCGGCAAGAAACTCCGCACCCAGCAGCAGATAGAGCACAGCCAGGGAGGTCATCACCACGATCAGCGAAAGGGCGCTGTTAATGGGATGGCTCTGGAGCAGGAGGTTGATTGCTCCGGCCAGGCAGAATCCGGCAAAGAGAAGAAACAGAATGAGGTGCATCGAGCCTTGAAGAGCGAACATACGCCGGAAAAATGCCGGCTGGTTAAGGGGAAGGACGATGGAGCGATCAAGACGCAGCTCGTTGAAAGCCTTCCCGATTGTAAATCAGTGGTAGGCAAGCCAGAGGCTTGTGGCCACAATGTTCAGCATGGCCAGCGGCATCAGGTAGCACCAGCCAAAGTTCATCAGTTGGTCGTAGCGGAAGCGGGGCAGCGTGCCGCGCACCCAAACATAGAGAAACAGGAAGCAAAAGACCTTGAACACAAACCAGAAGATGGGAAACAGCGCGTGGGCAAGGATGTTCTGCGGCGCGGGCATCAGGTCGCCGAGGGGGCTGGTCCAGCCGCCCAGAAAGAGCAGCGTGGCTACGCAGCCTACGGTGATCATGTTGGCGTACTCGGCCATGAAAAACATGGCGAACTTCATGGAGCTGTATTCGGTGTGGTAGCCGCCGGTGAGTTCGCTCTCGGCCTCGGGCAGATCGAAAGGCGAGCGATTGGTTTCGGCATAAGCGGCCATCAGGTAGATGAAGAAGGCGACGAACTGGAAGCCGCCGAAGATGTTCCAGGTGGCCATGCCGCGGGTGGCCTGCTGCTCGACGATGACGCGCAGGTTGAGCGAGCCGGCGCGGAGGACGACGCCGACCAGCGAGAGGCCGAGAGCGAGTTCGTAGCTAATCAACTGGGCGGAGGAGCGCAGCGAGCCGAGCAGCGAGTACTTGTTGTTCGAGGACCAGCCGGCCAGAGCGATGCCGTAAACGCCGATGGAGGTGACGCCGAGGATGACCAGCAGGCCGACGTTGATGTTGGAGATTTCAAACAGGTCGAGGCCGCCGGGGCCGATATGCGGCTCGCCGAAGGGAACAACGCCAATGGAGATAAGGGCGCAGCCCAGCGAGATGATGGGCGCGGCGAGATAGAGCGGGCGATAGACGCCGGCGGGGATGATGTCCTCTTTGAGGAAGGACTTTGCTCCGTCGACCAGCGGTTGGAGCAGGCCGAAAGGGCCGACGCGGCTGGGTCCCCAGCGGTTCTGGATGCGGCCTACCAGCTTGCGTTCGAGCAGCACGGTGTAGGCGACGCCCACCAGCATCACCACCGTCACCACGGCTACCTTGAGCAGGCTCCACAGAAAAAACTGGAAAATCGTCACGTGCGTTCGGGCCTCTTGGTTCTTTTACTGCTGCAAAACTTTCACATCGCCGCTAGTCTGCGGCGGATTCTGCCAATTCGTGTGCCTGGTGCTGTTGGAGTTGGTTGAGTGCGGGACTGTAGCGGCCCAGCGTGGAGGAGGTGAACAGGGTGTCGTGCGCGGGAACGACGGCGTCAGTTCCGGATGCGGCAAGTGCGGAGACGGGAACAAAGCCGGGCTCGGTGCGGACGTCGTTGCCGCCGAAGAGATTGATGCGATCGAGCTGATAGCCGGGAACCAGGCGGGCGATTTCGTCCAGCACGGCGAGGGGATCGAAGGGGCTGAGGCGCGGCTCGAGGTTGTTGGACGCGAGCCAGACGCCGTGACGGTCGGCTTCGCCGGATTGCGCGCCGCGGGACTGTCCCAGATCGGCGGTGACGCCGGCCGAGCCAAAGGGCACGAGAGACTTGACGTCGACGCCCATGGCGCCGGCCAGACGAACAAGAATCTCGAAGTCCGGCTTCACGCCGGCTCGGTCGGCGGCCTTCTTCACCAGCTGCACATCGCCAAAAGTGTTGGTGACCGTGCCGGACTTTTCGTAAAGGCTGGCGGAGGGGAAGACGACATCGGCCCGGGCCGCAGTCTCGGTGAGGAAGATGTCCTGCACGATGACGAATGTGTCTTTCAAAGCCGCGGGATTCAGGTCCAGCGTGGCGATGGGATTGGCACCAACAATCAGGAGCGCGCCGAGTTCGCCTGCGGAGGCGGCGGTGAAGCTGTCGACGATTCCCTTGCCGGGGGTTTGCGGCAGGCCTGGATACTCGGCAAATGGGCCGGCCTCGGTTACCGGCACGTAGCCGGGAAGCAGGGCGGGGAAGAGTCCCATGTCGGCCGCGCCGCGGGAGTTGGAGTGGTCGCCGAGGTACGCGAAGCGGACGTTGCCGCGCTTGAGGCCCCAGGCGACCAAGGCTTCGACGGCTGCGCCGCGGAATTCCTGGCCGAAGACGATGACCAGCGACTCCTCGGTCATGACGGCTTTCGCAAACTCAGACTCGTTGCGGTCGAGGATCGCGGTCAGATCCTTGTAGCCGTTGGGCGGAAGGCCCTGCACGGCCTTGGCCTGGCGCTCGAGCTTGATGGATTTGGAATTCGCGATGTAGAGGCGGGCCCTGTTCAGGCGCACGTTCGTGCGCAACTCCCAGGCCAGCAGGGGATGCTCTTCGGTGGGATCGCCGCCGACGAGAAGAACGGCCGGAGCGGCGGCGATGTCGCGCAGGCTGGAGGCCTTGCCGTTGTGGCTGGCGAGGGCGCGGGCAAAGGCGGCGAAGTCGGTGGTGCGCTCGTGGTCGATGTTGTTGGTTTGGAGAATCGTGCGTGCGAATTTCTGCAGGAGATAGTTCTCTTCGTTGGTGGATTGGTTGGAGCCGATGACGGCGATCGCCGAGCCGCCGCGGCTGTCGCGGACTTCCTTGAGCTTGCCCGCGGCGAGGCGCAGGGCGTGTTCCCAGGTGGCTGGTTCTAATTTGCCGGCAGCGTTTCGCACCAGGGGCTCGGAAAGCCGCTCCGCGCTATCCACAAAGTCGAAGCCGAAGCGGCCCTTGGCGCAGAGGAAGTCGTTGTTGATGCCGCTCTTGTCGCGGTTGTCGGCGCGGACGATTTCGGAGCCGTCGTTTGCCTGGCGCACGCCGAGGGTGAGCTTGCAGCCGTCGGCGCAGTGCGTGCACACGGTGGAGACGTGCTTCATCTCCCAGGGGCGGGTCTTGTAGCGGTAGCTGCCGCTGGTGAGCGCGCCGACCGGGCAGACGTCGATGCACATGCCGCACTGCTCGCAGTCGAGCTGGTCCATCTCTCCGTTGGCTCCGCGGCCATTGGGCGCGATGACCGAGCGCACGCCGCGATTCTCGACGCCCAGCGCCCAGACGTCCATGCCCTCGCCGCACTTGCGCACGCAGCGGTAGCAAAGGATGCAGCGGGGGCGGTCGTAGTAGACGGCCGGAGACCACTGCTGTTCTTCGCGATGATGTTTGGCCTCGGCGTAGAGGCTCTCGCCTGCGCCGTACTTGAAGGTCATGTCCTGCAACTCGCACTCGCCGCCGGCATCGCAGACGGGGCAGTCGAGGGGATGGTTGCCGAGGAGCAATTGAATGGTGGATTTGCGCGCCTGGGCGATTTCTTCGGATTCGGTGATGAAGACCTGGCCTTCGGCGACGGTGGTGGTGCAGGCGGTTTGCAGCTTGGGCACCTTCTCCTGGCGCACCACGCACATGCGGCAGGCGGCCTGGAGGCTGAGGCCGGGGTAGTAACAGAAAGCGGGAATCTCGATGCCCGCCTTGCGGCAGGCGTCAATTAGCAGCGTGCCCGCGGGAGCGGTGAGTTTCTTTCCATCGACGGTGAAGGTTACGTCTGCCATTCCAATCCTTATGCGGCTTGCGTCTCTTCTTTGAATGAATGAGGCTGAGGAAGCGATACGCCAAGCCACTCGACAAAATATTGTTTGGTCGCGTGCTCAGGATCGAACTCATTGAAATCGACCTTTGTAGTCACTGCATCCGGAATAGGCTCTCCGGCCTTCGCGGTTTCAATAAGGTACAATTCCATGGCTTCGCGCATATTTGCGCGTGTCTCTTCCAGCGATTCGCCGAGCGAGCCGCATCCGAGCACGTCTGGAGAAAACGCGCTCCAGTTGTTTGCACCTTTCTCGTATACCACTAGATATTCCCGATTCATTTCAGACCTGCCTTCTTGAGAATACTGTGTAACAGCCCCTTACCAAGCTCTTTTCCGGCGTGCATCGGGACGATCAGCAGTCCGAGCTTGGTTGGATGACGATAATGCCGATGGCTGCCCGATTGACCTGTCGCTTGCCATCCATCCGCCTCCAGGATGCGAACAAGTTCTTGCGGTCTCACGTCTCGTCTCGCATTTTCAACGCCTTCTTTTCGCGGTTTCCTCTATGGCCTTCTGTCTCTCATGAATTAAATGACGGCCAGCTCAACATGTTTGGCGAACGGACAGGGCTTGCCGTTCAGGTGGTCTTCGAACTCCTTGCGGAACTTCTTCACAAAGCCCAGCGTGGGCATGGCGGCGGCGTCGCCTAATGGGCAGAAAGTGCGGCCAAGCATGTTCTCCGCAATGTACTGCATGTTGTCGATGTCTTTGGCGACGCCGTAACCGGCGTGGAAGCGGGTGAGCGATTTCTTCAGCCAGTCGGTGCCTTCGCGGCAGGGGATGCACCAGCCGCAGGACTCGTGCTGATAGAAGCTGATGGTGCGCAGGGCAAACTCGACGATGCAGGTCTGGTCGTCGAGGACCACGACGCCGCCTGAGCCGAGCATGGAGCCAGCCTTGCCTACCTGGTCGAAGTCCATGCCGAGGTTTTCGATCTCTTCAGGCAACAGGACCGGAGTGGATGAGCCGCCGGGGACGACCGCTTTCAGCTTGCGCCCGCCGCGGATGCCGCCGGCAACCTCGTAGATCATCCTCTTGAGGTTGAAGCCCATGGGCAGCTCGTAGACGCCGGGGCGGTGCACGTGGCCGCTGATGCTGAACAGGCGGGTGCCGCCGTTGCGCGGCGAGCCGATGGCGGCAAAGGCCGCGGCGCCGGTGGCGATGACGTGAGGCACCGTGGCGATGGTTTCGGCGTTGTTGATGACCGTTGGTCCGCCGTAAAGGCCAACAACGGCGGGAAACGGCGGCTTGATGCGCGGCACGCCGCGCTTGCCTTCGAGCGACTCCATCAGCGCCGACTCTTCGCCCACTTCGTAAGCGCCGGCGCCGGTCTGCGTGACGATCTGGAACTCAGTATCGGAGCCGAAGATTTTTTTGCCCAGGAAACCTTTGGCGTAGGCATCGGCGACGGCCTTCTCCATGATCGCAAGCAGGTAGCGATATTCGCCGCGCAGGTAGATGAAGCCCAATTTTGCGCCGATGGCCAGGCCGGCGATGATGGTGCCTTCGATGACCGCGTGGGGATCGTGCAAAAAGATCAGGTGATCCTTGCAGGTTCCCGGCTCGCTCTCGTCGCCATTGACGAGGACGTACTTGGGCTTGAGCGACTGCTTGGGAACGAAGGACCACTTGAGGCCGGTGGGGAAGCCGGCGCCGCCGCGGCCGCGGAGGCCACTGGCCTTCATCTCGTCGATGATCCATTCGGGGCCCTGGGCAAGGCACTTCTTCGCGCTCTCATAGCCGCCCAGTTCGATGTAGCGATCGATGTTGGCCGCGCCCTGGCCGAAGCGCTTGCTGACCAGTTTGACTTCCTCGGGATGGAAGACCAGCCTAGGCATGATTCGGGCTCCCTTCCGCCTTCCACTCCAGCGACGCAGACCCATCGCCGGGGATGGCGGCCTGGGCGCGGCCGCGATAGCCGGAGAGAATGCCGGGCACATGCTCGGGCGCGAGTTCGTCGTGGAAGTCGTAGTTGACCTGGATGGCAGGAGCCCAGCAGCAGGCGCCGATGCACTCGAC
>JARLGE010000160.1 GCA_031296215.1 Occallatibacter sp.
CCCAAGATTGTTTCATCGAAGAAGAATGAGCGGACCAACTGGGCCAGCGAGGATGAGTTTCTGTTTGGATTGATTCGCAAGGTGGATTGCCCGGTGTTTCTGGTGCTGACCAAGATCGATCTGGTGCCGAAGGATCATCTGCTGCCGCTGATTCAGACACTCACAGAGCATTTCAACTTTACCGAGATCATTCCTGTCAGCGCGCGCAAGCGGGACGGGCTGGACTTGTTGGTGGAGAAGATTGTGGAGGCGCTGCCCAAGGGCGAGCGGTACTATCCGAAGGACCAGTACACGGATCAGCCGCAGCGGTTCATGGTGGCGGAGCTGATTCGCGAAAGCATTTTGGTGGAGACGGGCGAAGAAATTCCCTATGCGTCGGCGGTGGTGGTTGAGAGGTTCGAGGAGCCGAAGCCATTTGTGCCCCGCAAGAAGGGTGCAGTGCCGGCGCGTGCGCCGCTGACGCGGATTGCCGCGGCCATCTACTGCGAACGCGACGGGCAGAAGGCGATCCTGATCGGCAAGGGCGGGTCGAAGCTGAAGGAGATCGGGACCGGGGCGCGGAGGAAGATCGAGTCGCTCCTGGGGACGCGCGTGTACCTTGAGCTGCATGTGATCGTGGAGCCGAACTGGCGCGAGTCGAAGAGTTTTGTCGAATCGCTGGACTGGCGGAACCAATTGGAGCGGCTGGGCGTAGATCGGAGCACGGAGACGGGAAGAGAAGTGGAAGAATAGTTGCGCGGCACACGCGCCGATCTGCGTTGTCTCACACCAGGGTGGGATTCGAAAAGCAGTTCATCCCGTGTTTGCAGTTTTCCGGCAGCCGCGAAAGAGGGAGCTGGGAAACTCGGGAGTCCGGGTAAACGAGGAAGAGAACATCCCTGAGGGGCTAAAGCCCAGATTGATACGGCGGGCGCATGGCACGACTGAAGTCGCGCCCTTTCAAAGCCCGGACCTGTTCCGCAGTAGCATTGGATCTGGAACTTGGAAGGCGTATGAAGATCGTTGATCGAGCGGCGAAGCTTTCCACGCGATGGGCACTGTGCGGGGTTGCGGCAGTTTGCGTTTTTGGGGCGCCGCTGTTGGCGCAAGGGCCTGCGGCGGCTCCGGGGTCGATGAGCAGCGCTGCGCCTGCCAGGGTTGAGGGGACGCTGGACCTGGACGGCGGATGGCGGTTTCAGGCGGGCGACGATGCGCGGTGGGCCGATCCGGGTTTCGACGACTCTGGGTGGGCGACCGTCAAGCTGAGCAAGCCTCTGACCGAACAGGGCATCGACGCTTACTCCGGGTATGGCTGGTACCGGCTCAGGGTGCAGGCGCAGCAACTGGCGCAAGTGAACAGCAGTTCGGGGAATGCGGCGCTCGATCTTCTGGTTGCGCCCAACTCGGTGGGACAGCTTGCGGTCTATGTGGGAGGCGTGGAAGCGGGCCACACCAAGGGGATGACGGCGAATCCGTCGATGTATGCGTCGCCGCCGTTGGAGGTACACCTGCCGCAGCCGGGCGCCGACGGCGGGATGGTGGTGGCCATTCGCAGCTGGGCGGGGGGCGACACTTCGATCCGGCGCGGTCTGGTCGACAAGGTGGAGCTTGGGGCGCGGGACGATATTGCCGAGCGGCTCACGGCGGCGACAAGCCGATTGTGGGACCAACAGTTGCTGGCCGGCATCCTGGTGAGCTTTCTGTTCTTTTGCGTGGCGATGCTGGGCGCAACGCTCTACCTGGCGCAGCGCAAGCACGCGGAGTATTTGTGGCTGGCGGTGCTGTGTCTTTCGGTGGCCGCGATGGGGACCAGCGAGAGCGCCTGGGCGCTGGAGCTGCTGCCGCTGTCGGTCTTCGGCGTAATCAACCTGTGGGCCGGCCGCGTGTTCATGGCGGTGACGCTGGAGTTTGTTCTTCGCTTTACCGGCGGCGGGTATCGAAGAGCCGTTCGTGTGTTTCAGGTTTGCGCGCTGCTGCTGCCCATTCTGTCGCTGGTTCATCTGCAGCAGAGCTACGAGTACGTTTCGGTCTCCGCGGAGGTTGGCTTCACCGTGCTGGTGACGGTGCTGCTGTTTCGCGCGTGGCGAAAGGGCCGGCCGGACGCGGGAGTGATGCTGCTGCCATTCTTTCTGGCGGCAACGGCGGATTCGCTGGGAACTGTTCTGGATTGGGCAGCCGGCCGGCACTGGATTGCCGCGCGTTTTGCCTTTCACCACTTTCACGTGGGGCCAGTCGAGTTTCCCATCAGCATTGTCACGTACACGGTTTTCCTGTTCAGCTTGCTGGCGGTGATTTTCTACCGCTTCATTCATGTGAGCCAGGAGGAGCAGCGCTCGGCGGCGGAGATTGAGGCGGCGCGGAGCGTGCAGGCGCTGCTGATTCCGACCGAGCTGCCGTCGAACCACAACTTCATGCTGGAGAGCGCGTACCTGCCGGTGAACGGCGTGGGGGGAGATTTCTTCCAGGTGCTGCCGCAGCAGGATGGGTCGATGCTGATCGTGGTGGGAGACGTGAGCGGCAAGGGCTTGCAGGCGGCGATGAACGCGAGCACGCTGGTGGGGGCGCTGCGCAATGAATTGTCGCACGACCCGGCAACGGTGTTGAACCGGCTGAACAACGTGCTGCTGGGGGCCTCGTCCGGGGGGGGCGCGAGGGCGAAGGCGGCGGTAAGCTTCGCCACCTGCTTATGCGCGCGCATCTATCCGGATGGGTCGATGACGATTGCCAATGCGGGGCATCTGCACCCCTATCGCGAAGGGCGCGAGATGGAGCTGGCGGCGGCTCTGCCGCTGGGCGTGATCGCCAACATCGAGTATGCGGAGGCGGAGTTCAAACTCGAGGTCGGCGACCGGCTGATTTTTCTTTCGGATGGAGTGGTGGAGGCGTCGAATGCTCAAGGTGAGCTATTCGGGTTTGAGCGCACGCAACAGGTGAGCAACGAATCGGCGCGCTACATTGCGCAGACGGCCAAGCATTTCGGACAGACGGACGACATTACGGTGGTTTCGATTTACTTTGCGGCGCGCGGTGCGCGGGCGGGCTGAGCGGGCTCGCGATGAGGCTAAGCATTCCCGCAGGTGCTAAAGCCCGTCCTTTCTTTTTTAGCATCTTGCGGCCCGACTGAAGTCGTGCCCTGTTACAGAACCTAGAAGCTGTTTCAAAGCCGAATGTGGGGCGCTATAAGGCATTCCCTCAGGGGCTAAAGCCCGCGATTTTCCTGCTCCGTAGCGGCACGGCTGAAGCCGTGCCCTTTCAAAACCGGGTTATGAAACAGCTTCTAGAAAAATCACGGGATAGACGAGTTTTTCGGCAGCCTGTAGAGCCCACGTTTCTGATGGGCTCATTGCGGCACGCGACCCCGGCCCGGAGGGTTTCCCAATACCCCGGTCGTGCCCTTTCAAAGCACCGACCCGTTGGGAAGGTCCTCAGGGCGGGACCGTGGCTCATGAGGGCTTTGTGGTGTTGGGACGCTGGTGCGCTACGCGCCGCGGACATGGCCTCGGCCATGGGTTTTGGCGGCGTACATGCGGGAGTCGGCGGCGCCGATGATGGCGTGGACGGTGAGGCCGTCGGCGGGGGCGGCGGCGAGACCGGCGCTGGCGCCGATGCGCAGCTTGAGTCCGGGACGGATGGGGAAGCGGGTGTCCATCAACTGGCGGAGCATCTCGGCGGCGCGGGCGTGGGCGGCCTCGGCCGCGGTGGCCGGCATGAGCACGGCGAACTCGTCGCCACCATAGCGGAAGCAGAGGTCGGTGGGAGCGCTCAAGTCACACATGCGGCGGCCGACGAGGGCGAGGAACTGACTGCCGACCAGGTGGCCGTGGGCGTCGTTGACCAGCTTGAAGCGGTCGAGGTCGAGGAAGGCCAGGCACACCGGGACCGCCTGGCGGGCGCAAAGGTCCAGCTCCTGGCCGAGCACGTCGTAGAGATGGCGGGCATTGAAGAGGCCGGTGCAATCGTCGGTGATGCTCAACTGCTGGATGCTGGCCACGTCGCGGGCATTCTCGATGGCGATGGCAGCGTGGTCGGCGAGGATGTGCAGGAAGGCGATGGTGTAGTCGGTCATGCGGTCGGTGCGGGGGTTGAAGATCTGGATGACGCCGTGGGTTCCCTTACGGCCGCGCAGGGGCATGGCGATGACCGACCGGACGCCTTGCAGATTGCCGGCCAGATCGATCGAGAGGCGCGGGTCCTGGGCGGATTCGGGGGGGGTGGATTCGGGGACGATGAGGGTCTGGCCGTGCTGAGCGACCCAGCCGGCCACGCCCTCTCCGACTTTGACGCGGAGGCCGCGGAGGGCCTCCTGTTCGCCGCCGGCGGCGATGGCGTAGTAGAGCTCCTGGGTGTCTTCATCGAGCATCAGCAATGTCCATTGCTGGGCTTCGATGGTGTGCTCCATTTGTTCGAGGATGGTGCGCAGAATGGTGTCCAGGTCGAAGCTCGAGGTGAGCGAGCGCGTCAACTGGTGGAAGATGAGCAGGTCTGCGAGCGGGATACGGTTTTCCGTCTCGGTCGTCATGGGTGGACTCACATGGGGAGCCTTGACTGCATTCTGTCACACACCCCGGAAGGGGCGATAGGCCAGAAGATTTCCGCGGGGCGTCTGGCTCCCGGGAAGGCTGCATGAAACGCCAATTCTTTCACTCCAGAGAAAAAGAGATGCTTCTGGGCGCCTGAAGGAAGAGATATTCCCTGAATCTCGCATCTGGAAGAGAAGCGCAGAAGCGAGGGTGCGTTCTTAGAACCTGTCCAAAAACCTGGTTCGAGGAAGGCCGGTTGGGGCTCGTGGTCTCCCACCCATTCGCAAAAGACCCGAATGGATGGGGCACGGAGCCTTTGTGGCGGGTTGACAGTGGGCAAATTGGGGTTTTTGGACAGGTTCTTAGATTCTGATCCAGGATGGAAGGGTGCGCGTCGGATGCGCGGAGGGCGCCAAGCTGCCCATCATCCGCCGATGTGGACCATGGAGCGGGAGGGCTTGAGGAAGCCGGGCTCGCCGATGTGGTGCCGGGCTTCTTTGCCCTGCACGGTGCGGTGGATGTAGGCGCGGAGTTCGGCGTCGGACGCGCCTTCGCGCATGCGGCCGTAGAGGTCGTGCTCGATCTGGGAGAAGAGGCAGGTGCGGATTTTGCCGTCGGAGGTGAGGCGAACGCGGCTGCACGCGCCGCAAAAGGCCTGGGTGACGGGAGCGATGATGCCGATTTCGCCCTTGCCGTCGGAGAAGCCGAAGCGGCGGGCGGTTTCGCTGGCTTCGCGCGGGGGGAGCTCGACCAGGGGAAGGACGCGGCCAATGCGGGCGACGATCTCTTTGAGCGGGACCACGATGGCGGGCGTCCAGAGGCGGTCTTCCTCGAGGGGCATGAACTCGATGAAGCGGACGGCGACGTCTTCCTGGCGGGCGAAGTGGGCGAAGGCTTCGACCTGGCCGTCGTTGAAGCCGCGCAGCAGGACGCAGTTGATCTTGAGGGGGGTGAGGCCGGCGGCGCGGGCGGCGCGAACGCCGGAGAGGACTTTTTGAAAGCTGCCGGGGACGCGGGTGATGCGCTCGAAGGTGGGCTCGTCGACGGCGTCCATGCTGACGGTGACGCGATGGAGGCCGGCGGCTTTGAGCGGGCTGGCGAGGGTGTCGAGCAGATGGCCGTTGGTGGTGAGGGCCAGGTCCAGAGGCTCGTCGGTCAGGGTGCGCAGGCGGGCCAGTTCCTGGATGAGCTCGAACAAGCCGCGGCGCAGCAGGGGCTCGCCGCCAGTGAGGCGGACCTTGGTGACGCCCAGCGAGACGAAGAGGCCGATGAGGCGGAGATACTCTTCGATGGCGAGTTCCGGATACTGGGCGCCGTGTTCCCCGGTGCGGCAGTAGACGCACTTGTAGTTGCAGCGGTCGGTGATGGAGACGCGGAGGTCGTGGATGACGCGGCCGTGGCTGTCGGTGAGCCGCGCATGGGGGCTGGTGGAGTGGACAACGGTTGGGGAAACAGCGGCCATTGGCTGCTTCAAGGCTATACCGCCCGGGGCGGTTGCGCCAGAGCGCGGGTTTCCCTGCGACTGGCGCTACCTGGCGGAACGGTGACGGTTAGGAGCCGGCGGGCGGGGGCGGGAGCATGAGGAAGTTGAGCAGCGTGGCCTTGGGATCGAGGTTGGGATTGGTCTGGGAGAGGTCCAGGCTGCCGCTGGCGCAGTTGCCGGCATATTGCCAGAGGAGGATGGGGCAGGGGACGCCCACGCTGGGGGTGACGAGGTGGTCCTCCCAGTTAAGGACCGCGCTGCACCCGCCGGCGGGGTAGCGGGCAACCCAGGCGCCGCCGCAGTCTGCACCGGCTGCCATGGCCTGGGCCAGCGCCTGCCAAGTTGGGTTGTCACCCTGCGCGGCATAGAGACAGGGGCGGATGGTGACCTGGCCGTTGCTGGCGGTGCTGCTGGACTGCGCCAGGGCCTGGGCCCAGGCGGTGTAGTAGTCGACGGAAAGACTGGGGCTGCCCTCGACATCGAGAAACAGGAAGAAGACGCTGCCCTGGGCGGCCATGGCCGGGACGCCAAAGCTGGCCAGCAGGTCGGCGGCATTGGCGGCGGCGTCGGCCGCGCCCTGCTGGGCGGAGCCGTTGACGTTGCGAGTCTGGCGGGCGACGGGCAGCACGGGAATGCC
>JARLGE010000161.1 GCA_031296215.1 Occallatibacter sp.
GGGGCAGTGTATGGTTATAGGCGGCGAAAAACTTCTTAGCCGGGAGGGCTCAAACGTGAACGGATTGAATCGCAGGAATTTTTTGAGGGCGGCATCGGCGGCATCGGCGGGGTCGTTGATTGCTCCGCGGCTTCATGCGCTGGCGGCAATGCAGGACGAGCAGGCCAAGCCGGTCGCGGCCAACGACCACATCCAGATTGCGCTGATCGGCGCGGGCGGGCAGGGGCAGTTCGATACCAAGGTTGCCGTGCAGGTGCCCGGCGTCAAGTGCGTGGCCGTGGCGGATTGCTACAACGGGCGGCTGGAGCACGCGAAGGAGATCTGGGGCCCGGACACCTTCACCACCCGCGACTACAACGAGATTCTGGCCCGCAAGGACATTGACGCGGTCATCATCGGCACGCCCGACCACTGGCACAAGCAGGCGGCGGTGGACGCGATGAAGGCGGGCAAGGATGTGTATTGCGAGAAGCCGATGATCCATCTCTACAGCGACGGGCCGGAGATGATCGAGGCCGCGAAGAAGACCGGGCGCATTCTGCAGGTGGGCAGCCAGCGCGTGAGCTCGGTAATCTACGCCAAGGCCAAGGAACTTCTGGCCTCGGGCGCCATCGGCCAGCTCAACATGGTGACCGCGCGCTGGGATCGCAACTCGACCATGGGCGCGTGGAGCTACACGGTTCCGCCCGATGCTTCGACGGACACCTGCGACTGGCCGCGCTTCCTGGGCACGGCGCCAAAGATTCCCTTCAACGCCGAGCACTTCTTCCAGTGGCGCAAGTGGAAAGCCTATGGAACGGGCGTGGCCGGCGACCTGTTTGTGCACTTGTTCAGCGGCACCCACTTCATCACCGGCTCGAACGGACCGACGCGGGGCATGGCGACTGGAGGATTGAGATTCTGGAAGGACGGCCGCGACGCGCCGGACGTGATGCTGGGTCTGTTCGACTACCGCGAGGGCTTCAACCTGAGCCTGCGGGTGAACTTTGTGGACGGCGGCGAGGAGAGCGAGGGACTGATCTTCACCGGCTCGGAAGGGACCATGGAGATCGGCGGCGGATGGGTGAGCATCACCCGCGTGCCCCGCGAGAAGGAGCCTGGCTACACCATCGAATCGTTCCCCCTGGCCATGCAGAAGGCCATCGTCGAGGACTACAAGAAGAAGTATCCGCTGCAGCACCCGGCAGGACCGCCGCCGGCTGGCTTCGAGAAGTACGTAGCGCCGGAAGGTTACCTGGACAGCTACGATCACTTCGCGAACTTCTTCGCCTCGGTACGCAGCCGCAAGCCGGTGGTGGAGGACGCGGTGTTCGGCTATCGCGCGGCCGGCGCCGCGCTGCTGAGCAACCTGAGCATGGAAAAGGGTACCGTGGCCCACTGGGACCCGGACGCGATGAAGCTGCTGTAGAAGGGGAGTTCGACCGAGGTTCATGGAGGCGTGCGTTCCCAGGTCTCAGATTCGAGACCTGGGGCACCCGCGCTGGTGCGGAATCAAGCGGTCAGAGGCCTATGCCTTGGCCAGGAAGTACGCGTCGGTGGCGCGCGTCAAAGCGGGGCGATCGATATGCGGCTTGCGGCCTTCGTATCGGGCGGCCCAACAGACCTGGTTGACGATGTCGCGCGGATAGCAGGAGCGTAATTCCTGCTTGAGGGTGATGCGAATGAAGTTGATCAGGTCGGTTGGGATGTCAACTTCGAAGGGGACCCGGTTCTCAACGGCCACGCGGCGGAAGATCTCGCAGAACTGTTCGTCGGAGACCTCGCCAATCTTGATCTTGGTCTGAATTCTGCGCAGGAAGGCGGGATCGACCAGTTCGGCCGGATCCATGTTGGAGGCAAACACCACCAGCATCTCGAAGGGGACCTCGATCTTCTTTCCGCCCGCCAGGGTGAGGAAGTCGATTCTGCGGTCCAGCGGCACTACCCAGCGGTTGAGCAGCTCTTCCGGGCGCAGGCGCTGGCGGCCGAAGTCGTCGATGATGAGCACGCCGTTATTGGCCTTCATCTGCGCCGGGGCGACATAGAATTTTGTATTGGGGTTGTACTGCAGGTCGAGCATCTCGGCGGTCAGCTCTCCGCCGACCAGTACCGAGGGGCGGCGGCACAGCACCCAGCGCGCATCCCGGTCCTCGGGCTCCGCTTCCTCGTCACGCTTGTGGATGGAAGGATCGTAGACGGTGATGATGGAACCGTCGACTTCCACAGCATAGGGAATCCAGACTTCATCGTCGGCTACCACCCGGGACAGGGTTTCGGCCATGGTGGTCTTGCCGGTGCCGGCCGGGCCCCACAGGAACAGGGAGCTGCCGGAGTTGAGCGCGGTGCCAAACTTGCGCAGGGTCTCGCCGTCGATGACCAGATGAGCGAAGGCGCGCTGGACATCGGCGGCATGCACGTCGACCTTCTTGACGCTCTGCTTGCGGGTTTGCTCGACATAGCTGTTAAAAGCGACCGGAGCGGCGCCGGCGTAATGGCAATGGGCGATCAGTTCCGCCGCGCGGTTTCTGCCCTGCGCGGTGATGGCAATCTGATGGACGTGGCCGGTCATGCCGGTGACCAGGCAGAGTTGTTCGGCGCGCAGTTGGCAGAAAAGGGAGTCCACCACCTCGTAGCCGAGCTGCATTTTCTCAGCCAGCTCAAGGACAGACATGGAACCGGAAAGATACAGCGTCTTTAACGCGATCTCCTCAAGGATGGACTGGCGCACATCCATTTGTGCAAGCGATTTCGGCCTGTGGGTTGGGCCAATCGGTGTCTCGTCTCTGCTAAAGTCGTTGTCGTAATCGTACATCGATAGCAATGTCGCCATATTCTTTCCCTCAACTGATGACCTCAATTTAGTCCTATGTACATGATTTGTGACTCCCTCTTTTGTCGCTGAGAAAGTCCCCCATTAGTGGCATGTTGCCACATTTGCCCATA
>JARLGE010000162.1 GCA_031296215.1 Occallatibacter sp.
AACGAGATGCCCTTTCCGGTGACCGTGGAGGTGCTCAGGCGCGGCCAGGAGCGGTTCAACATCTACTGCACGCCGTGCCACTCGCGGGTGGGGAACGGGATGGGGGCGATCGTCGATCGCGGCTACAAGCAGGCCGCCAATCTGCACGACCAGGTGCGGCTCACGCAGCCCATCTCGCACTACTTTTATGTGATGACGCACGGCTACGGCGCGATGCCCGACTACTCGGCGCAACTGACGCCGGTGGACCGCTGGGCGGTTGCGGCCTACATCCGGGCTCTGCAGTTGAGCCAGGCGGCGACGGAAAAGGATGTGCCGGCGGGCGTCGAGGTGAAGGACCTGAAGGATATTGCGCAGGATTTGAAGCATCCAGAGTGGGCTCAGCCATGGATGCTTCCGGCAACGGCAGTTCAAGCCTATCCTCCGATAGCCAAAGAAGGAACTCCGGCCCTGGCCCCGGCTTATCCGGCTGACCCCGCGATCACGATTCCCAAAAGCAAACCGGCCGCGCAATAGGGACCAAGGGACTAGGGACTAAGGGACGAAGGACGAACAGAATGGCTCACGATCAACAACACGCCAAGACGCTCCCGGCAGAACTGGGCGCACCGGCATTTGTCGACGTCTGGAAGATGAGAGCAACCATCGTCGCGGCGGTCTTCGCGGTGATTGCGGCCGGGCTTGCCTTCATGGACGGCAAGGGGTTCGACTCCGACCACGTTCTGCGGGCCTGGGTTCTGGGGCTGATGCTGACCTTCGGCTGGGCGGTGGGCGGTCTGGCGCTGTTGATGTTGCAGTACGTCACGGGCGGCAAGTGGGGATTGCTGCTGCGGCGCCCTCTGGAGGCGATGAGCCGCACGCTTATTGTGGTTTTCGTCTACTGGCTGGTGGTGGTGGTGTGGATGAGGAAGGTCTACCTGTGGGCGCAGGTGGATGGGTCAAATCCGAGCAATGTGGCCGCGGCGCTGAAGGCCGGGTTCATCAACGAAGCGCAGGCGCACGCCCTCGTCTTCAAGCGGCCCATGCTGCAGCCCGAGATGTTTTTTCTGGTCGGCCTGTTCTGCTTCACCGTGTGGGCGATTTATGCGTGGCGGCTGAACCGGCTTGGACTCAAGCGCGACGCGGACTCGCCGGCCAACACGCCGATGTGGATCAAGAAGATGGAGAACATCAGCGGGCCGGGGATTCTGGTCTACTCGCTGACCATGACGGCGGCGGTAATCTACTGGGTGATGTCGATGGACCCGACCTGGTATTCGTCGGTGTACGGGCTTCTGTTCCTAGTGGGGCAGGGCTACTCGGTGCTGGCGCTTTCGATCCTTGTCGCGATTCTGCTATCGCGGGCCGAGCCGTTCAAGACCATCCTGCGGCAGACCGAACAGCAGGACCTGGGCAAGTTCACCTTTGCTTTTGTGATGCTGAACATCTACCTGGCTTTCTCGCAGTTCCTCATCATCTGGTCGGGGAACCTGCCGGAGGAGATTCCCTGGTACCTGGATCGGATTCGCGGCGGCTGGGGCGCGATCGTGACGCTGGACTTCATCTTCCACTGGCTGATTCCGTTTTCGCTGCTGCTGTCGCGCGACATCAAGCGCAACAAGAAGCGGCTGATGTGGGTGTGCGGATGGATGCTGTTCGCCAAGGCCTTCGATCTGTTCTGGCTGATCGAGCCGAACTTCAAGGACGCGGCGCGCAACCTGCATTTCAGCTGGGGAATTCTCGAATATGTCGCCGTCCCGGCGGCCATGGTGGCCTTCTGGGCGGCCTTCTACTGCACGCGCTTGAAGCAGCGGCCGCTGGTGCAAACCAACGACCCGCACCTAGCGGAAATTCTGGAGCCTGAACATGCACATGCATAAACCCGATTCCGGAGATGAATCCGGACACGAGCCCGAGGAGATCGACGCGTCGGCCGGCTACGAGCAGAGAGATGTCCGCGTCACCGGCATCGTGGTGTTTCTGACCGCGCTGGCCATCTTTGTGGCCGTCGGCGGGGCGCTGTGCTACGGCATCGGCATGATCATCAACGCGCAGATGGCCAAGGACGACGGGCCCACAACCAAGTGGCAGAAAGACAGGACGGTGGATGTGCGCGGCCTGGGCAACCTGGCCAACAGCCCCGCGCTGCAGAACAAGATTGCGCAGCTTACGCAGCAGTTTCCCACGCCGCGGCTGCAGACCGACGACGGCAACCAGGAGATCGCCGACCTGCACGCCAAGGAAGACCTGCTGCTGACCAACTACAGCTGGGCGGACAAGTCGCAGGGCTCGCCGCGGCGGGTGAGGATTCCGATCGATCGGGCTATTGAGTTGCTTGCCCAGCGCGGGCTGCCGGTTGCGGCCAATGCCGATCAGGCGCCGTTGATGACGGGGGACATGAGGCCGGTTGTCGCGCCGCCGCTGACCAATGGATTTGCGCGGACCGGGTACGAGCACGATTTGGCGATTGCGGAGGCGGTGGAGACAAAACGCGCGGAGCCGGTGAAGTAGAGCGCGCGCAGGGGCGGACTGAGGTTTTCGGTTTCCCACCCTTTTCACAAAGAAACGTGAAAAGGATGGGGCACGGGGCCTTTGTGGGGCACGGAGCAGGATTAGGAACGGAAGAAATCGGGATTGAGATGCAGAGGGCGGAAACAATGCGGAGAGGCTGGGCGGGCGCGGTGAAGGCGGCGGCGCTGCTGGCATTGGCGCTGGCCGCGCCCGCGCTGATGGCGCAAGTTTCGCGCTACGACGAGAAAGAGATGGGCCCGGTAAACGACAAGCCGCCGGCGCTGCTGAACGGGGTGGGGATTGCGCAGAATCTGAACGCGCAGTTGCCGCTCTCGCTCACTTTCACGGACGACCAGGGCCAGCAGGTGCAGCTGGGCAACTACTTCGGCAAGCGGCCGGCGATTCTGGCGCTGGTGTACTACCAGTGCCCGATGCTGTGCTCGGAGGAGTTGAACGGACTGACGGGCGCGCTGCAGATGGTCAACTTTGTCCCGGGGAAGGACTTCGATGTGATCGTGGTGAGCATCGATCCCAGCGAGGGAACGGACCTTGCCGCGGCCAAGAAGCGCAGCTACCTGAAGCGCTATGGGCATCCGAACACGGCCGGGGGCTGGCATTTCATGACCGGGACGCAGGCCAACATCGACGCGCTGACCAAGGCCGTCGGGTTCGGCTACGTGAAAATTCCAGGCCCGGACGGGAAGCTGACGCAGTTTGCGCACGCGAGTTCGATTCAGATTGTGACGCCGGAGGGCAAGCTGGCGCAGTACTACATGGGCGTCGAGTACTCGCCCAAGGACCTGCGGCTGGGGTTGGTGGAAGCCTCGGCCAATCGCATCGGATCGCCGGTGGACAACATTTTGACGTACTGCTACCACTACGATCCCAAGACCAACAAGCACTCGCTGATCGTTGCGCGGGTAGTGCAGCTGGGCGGGCTGGTGACGGTCTTCAGTCTGGGTGGATTCATGCTGGTAATGTTCCGCCGCGACAGCCGCGCGGGCGATGGAACCGAAGGCAACGGGTCAAACACGACAAACGGGACAGCACCAAAGGTGAACGGATAACTGAATGAGCCACATCAGTCCAATAATCTGGCAGTTTCTCGTCAAGTGGATGACGAACTTCGCGTTGTTTCCGCCGGAGGCGTCGAAGATTGCGCCGCAGATGGACGCGCTCCTTTTTTTCATGGTGCTGGTGAGCCTGATCGGGCTGACTATCGTCACTCTGCTGGTGACGAGCTTCTGCATTCTCTACAGCAAGGAGCGGCACCCGGTGGCGGAGCAGATCGAGGGCTCGACGCTGCTGGAGGCCACCTGGACCATCATTCCGCTGGGCCTGTTCCTGGTGATGTTCGTGTGGGGCGCGCTGATTTACTTCCGCGTGTACACGCCGCCGGCCAACTCGATGAACATTTACGTGGTGGGCAAGCAGTGGATGTGGAAGGCGGAGCATCCGGGCGGGCAGCACGAGATCAACTCGCTGCACATTCCCACCGGGCAGCCGATCCAACTGACGCTGATCTCGCAGGATGTGTTTCACAGCTTTTCCATTCCCGCCTTCCGCGTCAAGCGCGAGGCCATTCCGGGCCGCTACACGACGGTCTGGTTCGAGGCCACCACGCCGGGCACTTATCACCTGTTCTGCACGCAATACTGCGGCACCAACCACTCGCAGATGATCGGCGACATTGTAGTGCTGACACCGGAGGACTACCGGAAGTGGCTGGCGGAGTCGACCAGCGGCATGAGCCTGGCGCAGAACGGCGAGCGGCTGTTTGCGAGCCTGAGCTGCAACGCCTGCCACAACACCCGGCCGGATGCGCGAGGGCCGAGCCTGGCCAACGTTTACGGGGCCAAGCTGGCGCTCTCGAGCGGCGGCACGGTGCTGGCCGACGAGGCCTATCTGCGCGAGTCGATCCTGAACCCGTCGCAGCACATCACCCAGGGTTATGCGCCCATCATGCCCACCTACCAGGGGCAGGTGAGCGAAGAGGGCGTGATCGCGCTGGTTGAATACATCAAGAACCTCAACTCCGATTACCGCATTCAGCAGACGTTGAACACGACCGACCTGCTGCCGGAGGGCGAAGGGACGCCGCGGCGACCTACCCCGGCAGCGGGTCCCCAGGCTGGGCCGGCCGGAACCGCACAACCTGGAACGGCGAAGCAAGGAACGGTGAAGCCATGAGCGCCACAATCGTCAGTCTCCCCGATCAATCCACGGCCAGGATTCCCAAGGTGAATTTCATCACCAAGGAGAACGGACTTCTGAGCTGGCTGTTGACCGGCGACCACAAGCGGATTGCCATCCTCTATCTGATCTCGCTGAGCTTCTTCTTCTTCATCGGCGGGGCTCTGGCCGGGCTGATCCGGCTGGAGCTGCTGACGCCGCAGACCGACCTGATGGCCACCGACACCTATAACAAGGTGTTCACCATGCACGGCGTGATCATGATCTTCTTCTTCCTGGTGCCGTCGGTGCCGGCCACGCTGGGCAATTTTCTGATCCCGCTGATGATCGGCGCGAAGGATCTGGCGCTGCCCAAGATCAACCTGCTGAGCTGGTATCTATACATCGCGGGCGGCATCCTGGCCATCTACACCATGGCCAGCGGCGGCGTGGACACGGGCTGGACCTTCACCACCCCGCTGTCAACGCACTACGTGAACACCAACGTGCTGACCACGGGGCTGGCCGCCTTCATCGCCGGCTTCAGCTCCATCTTCACGGGACTGAACTTCATCGTCACCATCCACAAGATGCGCTGCCCAGGGATGACCTGGTTCCGCATGCCGTTATTCGTCTGGGCGCATTACGCGGCCAGCATTCTGATGGTGCTGGCCACGCCGGTCGTCGCCATCGCCATCGTGCTGATCGCTCTCGAGCGGACGATCGGCATCGGCGTCTTCGACCCCACCAAGGGCGGCGATCCGCTGCTGTTTCAACATCTGTTCTGGTTCTATTCGCACCCGGCTGTCTACATCATGATTCTGCCCGGCATGGGGGTAATTTCCGAAACGATTTCGACCTTCAGCCGCAAGCGCGTCTTCGGCTACACGGCGGTGGCGTTTTCGTCGGTGGCCATCGCGGTGTTCGGCTTCTTTGTCTGGGCCCACCACATGTTCATCATGGGCATCTCGAACTACGCCGTGCTGGTGTTCTCACTGCTGACAATGCTGGTGGCGGTGCCCTCGGCGATCAAGATATTCAACTGGACATTCACCCTCTACAAGGGCTCCATCACGTTTGAAACGCCGATGCTCTACACCTTCGGCTTCATGGGGCTGTTCACCATCGGCGGGCTCACCGGGGTCTTCCTGGGCACCGCGGGCACAGACATTCACCTGACCGAAACCTACTTCATCGTGGCGCACTTCCACTTTGTGATGGTGGGCGGCATGCTGATGGCGTTCCTGGCCGGCATCCATTTCTGGTGGCCGAAGATCACCGGGCGCATGTATCCGGAGAAGATTTCGCAACTGGCCGCGGTGATCACGTTCATCGGCTTCAACTTCACCTTCTTCCCGCAGTTCATTCTGGGCACGCTGGGCATGCCGCGGCGCTACGCCTCTTACCCGCCGGAGTTCCAGATTCTGAACGTCTTCTCGACCGCCGGGGCGACGATTCTGGGGGTGGGCTACCTGCTGCCGGTTCTTTACCTCACATGGTCGCTCAAGTACGGCGCAATCGCCGGCAACAACCCCTGGCAGGCGACGGGCCTGGAGTGGCAGATCCAGTCGCCGCCCTTGACGGAGAACTTCACGGTGACTCCCATCATGGACCACGAAGCCTACGACTACGAGTGGCTGGAGAACCAGAAAGCGAAAGAGGTGGCGAGTGTCGGATAGCACAGCCATTGCCCACGACGCCCACGCGGCTCCTGACCACGGTCATGGCGAAGCGCACCCGACCTACCTGCGCCATCACTTCGAGAACGTGGAGCAGCAGGCCGACGCGGCCGGCTTCGCGATGTGGATATTCCTGCTGACGGAAGTGATGTTCTTCGGCGGGCTGTTCACCGCTTACCTGATCTACCGCAACTGGTATTACCCGGCCTTTGTGGCCGCATCGCACCAGTTGAGCGTGGTCTGGGGCACGACCAACACGGCGGTGCTGATCTTCTCCAGCTTCACCATGGCCATGGGCGTGTGGTGCGCGGAGACGCGGCGCAGGAAGGGCCTGGTCCTCAGCCTGTGCCTCACGTTCCTGCTGGGCCTGGTCTTCCTGGGCATCAAGACCATCGAGTACTCCGAGAAGATCGAGAAGCACCACGTTCCCGGCTTCCACTACAACCTGAGCTCGTTCCTCGACCCGGACAACGACGCCGCCGCCAAGGCCGCCAGCGACAAGGCGCTGCCGCTGGACATGGCCCGCCACACAGAGGTCTATTTCTCGCTCTACTTTGCCATGACCGGCATGCACGCGCTGCACATGATCATCGGCATCGCGATTCTAGGGTACATGATCTTCCGCGCGCGGGCCGGGGCATACACCTCGGGGCACGTCACATTTGTCGAGAACTTCGGCCTCTACTGGCACTTCGTCGACATCATCTGGATCTATCTGTTCGCGCTGCTGTATCTGATCAGCAGACATCAGTAAAGGAAAACTCGATGACCGATCAAAAAGAAATGGAATCCGCGAGCCATCACGTGGTCAGCCCGAAGATCTACGTGATCATCCTGTTCGCGCTGATCCTGGGCACGGCGGCCACCGTGTGGGCGTCGTTCCTGGAACTGGGTCCGTGGAATCCGGTCATCGCGCTGGCCATCGCCACCGGGAAGGCGATGCTGGTGGTGCTCTACTTCATGCACGTGAAGTACAGCTCCAAGCTGACCAAGCTCACCGTCTTCGCCGGCATCTTCACGTTCCTGACACTGATCGGCATGACGCTAGCCGACTACTTCAGCCGGGCGTGGGGGCAGTGGTAGAAAAGCAGGGGTCAGGGATCAGTTGTCAGTGGTCAGTTACGGCTGAGGGTTGGGGCTTTGCACAAGTGGGGCTGCCCGGTCGGGTGGCCCTTTTGGTTGACGATGGACAGGGCGATCTTTCGCCATCGGAGTTTTGAATGAGGCTGCAACCGCCGGCATTCGCTGTGGTTTTGCTGGCAAGCGCGGCATTCGGTCAACGACATGTATCGATTCCGGTTCCGAGCGCGCCTTCAGGCTCACCCGCGCAGATTGAGTCGGACGTCTACGGCAGTGGCGAGCGCGGCGTGATTCTGGCCCGCGGAGGGCGGTTCAACAAGGAGAGCTGGCGAAAACAGGCCGAGGCACTCGCCCGCGCCGGATTTCTAGCCGTAGCCATCGACTATCGCGGAGACACGGTCAACAAAGATGGCTCCGATGCCGAGAACGCAGCCGATGTGCTGGCCGCGGCCTCTTGGCTTCGCGCGCAAGGGGCAAAGTCCGTTTCGGGCATCGGCGCCAGTCTTGGCGGCGATGCTGTGGGGGAGGCTGACGCGCAGTCCGGCGATGGGGCCTTTGACAGCGTCGTGTTTCTGGGGTCTGAGGGAGGCGGCAACCCTTCAAAGCTCAAGGGCCGCAAACTCTATATCGTCGCACGTCACGACACCAGCGGCGACGGGCCGAGGCTGACAGGGATCTCCAAGTGCTACGCGCAAGCTCCAGAACCCAAGAAGCTGGTGGTTCTGAGGGGCGCTGCGCATGCACAGTTTCTCTTCGATACCGCCCAGGGGCCGCAGGTGATGAACGAGATTCTGCGATTCCTGCAGGCGAAATGACGAGGGTGGACCGGTGATGCCGCAAGAACTCGACCGCCTCGCTGCCCACCCCCGCGTCCAGGTGCGCCGCAGCGGTCCACCGCGCGTCGAGGGAAAGTGCGTCGTCTACTGGATGCAGCGGGCCGTGCGCATCGCGGAGAACCCGGCACTCGAGGTTGCTATCGAGGCGGGAAATCTGCTTGGGTTGCCGGTGGCGGTCCTCTTTCAAGTGATTCCCAACTACCCGAATGCGAATTTGCGGCACTACCACTTTCTCCAGGAAGGGCTGCGCGATGCGGCCGAGGATGCGGCGGAGCGCGGCGTGGGCTTTGTGCTGCGGCGATCGCCAAAGGACACGCTCGAACGGTTTTTGGAGGAGGTGTCGGCGGCGCTGCTGGTTGGCGACGAAAATCCGTGCCGCGAGCCGGAGCGCTGGCGGCGGGTGCTGGCGAAGCGGTTGAAGTTGCCCTATTGGACCGTGGACGCCGATGTGGTGGTGCCGTCGCGCATCTTCAACCGCAGCTTCGCGCTGCTGCACCATTTCCGGCCGCATCTCAAGGCCGAGTTGCCCAACTATCTTGTTGCGCCCGCAAACGTCGCCCCGCTTTATTGCTGGAAGCCGCGCAAGCAGCCGCGGAGCTTCCCGCCGGCTGAGAACATCACCGCCGGATTCACCCGGCTCGACCGCAGCGTCGGGCCGGTGGACAGCTTTACGGGCGGCACGCGTGAGGCGCTGAGGCGGCTGGGCGAATTCGTCAACCGGGAGCTGAGGGACTACGAAACGAAGCGCAACCATCCCGAACTGCGGGGAACGAGCCGGCTGTCGCCGTACCTGCACTTCGGCAACATCGGCCCCATCACGATTGCGCTGGCCGTGAAGAAGGCCGCGGCCGAAGGAAGGGCGACGGAAGCCGCCGCCGAGAGGTATCTCGACCAGCTAATCGGCTGGCGCGAACTGGCAGTCCTGTTTGTGCGCCACGAGGCGAACTACGACAACTGGGAGTGCGCGGCGCCGTGGGCCCGGCGGACGCTTATCGAGCACACGGGCGACCCGCGCCCGCATCGCTACACGCTGCGGGAACTGGAGCGCGCGGAGACCTCGGACGAGTTGTGGAACGCTGCGCAGCGGGAGATGGTTCTGACTGGCTGGATGCACAACTTCATGCGCATGTACTGGGCCAAGAAGATGCTGGAATGGGCGCCTGACCCGGCCCGCGCCTTTGAGTGGGCCGTCAGGCTCAACGACCGCTACCAACTGGACGGCCGCGACCCGAACGGCTACGCGGGCATCGCCTGGGCGATGGTGGGCCGCCACGACCGGCCCTGGTTCAACCGGCCGGTTTTCGGGCTGGTGCGGCCGATGACCGCGGCCTCGACAGCGAAGAAATTCGATGCGGAGCTTTACATCCGGCAGCACAGGGGCGGACCGACAGGTTGAGGGCTCTCGGCACGAATGGCCTGCTGGGGTGTGGGCCGCCGCGGCGGCGGGTTCCGTTTTCGTACTATAATCACTCCCAATTCCATTCCCGGAAGCTGCATGTTTCGGACGGTAGATACGATTGGGTTCGGGCGAATCCCCCTTGGACGATGAAAGAGGGGAGGCCGGAATCGGAATCCGGACGTGTGCGGGTATGTTTTTTTGTGTGCGGGGCTCCGGTGAGCCTTTGCGCCGGTGTGGGGCAGGGGCACATTTTTGTCGTGCGGGATTGGGCGGCCCAGGCAGGGGATTCGCCGTCCGAGCTGTGGCGGGGCTGTGCGCGCTGGCGCTGGGGGCACTGGTTTGGTGCGGGGCGTGGCCTGCCGAGGGCCAAGTTGCAGAAAAGGGATGGCTTGCCGATAAGGCGCGCGAGAATCGTACCGCAGGGGTTGGACAGCCTGCGGAAAAATGCCTGCACTTAAATGAAGTCCCAGATAGCGCGCCGCAGGGGCTAGAGCCCGGCGTTGATTCCGATGCATTTGCGGCACGACTGAAGTCGTGCCCTGATACAAAACCCATACAAATCACGGCTCCCACGAGTTTTTCCGTAGCCTGTAAGGCGCGCATTGATTCAGATGGAGTTGGGCCAGGGATAAACCCCTGGCCCAACGCCCGGACAAGTGTTTCCGCGGAGTGCAAAGCCGAGCGGCGACGAGCAGACCTGCCTCCGCGAGTGGCTGCGGCGGAACGGTTTCTGGCCGGGCGCGGGTGGAAGGCGGGAGAGCGGAGCCGCCGGGCCGGCGATCTGAACCCGGCTGGCGACGGCGGGCTCACGCAAGCGTCCGCAGCGCGTCCGCAGTCGCCGCAGACGCCCTCCAACTCAACCTGGCAGCCGCTGGGGCCGGATGCGGTGGTGACGCCGGGCTATGGGCTGGTGAGCGGGCGGGTTTCGGCGCTGGCGCTAGACCCCTCGGACGCGACCGGAAATCACCTCTACGTGGGGACCACGGGCGGCGGGGTGTGGGCAGCGCAGAACGCGGCGACCTCGAATGCCGCGCAGGTGGTTTTTTCGCCGCTGACGGATGCGGTGGGGGCGCTGAGCGGGGCTCGGGACGCTTCGATCAGCATAGGGGCGCTGACGGTGCAACCGGGCGGCACGGGGGTGATCCTGGCCGGGACCGGCGATCCAAACGATGCGCTGGACTCCTACTACGGGGCGGGGATTCTGCGCTCGGCGGACGGGGGCAACAGTTGGAGCCTGATTCGCGCCACGGGCGACTTCCAATGGAGCTTTGACGGGGAGGGTTTTGCGGGCTTTGCGTGGAGCACTGCGAATCCGCAACTGGTGGTGGCGGCGGTTTCGCAGGCCTATGAGGGCACGCTGGTGAACGCCCTGGCGTTCGGCCGGAGCTACGAGGGGCTCTACTACTCGGCCGATGCCGGGGTGACCTGGAACCTGGCCACCATCACGGACGGAGCGGGGCAGGACGTGCAGGGGCCGACCGACAGCTTTGTGATTCCCGACGGGAATGCGGCGACGGCGGTGGTGTGGAACCCGGTGCGGCAGCTGTTCCTTGCGGCGGTGCGTTTCCACGGCTACTACCAGTCACTGGATGGGATTACCTGGACGCGGATGGCGGCGCAGCCCGGCGCGGGGTTCGACCCAGCCTTGTGTCCGACCAATGCCGGCCAGATCGACTCACTGGGCTGCCCGATTTTGCGCGGTGCGCTGGCGGTGAATCCACTGACCGGGGACACGTTTGCATGGAGCGTGGACATCGACAACCAGGACCAGGGGCTGTGGCAGGACCAGTGCGCGATTGCGAGCGGGTCGTGCGGCAACCAGCAGATGACCTTCGCCAAGCAATGGAACACGCAGGCGCTGGAGACGAACACGATCAGCGGGCCGGCGACTATTGCGAACGGGGACTACAACCTGGCGCTGACGGCAGTTCCGTATGCGCTCGAACAGGGCGCGGACACCTGGCTGCTGGCCGGAGCGAACGACCTGTGGCGGTGCAGCCTGGCCATGGGCTGCGTGTGGCGCAACACGACCAACGCGTTCACCTGCATGAGCGGGCAGGTGACGCCGTTCCAGCACGCGCTGGCCTGGAACACGGGCAATCCGCTGGAGATCCTGGTGGGCAACGACGGGGGATTGTGGCGCTCGCTGGACGCGATCGGGGAGACCGGGCAGGTGTGCAACGCGAGCGACGCGACGCACTTCCAGAACCTGAACGGGGGATTGGGATCGCTGGGCGAAGTGGAGTCGCTGGCCATGGCGGGCAATTCGCCGTACACGATGATGACGGGGCTGGGGGTGAACGGGACCGCCGGGCTGAAAGCCACCAGCGCGCCGGCCACTAATTGGCCGCAGATTCTGGGCGGCTGGGGCGGACCGGTTGGAATCGACAGCTTCAACCCGAAGAACTGGTATGTGAACGACGAGGTGGGAGTTTCAATCTATCTGTGTTCGGACCCGTCGTCGTGCGACGCCAGCAGTTTTGGAACCACGCCGGTGGTGACCGATGCGGATGTGGGCGGGGATGGGTACGGGATGACGTCGCCGGCGCCGTTTTTGGTGGACCCGCTGGACGCGACGCAGTTGCTGATCGCGACCTGCCGCCTGTGGCGCGGGCCGGCAAGCGGCGTGGGCTGGACGAAAGGAAACGTCATCAGCCCGATTCTGGACAGCGGGGCATTGAACACGGCGTGCAGCGGCGACGCGCTGATCCGGTCGATCGCCGCCTTTCCGCTGGGCGCGGGGAAAGAAGCGGTCTACCTGGGCATGTACGGGTCACTGAACGGGGGCTCGAATCTGCCTGGCCACGTGCTGAGCGCGGTGGTCGATACGCAGAGCGGCACGATGCCGGTGTGGAACGATCTGACCCTGAACCCGGTGGCCAACTCGCCCTATCGGCTGAACCAGTTCGGCATGGACATCTCCAGCATCTACGTCGATCCTCAGGACGCCACCGGGAAGACGGTCTACCTGACAGTAGAGGGGTTTCCCAGCGCCGCCGAGCCGGTGGAGACGGTCTACGGTTCAACGGACGGTGGGGCGCACTGGGCCAGCCTGATGTCTAACCTGCCGCACGCGCCGGCCAGCAGCGTGGTGGTGGACCCGCAGAGCGCGGCGACCGTCTATGTGGCCACCGATGCGGGAGTCTACTTCACGACCCAAGTTGCGAACTGTTCGAGTCCCGCCTCTACCTGCTGGTCGGAGTTCGGTACGGGGCTGCCGGAGGCGCCGGTGACGACGCTGAACGCATCGCTTGCGCCGGCGCCGGCGCAGGTGCTGACGGCCGGGACCTACGGGCGCGGCGTATGGCAAACGCCGCTATGCAGCGCAAGCGGGCCGGGCCAGACCTCGGCCTCCACAAGCGCCTCGCAGCTGACCTTTGCGAGCCTGCCGGTGACAACCGCGAGCAGCGCGCAAACGCTCACGGTAACCAACACCGGCACGGTCGCGCTGGCGGTGACTTCCATTGCGATGAGCGACGCGGTGGACTTCAGCGAGACGGACAATTGCACCACGGGGAGCGTGGCGGCGGGGTCGACGTGCACGATCCAGGTGACGTTTCAGCCCCAAGCGACGGGCAGCCTGACGGGCCGGATGGCGATTTACGCCAACATCTGCGGCGGCCAATTGACGGTAGGTTTGGCGGGAACCGGGACTTCGGCCTCCGAGGTGACTTTCACCTCCGGCACGCTGGCCTTCGGCAATGTGACGCTGAGGACCCCCAACCCTCCCCAGCAGCCGGTGGGAGTGAACACGCCGATTGCAATTGCCAGCGTGGCTATCACTCCACCCTTCACCATTGCCGGCAACACATGCGGCCCAGGCTTCACACCACCCGGCAGTTGCCAGGTAACGGTGGAGTTCGCACCGACAACACGCGGGCCAGTATCGGGCACGCTGCTCTTTTCCGACCAGGCCGGAACGCAAACGGTGACCCTGACCGGGACCGGCCAGACTGCGGCAAGCGGTGTTCTCAACACCACATTGGTTTCTTTCCCACCGACGGCGGTGGGCCAGTCCTCGGCGTCCCTGGCAGTGCCCACCCTGTACTTGTCGAATACCGGAGACCTGCCCCTGAATTGCATTGTCATCTGGGCGGGCCCTGCATCCACGACCGCCTCCAATTGTGTCCCAATTCCATCGACCGGGGAATTCGCGGCCACCGACACCTGTAACGGTCAACTGGCCGGGCCGGGGCAATGCACCGTCAGCGTGGTCTTCACGCCCAATTCGCAAGGCCCCCGGACCGGCACGCTGTGGATCAACGATGCGCTGGGAACGCAGCAGGTGGCTCTTTCTGGCACAGGCGTGCAGGCGGCGACGTTGAGCATCAGCTCGAACAGTCCGGCCTTTGCCAATAACACCCTGACCTTTGCCAACCAGGATCTGAACGTAGCCAGCGCGCCGGCGGTTTTGACCATCACCAACAGCGGCGGAGTTGCGGCGGGAATTGTGGGCTTTCTGATTCCCGGATCCTCGGTTCCCGGTTCGCCGGCCAGCTACTTTGCCACCGGGACCACCACCTGCACAGCGCCGCTGGCCCCCGGCGGCAGTTGCACCGTGCCGGTGATCTTCACGCCTGGCGCGGCCGGGGCCAGTTCGGCCGCATTGAACATTGCCGCCGCCGGCGCGAAGCCGGTGACGGTGCCGCTGAACGGGACGGCGCTGGCCCCCTCTGGCCTGAACGTCGCTCCGCCGCAGTTGACCTTTGGTGCGACCGTGGTGGGGTCAACGAGCGCGGCGCAAACGGTGATGGTGAGCAACACGAGCAACGTGCAGGCCAGCCAGCTCACGATCGTTCCGAGCGCCGGCTTCGTGCTGGCGCAGAACGGCTGCCCGGCCAGCCTGGCGGCGGGCGCAAATTGCACGGTAGGCGTGGAGTTTTCTCCGACGTCGACGGGTGCGGTAACGGGTGCGCTGACCGTGACCTCGGCCGCGATAGCCAACGCGGCTACGGTGACGCTGACCGGAACCGGGGCGGTTGCGTCGGGCATCCAGGTGACGCCGGCAAGCATCGACTTTGCCGCCACCGGGGTGGGGCTGACCAGCAGCGCAACGACGGTGACCGTAACCAACACCGGCATCGTGGCCGCGCTGGACAATCTGGCGCTCCAGGTTCCAGCTGGCTTCCAACTGGTGAACAACACCTGCGCGGCGGCGTTGGGGCCTGGCACAAGCTGCACCGCGGGCGTGGAGTTTGCCCCGACGGCGGCGGGCGCTCAGGCGGGCTCGCTGACCGTGACCAGCTCGACGATTTCGACTGGCGCATCGGTCCCGCTGAACGGCATGGGCTTCGACTTTACCGTAACCATTTCCGGCCCCGACACGCAATCGGAAGCGGCCGGGCTATCGGCCGTCTATACGCTGGTGCTGAAGCCGCTCAACGGCTCCTCGGGGACGTTTACCCTGGCGTGCGACGCGCTGCCCACCAATGCCCTGTGCGTATTTTCGCCGGCCGGGGAAACGCTGCCGGCGGGGGCCACGGGGAACGTGACGGTGCAGGTGTCGACGGGGAGAGCCACGGCGTTGGCCCGCCCTCTGAAGACGAGCGCGTGGGGAATGCTTCCCCTGGTTTGCGGCTTGCTGCTGCTGCCGCTGGGAGGGAGGAGGCGGCGCAGGCTGCTGGACGCATCTCTGCTGCTGGTGCTGCTGGGACTGCTGTCGGGGGGCATGGGGGCCTGCACCAGCTCCGGAGGCGGGGGTGGAGGAGGCGGTGGAACCGGCGGCGGGGGCGGCGGGGCGGGCCTGACCCCGGCGGGGACCTATTCGATTCCCGTGACCGTGACCTCGACCGGCGTCTCCCACAGCAAAACGGTTACGCTGACGGTGGACTGAGGCAGCGTGCGCGGTTCGTCTTGCTGCGGAGCTCGACGGAAAACGCCGTATACTCTAGCTTCGGGGTTGCCGCAGGGGGGTGCACGGCAACAGCCCCGGCGAGAGAAGTGGGCTGAAAAGGGCCGGGGATGGGGAAGACAATCGCATGGCTGATCAAGTGACCGTGGAAGACGTGGAGCGGGTGGCCGAGCTGGCGCACCTGGAGCTGACTCTGGAGGAGACCGGGGCGATGGTCCACGATCTGAACGCCATTCTGGACTATGTGGCCGAGCTGAACGAGCTGGACACGGCGGGGGTTCAACCGCTGGCGCAGGTGACCGAACTGATGGACACGGCGGGCGGGGGGCTGAGGGGCGATTCCGTGGTCGAATCGCTTGACCGCGCCCAGGTGCTGGCCGAGGCGCCGGAGACCAACGGCGTGTTCTTCAAAGTGCCCAAGGTGATCGAGCGGTAGGCTGGGCTTCGCACCCATTTCGCAAAGTGCGCGAAATGGATGGGGCACCCGGCCCTGAAGTTCCACAAAAGCAGGTCCTTCGGCTCCGCTGAAGTACGCTCCGCTCAGGATGACAGGCCATTTGTTGAAAGGAACTTTGGAAACAGGACGCGAGCCGCAAATAAAGGAGCGCGGGACGCAGGTGGGGCACACGGCCACATGCGAAGCCGCAGAGAGGGAAATTGGATTGGCAAGCGAGGCAAAAGCAGCGGAAACCTATGTAGAAAAGCCGAAAACACTGGTTGCGTTGCGCGCCGGGATTGCGGCGGGCACGACCAAGGCTCGAGATCTTGCGGCCAGCTATTACGCACGCATCGAGCGGATCAATCCCAAGCTGAACGTCTATCTGAGCCTGACCAAGGAGCGTGCCCTCAAGCAGGCCGAGCGGGTTGATGCGCTGGCGGCGAAGGGCGATCCGCTGCCGCCGCTGGCGGGGATTCCGGTCGCCATCAAAGACGTGCTGGTGATGCAGGGCGCAGCGGCTACGGCGGGCTCGAAGATTCTTCAGAGCTATCGGCCTCCCTACGACGCGACGGCGGTGGCGAAGCTCGAAGCCGCCGGGGCGGTGCTGCTGGGCAAGCTGAACTGCGACGAATTCGCCATGGGATCGTCGAATGAAAACTCGGCGTATGGGCCGGTGCTCAATCCGGCGGACACAGAGCGCGTACCGGGCGGCTCGAGCGGCGGGTCGGCGGCCGCGGTGGCGGCCAACATGGCGGTGGCCACGCTGGGCTCCGACACGGGCGGATCGATCCGGCAGCCGGCCAGCTTTTGCGGCGTGGTAGGCGTGCTGTCTACGTGGGGCAGGGTCTCGCGCTACGGGCTGATTGCGTTTGCCTCGTCGCTGGACCGCGTGGGCCCCTTTGCCAGCAATGTGCGCGACGCGGCGACGATGCTGGGCGTGATTGCCGGGTACGACCCGAAGGACGCTACCAGCTCGGCGGCGCCGGTGCCGGACTACGCGGCGGAGAGCGACAAGCCAGTTGAAGGGCTGCGCATCGGCGTGCCGGCGGAGTACTTCGCCGAGGGCCTGGACGCGGAGGTGCGCGCGGCGATCGAGTGCGGCATTGACGCGCTGAAGGCCGCCGGCTGCACGGTGAAGCCGGTCGCACTGCCCTTGACGAAATACGCTGTTCCGGTTTACTACCTGGTGGCTACGGCCGAAGCCAGCGCCAACCTGGCGCGCTTTGACGGGGTGCGCTACGGCTACCGGTCGCCTGATGCGGAGAACCTTTCGGGCATGTACAGCCACTCGCGCGACGAGGGCTTCGGGGCGGAGGTGAAGCGGCGGATTCTGCTCGGCACTTACGCGCTTTCGGCCGGCTACTACGACGCTTATTACGGCAAGGCGCAGCAGGTGCGACGCCTGCTGGCCGAGGAGTTTCTGCGCGCCTTTGCCGAGGTGGATGCGATTGTGACGCCGACCGCGCCGACGCCGGCTTTCAAGCTGGGGGAGAAAACAGGCGACCCTCTGGCCATGTATCTTGCCGACATTTACACGGTGACGGCCAGCCTGGCGGGGATCTGCGGCGTGACGGTGCCTTGCGGGGTGACGAAGGCCGGCTTGCCGGTGGGCATGCAGGTGCTGGCCGCGCATTTGAAGGAAGGGACGGCCTTCCGCGTGGCGCGGGCGGTGGAGAAGACAGGGAATAGGGAATAGGGAATAGGGAAAAGGTCGCCGAATGGGGTTCGTGGTTTCCCACCCTTGCGACAGAAACAAGAACGTCGCAAGGATGGGGCACCGGGCACCCGGCGCGGGCGCGGGCCGGCAAAATGCAGCCGCAGGTCCTTCGACTCCCGTCGCTTCGCTACGGTCGCTCAGGATGACAGGACATTTTGGATGCTAACCTTTGAGACACCACAGTAGGCTGTGTGGCAACAGGCGCAGGGGATGGTGAAATCCCGCGCAATCAACTTGTAGTGGGTTCGTCGCGGGCTGCGGCTCGCAGACTCTTTCTCCCGTGGATCTGCGCCAACCCAAGAAGGAGCTGGCGGGATGAAGACTCGTGGGGTCATCGCGGCGGTGGCGGTTCTGGCGGCGGCGTTTGCCGCCTCGGGGCTTTCGGCGCCTGCGCCGCACAAAGGGCACGCGGTGGTGCTGGGCGCGGCGCGCAAGGTTTCTTACTCGAAGGCAGGCGACCCGGCGGGAGCGGCCGCGGGCGAGGACTCGCTGAGGATCCGCGCGCTGCTGGTGGACGGGGTGGTGAAGGAGTGGACCACGGGCGATGCGCACGACGTGACCGACCGCAGCTTCGCGGTGCGGCGGGCGATCCGGCTGAACGACGCTCTGCCCAGCGATAAACCGGGGCCTGGCGACAAGCCAGGGCTCAGCGACCGGCAGGGGCACTGGGTTTGGCAGCGCGGGCCATGGCTCCTGGTGGACCGCGTGACCGGGCGCGCGGCGGTGCTGAAGCTGCCGGACTACGACCCCGGCGTGAGCCAGGTGAGCTGGTTCCGCGACTACGCGGCCTATTGCGGCGTGACGGCGAGCGGCAAGAGCCTGTACGCGGTGGTGGCGCAGGTGGCGGCGCGCAAGGCAGTGCTGGCGAAGAAGCTGGCTGGGTTCGATGCGGAGAGCCATGCGGACCCCGCGTGCGCGGCGGCGGAGTGGCAGCGGGAGCCGCTGCGCATTACCTTTCATCCGGCCGGAAAGGACGCGGTAAGCTTCGACATCGTTCCCGGCTCGGCGGTGCTGGTGGAGGATGCGGACGAGGGGGAGAAGCCGGTGGAGGAGGCGAAGCCGAATTAGTGGGTCAGCGAGTCAGCAAGTCAGCGAGTCAGCAAGTCAGCGAGTCAGCAAGTCAGCGGGGAAACGATGGAATCTATCGATGAATTGCTGGTGAAAGCGGAGGCGGCGCACGGGCACCTGTGTGCGGGGCAGATTCTGGGCGTGCGCATGGCGTTGCTGGGGCTGGAGCGGCTGGGGATTGCGGACCCGCGCGGCGCCGATCGCAAGCGGCTGGTTACGTATGTCGAGATCGACCGCTGCGGGACGGACGCCATTGGCCTGGTGACCGGCTGCCGGCTGGGCAAGCGGACGTTGAAGTTTCGCGACTGGGGCAAGATGGCGGCGACGTTTGTCGATCTGGCTAGCGGGTGCGGGGTGCGGATTGTGGCGCTGGAGAACTCGCGTGAGCTGGCCCGGAAGCTCTATCCAGAAGTGGAGCCGAAGAGCCGGCAGCAGATGCTGGCCTACCGCGAACTGCCGGACGCTCAGCTCTTCAGCGAGCAGGCGGTGCAGGTCAGCGTGGAGGCGGCGGAGCTGCCGGGGAGCAAGGGCGAGCGGGTGGTGTGCGCGCGCTGCGGCGAGGGCGTGAACTTTGGGCGGTTTGTCGAGGTGGAGGGTGAGCGACTGTGCCTGAGCTGCGCTGAGCCGGCGCTGCGGTACTGGCAGGCAGAGTGATCACTGGCGAGAGACCTCCCAATTCCTTCGCCGACTTACAGGGATAACTCAATTTATGAAACCCTTACGGAAGGTCTATTCGATCCTTAGCGCTTCTGTTGTCTTCTGGTTATGCAACGCTTTCCGCTCGGACGCCGTGGCAACGCGAGCGTGGTGCAATGCGGAGAGCGGAGCAGGAGCGTCTCCATGCGCAGCCTGTTTGTCGGACTTGCCTATTTCATTCCTACGGCCCTGGCCGTCACCTTCATGCTCTGGGTGTTCTGGAACTTCTGCAAACAAGGCATGAGGCGGCCGAGCCGCAGGCGATAGCGGTCGACCCGCGACGCGGAGTTCGAGATTCAGCCCAACGATTCGGCTTCGCCAGAGCCCCGTCGGCGTGTCCCATGGCCGGGCAGGCCTGCATTTTCCCGCAGGCCGGGGTCCCAGGCGTGACCTGTCGCCTTGACACGCGACAGTCTGCGCGTTTCTTATCGTATTCAGGCATTCTTCTGGAATCCTGGCGGGGAAGGCACGGCTCTCGAGTGCGGCCCCTGAAATTGGGTAGCCGGGTCGGATTCCAACAGGGAGCTGTGTCGAACAGGAAGCAGACGGCAGTTGGGTTTGAGGGCGGCAGGCGGCGGGCGTGGCCGGGTTTGAGGCGGCAGCGCTGCCGGGCGACGAAACCCGTCGCGGTGTCTGGCCAGAGCCTGGGCAGGGAGTTTCGAGCGGCCCGGATCAAGCCAGGTCCATTCCCGGAGACAAATTTCTGTCAGGCAGCCGGTTTCAAGCCGGGTTGGCCTGTGCCCTGAACGGCGGCGGAATGCGGCCGAACGGGCGGGCAAAGGAAGAGAATTGGGGACGAGTGTGGCATTGAGTTTTGCGTGGTTCGCGGGTACGCCGGGCGGCGCAGGCGGCAGTCTTCCGATGTTGCTGCCGCTGCTGTTGATTCCGGTGCTTTACCTGGTGATGATCCGGCCGCAGCAGAAGCGACAGAAGCAGTGGCAGGAGATGCTGGCCAGCATCAAGACCGGGGACCGGGTGACCACGGCCGGGGGCATCCGCGGGATTATCCTCTCCATCAAGGACGACACGATGATCATCCGCGTGGCGCCGGACGGGATCAAGCTGGAAGTGGCCAAGAGCGCGATTGCGTCGGTGACGACCCAGGACGGCCCTTCGGGCACATAAGTTTTGGTTTGATTTTTTACTGATTTCGACTAGAGAAACGGGACGATGAATACGAATCTCAACAAGAAGATGGCGCTGATCGTTGCGGTGCTGGTGATCTGCGTATACGGGATTATCGGCGTGCCCTCGGGGGTTTCCGGCAAGGCCCTGATGGAAGCCATGGGCAAGCGCATTCACCTCGGGCTGGACTTGCGCGGCGGCGCTCATCTGATTCTTCAGGTCGTGGTGTCGGAGGCGGTGAACGCCGAAACCGACGATACGGTGACGCGCATCAAGCAAGACTTGAAGGCGGCCAGCGTGACCTACAGCCAGGTCTACAAGCCCGATCCGGCCAAGCCGCAGGTGATCCGGGTGGATGGAATCGCCGCAGGCAAGTCCGGCGACGCGAACGCGGTGTTCGATTCCAAGTACTCGACCGACTACGACGCGTCCAGCGGCTCGGATAACAGCTTCACGCTGACCATGAAGCCAGGAGTGGAGAAGGCGCTGGAACAGAAGACCGTGCAGCAGGCCATCTCCGCCATCCGCGACCGCGTGGACGCATTGGGCGTGAGCGAACCGCAGATTCAGGAGTACGGCCTGGGCGATAACCAGATCCTGGTGGATCTGCCGGGCGTGGAGAACGAAGCGCAGATCGAGCAAATCATCCAGGGCACCAACCGGCTGGAGATTCATCCGGTCGTCGGGGGCCCGTACAACAACGAGCAGGACGCGGCGACCGCCCAGGGGGGCAGCATTTCCGTCGACGACGAAGTGAAGACCTTCTCCGGGGTGGTGGAGAGCGGTTCTCAAGGCGGCGTCTACGTGCTGGAGCGCGCCCCGGTGGTGGCCGGAAACGACTTCCGTTCTGCCGACCCAAGCACCAACCCGAACACCGGCCAGCGGGAGGTCCAGTTCACGCTGACCAACGAATCCGGCGACAAGTTTTACGACTACACCAGCAAGAACATCGGCAAGAGCATGGCGGTGGTGATGAACGACCACATCCGCGAAGTGGCCACCATCCAGGGCGCCATCCGCGACCGCGGCGAGATTTACGGGAGCTTCTCGCCGGATGAAGTGGCCGCGCTGTCGAAACTGCTGCGCACCGGCGCCTTGCCGGCTTCGCTGAAACAGCTTGAAAAGCGCTTTGTGGGCGCGTCGCTGGGCGCGGACTCGATCCGGCAGGGCGTTACCGCGGCCATCGTGGGCGTTCTGGTGGTGATGGTATTCATGCTCGTCTACTATCGCGGCGCGGGCATCAACGCCGACGTGGCGCTGATCTTCAACCTGATCATTCTGCTGGGCGTGCTGGGCTTCTGGGAGGGCGCGACGCTGACCCTGCCGGGCATTGCCGGAGTGATTCTCACGATCGGCATGGGGGTGGATTCGAACGTGCTGATCTTCGAGAGAATTCGCGAAGAGGTGCGCTCCGGGAAGGTTCCCTCAGCGGCTGTCGATCAGGGCTTCGCTCATGCATGGACCACCATCTTCGACACGCACGTGACCACCATCGTTTCGGCCGCCATCCTGTTCATCTTCGGTAGCGGACCGGTAAGAGGTTTCGCAACCACCCTGACCATTGGTCTGGCGGCCAACCTGTTCACGGCAGTCTTCGTCTCCCGGGTTATCTTCGATTGGCATTTGACCAGGATGAAGACCGGCGAGCTGGTGTCCATCTGACGAGGGACCAGGGATTAGGGACCAGGGATTAGGGAATAGGAAGTACATTGAGCGCTGGGGTCTGCAAAGGTCCCAGCCTCCCAGGAAGGGTAGAACCAGTGGAATTGTTTCGCGGCGTAAACGTGGACTGGCTGAGGCTGAAGTGGTACTTCCTCGGCTTCTCATTGATCTTCAGCATCTCCGGCGTAGCCTCGATGGCGTGGCACATGCACACCATCGGCAGCCCGGTCCCGCTGGGCGTAGACTTTCAGGGCGGCACGCAGGTGCAGGTGCGGTTCAGCCAGGCCCCCGACATCAACCGGATCCGCCAGGCGACGGCGGTGGCGGGCATCAAGGACGCCAATGTCCAGGCCATCCACGACGTCGATCAAGCCAGCGGCAACGACGTTTTGATCGCCCTGCCCGAGCAGCAGGACGAGAGCGCGCTCGATACCGGTCGGCAGCAGATCGTGAGTGCGCTGAACGCTAACTACAGCGACAATCCCTTCGCCGTGCGCAACGTGCAGGTGGTGGGCCCGACGGTAGGCCATCAACTGGAGAAGCAGGCCCTGCTGGCCACGCTCTATTCGCTGCTGGGCATGCTGATCTACCTGTGGTTCCGGTTTCAACTGATCTATGGCGTGGCTGCGGTGGTGGCCTGCTTCCACGACACGCTGATCACGGTGGGGGCCTTTGCGCTGCTGAACAAGGAGATCAGCCTGACAGTGATCGCGGCCATCCTGACGCTGGTGGGCTACTCGATGAACGACACGATTGTGGTATTCGACCGCATCCGGGAAAACCTGCGGCTGAGCCGGCGGGAGTCGCTGCCGGACGTGGTGAACCGCAGCATCAACCAGACGCTGAGCCGGACGGTTTTGACCTCGGGTCTGACCTTCCTGACGGTGTTGTCGCTTTACATTTTCGGCGGCGCGGTTTTAAATGGCTTTTCATTTGCGCTGGTAGTGGGTATTCTGATCGGCACATACTCTTCGATCGCCGTGGCCGCGCCCATGCTGGTGGCCTGGCAGCAGTGGCGGGCAAGCAAGGGGAAGACAATTGTGCTTCCAGCGGCGAAGCGTTCGAAGGGCTAGGAAGTTTTTTTCTTGGAATTGCACCATTTGTGGGGCAGGTTTACCGTGAGGGCATGGTTCTGATACAAGGGACCGGCCCTTCTGTGGTACCGTTTTGAAGCCGGGAACATTTGCGATTCCGGCGGTGTCTAATTAGAAGTAACCAACACACCGAATTCGAGGCTGGCCATGTTTGAAGATTCCACATTTGAGTCCGCAGGCAGGATCAATAATTCGAGCAAGAGCAAGTACTGGATGATGGTCACATTCATCACCAACGGCTCCATCTTGCTGCTTCTGGTCCTAATCCCGCTGATCTATCCCGAGGCGCTGCCGAAGACCATGATGCTGACCGTGCTGACCGCGCCTCCACCGCCTCCTCCTCCGCCGCCTCCGCCGCCACCGCCTGAGGTGGTGCATGTGGTTCACGTGCAGTCGGAGATGATGAACAATCAGCTGACCGCGCCCACCCGGATTCCGCACGACATCAAGATTGTTGCGGAGAGGGAAGCGCCTCCGAGTTCCGGCTTCGGCGTAGCCGGGATGGAAGGGCTGGGCGGCAGCGGCAGCGGCGTGATGGGCAGCGTGTTCGGCAGCGGCAGCGGACCCAAGGTGAAGGCCGAGGCTCCCAAGAAGGTGAACATCTCGGGCGGCGTGGCGCAGGGCATGCTTCTGCAGAAGACGGTTCCGGTTTACCCGCCGATTGCCAAGGCGGCGCGCGTTTCCGGCACGGTGGTGCTGCAGGCGACGATCTCGAAGCAGGGCACGATCACGAATCTGCACGTGATCAGCGGTCCGGCCATGCTGCAGCAGTCGGCCATGGACGCGGTGCGGTCATGGCGGTACCGTCCTTATCTTCTCAACGGCGACCCCGTCGAAGTGGAAACCACGGTGAATGTGGTGTTCACCCTCGGAGGATGATTTAGACTCGGGCCTCTTCCCGGAAAATCGGGCGGGGGCCATGCTTTTGACCTGAATGCGAATCCTGAAAAAGAGCCGCATTCTCTAGCAACAGCCCGCCGCGGCGGGTCGCAGTTCACAAGAAACTCCTTAGGAGGAACGATTCAGTGATTCTCGCTCAGCTCACACACTTCGCTTCGCATACCATCAGCAGCCTTGCCCTCTTCCAGGAAGGGGAACAGGCGGTCAGCTTCAGCCCCATGGGACTGTGGGACCACATGGGATGGCCGGCGCGCACCATCGCCATCATCCTTTTCATTGAGTCGATCTGGTCGCTGGCCGTGATGATCGACCGTTACCTGTACTTCTCGGCAGCGCGGAAGCAGTCGCGGGAGTTCGCGCCCAAGGTTGCCGGCGCCCTGAAGGACAGCAAGCTGGAGGAAGCGATCAAGATCGCCGACCGGAACAAGAAGTCGCACCTGGCCGAAGTGGTGACGGCCGGCCTGCAGGAGTTCCGCTCCTCGGGCGGGGCGCCGACGGAGGAGACGATCGAGAGCTCGGGCCGCGCCTTGGAGCGCGCCGAGGCGATCGTGCACGCCAAGCTGAAGAGGGGCCTTGCGGTACTGGCCACCATCGGCGCCACGGCGCCATTTGTGGGCCTGCTGGGCACGGTCATCGGCATTCTGAACGCCTTCCAGCAGATCGCCCTGCAGAAGACCTCGGGCATCGGCGCGGTAGCCGGCGGCATTTCCGAAGCCCTCGTGACCACCGCCTTCGGGCTGCTGGTCGCGATCCCGGCGGTGATGGCCTTCAACTACTTCACCGGACGTGTCGAAAGCTTCGACGTGGAGATGGACAACTCCTCGAGCGAACTGATCGACTACTTCATCAAGCAGAGCCACAAGCGCTAAGCGAAGCGATTGACGGCGAGCGGGAACTTGCGCGCGGGCAGCAGAGATGAATCTCTTCTGCCCGCCGATTTCAAGTCCGCGCGCGGCCAACCGGTTCATGACCCGCACCGGAACCTTCCGGCGGAAAAATCCTAGGATGGAGCCCAAACAATGGGAATCGCGGTAAGGGACGTAAGCAAAAACGTCAGCTCCAACATCAACGTAACCCCGATGGTGGACGTGATGCTGGTTCTGCTGATCATCTTCATGGTCATCACCCCCATGCTGCAGAACAAGGTGGCGGTGGACATGGCCAGGGTGGATAACCCCACGAATATGCCCGACGCCGACAAGGAAGACGCCATTGTGGTCGCCATAACCCGCGACGGCGGAGTCTTTCTGGGGCAAAACAAGGTTGCAGTCACCGAGCTGGGCGGTTTGGTTCGCGAAAAGCTGGCCGACAAGCCGGGGAAAACCATCTACGTCCGCGCAGATGCGCGCGCGCAGTTTCGCGCCGTGGAAGACGCCATCGATGCGGTGCGTACTGCCGGCGTCGACGACGTGGGCCTGTTGACGCAAAAGCGCGAGGGCGGTAACTTAGCCGGCGGCGAGTAACTTTTCGCGCGGCTGCGATCTTTTAACGATTTCGAAGAAACAAGGAGTCTAAAGCCATGGGCATGCAAATGGGAGGCGGGGGTGGTTACTCGTCCGACATCAATGTAACCCCGATGATTGACGTTCTTCTGGTGCTGTTGATCATTTTCATGGTCATCGTTCCGGTGACGCCCAAGGGCCTGGATGCGCTGGTGCCCCAGCCGCCCAAGGATCCGACCAAGACGCCGCCGCCGACCGATCGCACCATCGTGGTGCAGGTGCTTTACCGCCCCGGCGCGGCTCCCAGTTACAAGATCAACGAGACCGACGTGCAGAAGTCGGAGCTGCTGCCGAAGCTGACGGAGATCTATGCCAACCGCGCCGAGCGGGTGATGTTCGTCCGGGGCGACGACGATGTGAACTTCGCGTACATAGCCGAGGTGATCGACATTGGCCGGGCGGCCAGCGTGGACCACATCGGACTGATGACGCCCAAGATCATGGCCGGCCAGTAGCCGGTCATCAGGCAGGGTCCGGGATGGCTGCACGATTCCCATGGGCACTACCGCTTGGCGGCTGGGTGCAAAGAGAGTCGAACCGGGCGGCAATTGGAGTACAATTCTCAGTTCCGGTTGTGGTTCCTCCCGCCCGCGGCCAGATGTAAAAGATTTCGAGGAGTGCTCAAGAAGAGCGCTCACCTGAAGGAGAAGGATACGAACATGAATGGACCCGCACGTACTACGGCGCTGGCGGTGGCCCTGGCCGGCATGGTGCTTTCCATGAGCGGGTGCAACCGCCTCGCTGCCCGTGACCAGTTGAACAAGGGAGTGGAAGCTTACAAGAGCGCCCGGTATGAAGAGGCGATCGGGCACTTCCAGAAAGCCACGCAGCTGGATCCCAGCCTGCCCATGGCCAAGACCTACCTGGCGACGGCGCTGGCGCAGAACGTGGTTCCGGGCCTGGATACGCCGGACAACCTGAACACCGCCAAACAGGCCATCAGCATCTTCGAAGAGGTTCTTGCAAAGGACCCCAGCGACGTGAACAGCCTGAAACAGATCGCGGGAATTTATTTCAGCATCAAGAAGTTCGACGATGCCAAGATTTGGCAGAAGAAAGTTCTGGCGATCGATCCCAAGGACCCCGAGGCGGCTTACACGATCGGCGCCATCGACTGGACGCTGGCTCACGAGAACACGCTGAAGGCGCTGGCGCCGGCCGGCGTCAACGATGACGGCGAGGGCAACGTGAAGGCGCCCAAGAAGATCATGGAAGACATCAAGACGCAGAACGCTCCGCTGGTGGAAGAGGCGCTGCAGTATCTGAACCAGGCGGTGGCGAACCGGCCCAATTACGACGAGGCCATGGTCTACCTGAACCTGGTGTACCGGCGCAAGGCGGACGTGGACTACGGCAACGCGGGTGCGGTGGCGGCCGATGTGGCGGCGGCGAAGGACTTTACTTCAAAGGCGCTGGGCATTCGCAAGGCCAACGAAGAGAAGAAAAACGCGGGCCCTGGCGGCATCACCATGGATTCAAGCGGCAACCTGAAGTAGGGGACAGGGTTTCCGGAAGCGCGAACGGCCTCCGCTTTGAGCGGGGGCCGTTTTTTTCTGGTGCGCCCAGCATGGGCGCACTCTTACGGGTGCAAGTCCCGTCACAAGCCGGTCACGGCGAGTGAAGTGAAGCGCAACTGCATGAGGGCGACCGAGTGTGGGGAGGAAGCGTGGATCGAATCTGCGGGCCGATGAACAAGAACCGGATAGAAGGCGTTGCCGAACAGGGCGAGCGGGCCAATGGCCGCGAAGCTCTTGAGACCAAGGTTCGGCGTCGTAGATCCGGCGGTCGCGCAGTGAAGGAGTGCGGTCTTACCTGGGGAGATCTCGCCTTATGCCTGAAAGGGCGACGGTGTCGAGCCGGAGCGAGAAGTCAGCCAAGGCCGTAGTAGCTGGCGAAAGTCAGTGAAGGGCCGAACGAGAAGGAGTGATTCTTGGAAGGCGATGTGTTGGAAATGGCATCAGATGTCCGCATT
>JARLGE010000163.1 GCA_031296215.1 Occallatibacter sp.
GTTCGCCCACAGAAAGGACAGGTCGAGTGACCGCAATCGACGGCAGGGAACTGCTGCAACAATTTGCCAGCGACAACTACGCGGGCATCTGCCCGGAAGCTTGGAGCGCCATGGCCGCGGCCAACGAGGGGCACGTGACTTCGTATGGCGACGATCCGTGGACGGACCGGGCATCGAACGAATTCCGAGAGCTGTTCGAGGCCGAGTGCGAGGTGTTCTTGGTCTTCAACGGGACGGCGGCCAACTCGCTGGCGCTGGCTTCGCTGTGCCAGTCGTACCACGGGGTGATCTGCGGCGAGTCGGCGCACGTGGAGACGGATGAGTGCGGCGCGCCGGAGTTCTTTTCCAACGGCTCGAAGCTGCTGGTGGCGCACAGCGCGGACGGCAAGCTGACGCCCGCGTCGATCCGGGAGCTGGCAACCAAGCGCCAGGACATTCACTACCCCAAGCCCCGCGTGGTGACGCTGACGCAATCGACGGAGATGGGGCGGGTGTATTCGCTGGCCGAGCTGCGCGCGATTGCGGACGAGTGCAAGGCGCACGGACTTTATCTGCACATGGACGGGGCGCGCTTTGCCAATGCTGTGGCGAGCCTGGGCTGCTCGCCGGCCGAAGTGAGCTGGAAGAGCGGCGTGGATGTGCTGTGCTTTGGGGGAACGAAGAACGGCATGGCAGTGGGCGAGGCGGTGTTGTTTTTTGACCGCAAGCTGGCGGCGGATTTCGACTACCGCTGCAAGCAGGCGGGGCAGCTGGCGTCGAAGATGCGCTTCCTGGCCGCGCCATGGGTGGGATTGCTGGAGAGCGGGGCGTGGCTGCGGAATGCGACGCACGCGAATTTGTGTGCGCGGCATTTTGAAAAACAGATCGAGGGGATTGCCGGTGTTCAACTGGCGGGGCCGGTGGAGGCCAACGCGGTGTTCCTGGCTGCCGCGGAGCCGGTTCTGGAGGCGCTGCGCAAGCGGGGATGGCGGTTCTACACCTTCATCGGCGGCGCGGCGCGGTTCATGTTCGCGTGGGACACGGATCTCGGGCGCGTCGACGAACTCTGCCGCGATTTGCGGGAGTGTGCGGAGCGGGATGGGCTTCCTGGGTGAGGTCTTGAGAGGGTTCTTCTTCTCGATTTCCCATTCCCTCGGGGCCTAAAGCCCAGTTCCCCAATTGCCCCTCGCGTGGCACGGCTGAAGCCGCGCCCTTTCAAAACCGATAGATTCCTCGCATCGACGAGTTTTCATCCAGGCGCTCGAAAAGAAAACTGGAGACAGCGGCGCTAAAATCCGTTAAAACTTTGATTAAGTGACAACTCCAGAGTTGAACCCAACTACCCATTCCACAAATCAGGCCAACGCGAGCCGGCCCGCCGCTTCCGGCATGGTTCAGAGCCTGGGCCTCTTTTCCTCGACAGCGCTGGTGATCGGGTCGATGATCGGCTCGGGCATCTTTATCGTCGGGGCCGACATTGCCCGCGGAACCGATTCGCCGGCGCTCTACCTGGGCGCGTGGGTGGTGACCGCGGTGCTCACCATGATCGGCGCGCTCAGCTACGGCGAACTGGCGGCCATGATGCCGCGCGCCGGCGGGCAGTACGTTTACCTGCGCGAGGCGCTGGGACCGTTGTGGGGATTTCTTTACGGCTGGACGCTGTTCCTGGTGATCCAGACGGGAACCATCGCCGCCGTCTGCGTGGCCTTCGGCAAGTTTCTCGGCGTCTTCTTTCCCACCATCTCGACCACCCACTGGCTGCTGCACATTGCCCATGTGCCGCCGCTGCGGGTGGGGCCGATGGTGCTGGGCAACATGGACATCGGCGTCAACACGGCCAACCTGACCGGGATTCTGGTGGTCTTCTTTCTGGCCATCGTGAACGTTTTCGGGGTGAAACTGGGCGCGCTGATCCAGAACGTCTTCACGTCGGCCAAGGCGCTCTCTCTGGCCGGGCTGGTGGTGCTGGCCTTTACGGTGGGGCGCAACGGGACGGCCTGGGAAGCCAACTTCGGGTCAGGCTGGAGCCAGTTCTGGAAGAATGCCGGGTGGAGTTCGCTGCACCCCATTCAGGTGGGCATCGGCGGGCCGATTGTGCTGGTGAACCTGGCAGTGATTCTGGCGGCGGTGCAGGTGGGTTCGCTGTTTTCTTCGGACGCATGGAACAACATCACGTTCACGGCCGGCGAGGTAAAGAACCCCAAGAGAAATATTCCTCTGTCGCTGGTGCTGGGCACTGGGTTTGTGTCCGCCGTGTATTTTCTGGCGTCCTTCGGTTACCTGCTGGTGCTGCCAATGTACGGCGACCCGCACGGCGCGACGGTGCTGGTGCGAGGCGTGCAATACGCGGCCGAGGATCGCGTAGGCACGGCGGCTCTGGAGCAGATCTTTCACTCCGGCGGCGCGTGGCTGATGGCCGGAGCGATTTTGATTTCGACCTTTGGCTGCGCCAATGGGCTGACGCTGGCCGGGGCGCGTGTCTACTACGCCATGAGCCGCGACGGGCTGTTCTTCAAGTCGGTGGGCAAATTGCATCCCAAGTTCAAGACGCCCGCGGCGGGGCTGATGGTTCAGGCCGTGTGGGCCACGCTGCTGTGCGTCTCCGGCTCCTATAGCCAGTTGCTGGACTACATCATCTTTGCCGCGCTGTTCTTTTACATTCTTACGATCGCGGGGCTGTTCGTGCTGCGCTACAAGCGGCCGGATGCGCCGCGGCCCTACAAAGCGCTGGGCTATCCCTTTTTGCCCGCGCTTTATATCGTGCTGGCGGGTTGGATCTGTATCGTATTATTGCGGTACAAGCCCCAGTACACCTGGCCGGGCATGGTTCTGGTTCTGCTCGGCATTCCCGTTTATCTTTTCTGGTCGCGACGGCCGGCAGGTCAAACCGAAGACGAGTCTACTTAGTCAACCGCGGAGGAGGGAGCCCCTCATTCATGTCCAGTCTGCTTCGTATCAAACCGATGTCGTTGCTGAACCTAGAGGCCAGTGAAACGGGTGAACACACGCTCAAGCGGTCGCTGGGCGCGCTGAACCTGATCACGCTGGGCATCGGCGCCATCATCGGCGCGGGCATCTTTGTGCTGACCGGGACGGCTGCGGCCACGGCAGCGGGTCCAGCCGTGTCGTTGAGCTTTGTATTGGCCGGCATCACCTGCGCGTTTGCCGGGCTGTGCTATGCCGAGTTCGCCTCCATCATTCCCATCGCGGGTTCTGCTTACACCTACGGGTACGCGACCCTGGGCGAACTGGTGGCCTGGATCATCGGCTGGGACCTGGGGCTGGAGTACGGGTTTGGCGCGGCCACCGTGGCGTCGGGCTGGTCGGGATACTTCAACAGCCTGCTGGCGCAGATGGGTCTCCACATCCCACCGCAGTTGACGGCTACGCCGGGGACGGACCTGGTGTTTTATCAAAACGTCTGGATGCCGGTGACATCGCTTCCCATGGAAGTGTCGGGCACAGGCCTGCCGCACGCCACCGGGCTGTTCAACCTGGTGGCGATTCTGGTGATAGTGCTGATCACCACGGTGCTGGTGATCGGCATCAAGGAGTCGGCCAATCTGAATACGGCGATCGTGATCGTCAAGCTCTCGGTGGTCGGGATATTCATTGCGCTGGGCGGCTACTTCCTGATCTTGCATCCGGACCTTGCGATGCGTAACTGGCATCCGTTCATCCCGCCGTCGGATGGGCATGGACACTTCGGGCTGAACGGCATTGCGCTGGGCGCGGCCTCGGTCTTCTTCGCCTACATCGGGTTCGACGCGGTGTCGACCGCGGCCCAGGAGGCCAAGAATCCGCAGAAGGATATGCCCATCGGCATTCTGGGCTCCCTGGCAATCTGCACGGTGCTCTACATCATCGTCTCCACGATTCTGACCGGCCTGAAGAACTACAAGGAGCTGAACGTGGCCGCGCCGGTGGCGCTGGGAATCAAGGTAACCGGAATCGGCTGGGGCGAGCTGCTGGTGAACGTCGGCGCTGTCTTCGGGTTGGGAACCGTGATGCTGGTCATGCTGCTGGGCCAGTCGCGCGTGTTCTTCTCGATGTCCAAGGACGGGTTGCTGCCCAAGTGGGCGGCGGCCATCCATCCGCGCTTTCGCACTCCGTGGATTTCCACCATCGCGGTGGGGGCCATTGTGGCGATCATGCCGGGCTTTATGCCCATCGACCAGCTCTCCAAGGTGGTGAATATCGGCACGCTGCTGGCCTTCACCATCGTCTGCGCGGGGGTGTGGGTGCTGCGGGTGCGGCATCCCGACCTGCATCGGCCCTTCAAGACGCCTTTTGTGCCGGCGGTTCCGATTCTCGGCATCGTCTCAGCGTTCTACCTGATGTCGCGGCTTCCGGCGTTCACCTGGAAGGTGATGATCGGCTGGCTGCTGGTGGGGCTGGTGATTTACTTCGGCTACTCGGTGCGGCACAGCAAGGTGCAGAAGCTGCCGCTCGGGACAAAGTAGGGAACTGAGTTCTCAACAGAACGGGCTAATGCAACACGGCCTCCCGCAAGGGAGGCCGTGTTGATTGCGCAAGCGGGTGCGCCCTTACTGGACAGTGGTCTTGGCGCAGAACTCGTCGAAGGCGCGGACCAGTTCGCCGGCGATTTGCGGGGCGGTGGACTGCTCGATGATGTAGCGCTGCATCAGGTAGACCAGCTTGCCGTCGCGCAGGATGGCGATGGCCGGAGAGGTGGGCGGGTTCCCCTCGAAGTAGCCGCGGGCGCGCTCGGTGGCCTCGCGGTCCTGGCCTGCAAAGACGGTGATCTTGTGGTCGGGCAGGTTGGCGGCGTTGGCAATGGCCATGCGCACGCCAGGGCGCATCTTGCCGGCCGCGCATCCGCAGATGGAGTTGACCACCAGCAGGGTGGTGCCGGGTGTGGCAATCGCCGCGTCCACGTCCTCGGCGGTGCGGGTTTCCTTGATTCCGGCGCGGGTGAGTTCCTCGCGCATGGGAATGACCATCAATTCTGGGTACATGTGTGCCTCCGGGGCGGGAAGTTGCCTCACAATCATTCTATCGTGAAACGCGTGTAGTGTAGGCTTGAACCGATGTTCCTGGAAGAAAACAAGCCGCTTGCGCCTTTCACCACGTTTGGCATCGGGGGACCGGCGCGCTGGTTTGTGGAGGCGGCCCTCGAAGACGAGATTGTGGAAGCTACAGTTTGGGCGCGGGAGCGCGGGCTGAAACTGTTTGTTCTGGGCGGGGGAAGCAATCTGCTGGTAGCCGACGCGGGATTTGACGGGCTGGTGCTGCGGGTGGGGTTGCTGGGGATTGAGGCCCATGCGGATGGGCCAACCGGCGATGCGTTCGGGGAGTGGGTGTATCGCGTTGCGGCAGGCGAGGATTGGGAGCACTGCGTGCGGCGGACCATCGAAGACAATTGCGCGGGTTTGGAGTGCCTGGCAGGGATTCCGGGAACGGTGGGTGGGACGCCGGTGCAGAATGTGGGCGCCTACGGGCAGGAGGTGGCCAACGTCGTCGACCGGGTGCGGGCGTTCGACCTGAAGGAACGAGCATTCGTGGAGTTGCCGGCGGCGGAGTGCGGGTTTGGCTACAGGCGGAGCCGGTTTAACACGACGGATCGCGGGCGTTTCCTGGTGACGCGCGTGGATTACCGGTTGAATTTGGGCGGCGCGCCGGCGCTGCGCTACGCGGAGTTGCAACGGGCGATCGAGGAGAGCGCGCGGGATGGCAGGCAGCCGGGCCTTGCCGAGGTCGCCGCGGTGGTGCGGCGGATTCGCAGCGCAAAGGGAATGCTGTTGGTTGAGGGCGATGCGGATTGCCGCAGCGCCGGCAGCTTCTTCAAGAATCCGGTGGTGAGCGAGGAGCAGGCGGCGCGGATTGCGGCGACGAGCGCGCAAGGACCGCCGCGGTTTCCTGCCGGACCGGGCGCAGAGAACGCAGGCCGGGTGAAGCTGGCGGCGGCGTGGCTGATCGAGCAAGCCGGCTTCGAGAAGGGCTACAGGCTGGGCGCTGCGGGGATCTCGTCGCGGCACACGCTGGCGCTGGTTAATTCAGGAGAGGCAAGTGCGGCGGACGTGCTGGCTCTGGCGGGGCAGATCGGCGATGCGGTTGAAGCGCGCTTCGGCGTCCGGCTGGAGATGGAGCCGGTGCTGGTGGGATTCTGAAACGGGAACTGCAACTGCAAGGAGCAAGCGTGAAGACAAGCCGTCTTGAGGCGTTCAGCGATGGGGTGATCGCGGTGATCATCACCATCATGGTGCTGGAACTGAAGGTGCCGCACACGGCCGCTCCGGAGGCACTGCTGACGGTGGTTCCGTCGTTGCTGGTCTATGGGATGAGCTTCGCGGTGGTGGCCATCATGTGGGTGAATCATCACCACTTCCTTGAGAAGGCGCGGCACGCGAATGCGGCGCTGCTGTGGGCCAATAACAACCTGCTGTTCTGGATGTCACTGATTCCGTTTGTGACGGCCTACCTGGGCGAGAACTGCCACGCGCCGCTGGCGGTCGCGGTCTACGGCGCGGTGATGGCCTTTGCCTCCCTGGCGTTCCTGTTGCTGCAGATCACGCTGGCGAAGCAGGACACGGCGGACGCGGCGCGGCAGCTTCTGTTCCGGCGGTTGAACCACAAGGCGCTTACCTCGATGGTCTTTTACACCGGGTCGGTGGGCCTGGCGTTCGTCTCCGTGTATGCATCGTTCGCGATCTTCGTGATTTTTCCGCTGCTCTATTTCTGGCCGGAGCGCAAGGCGGGACTGCAGAGGGCAGAGGTTAGCTGAGGCGCTGAAGCAGACGGCCGCGCTCGGAGGCAAGTACCCCGGCGGCCGGCCCCAGGGCGGCCAGGCGCCCTTCGTGGAGTAAGGCGACCTCCGCGCCGGTGGCTAGGGCATCCGTTGCGTCGTGGGTGGCCAGGACAGTTTGGACCTTGTGCTCCTGAGCCCAGACCCGCAACCGGGCAAGGAGCGCATCGCTGGCGGCGCCGTCGAGGGCGGAGAACGGCTCGTCCAGCAGCAGCAGACGGGGCATCGGAGCGAGGGCGCGGGCCAGGGCCACTCGTTGCGCTTCGCCACCGGAAAGGTCGTGCGGGCGGCGGTCGATCAGCCTCAGCGCATCCACCAGCTCCAAAACTTGCTCGACCTGTGCGGCGCGATGGGTGCGGTCGAGCCCGCTGAGCCCGTAGGCAACGTTGGCGGCGACGCTGAGGTGAGGGAAGAGCGCGGATTGCTGCGCGACCATGGAGGTCTGCCGGTGGCCTGGCTTGACCCAGATGCCATGCTCGGATTCGGTGAGTTGGCGGCCGTCAAGAGCCACTCGCACCCGTTGCGGACGGACGGGGTCGGAGAGGTCAAGGCCGGCCAGCAGGCGCAGCAGCGTGGATTTGCCCGCGCCGGAGGGGCCGAAGACGACGGTCCAATCGGAGGCGAAGCGGCACTGGACCTGCAAATGGAAGCTGCCGCGGCGGGCATCGAGGGAGAGTTCAAGCACGGCGGCCTCCACGCGGGCGTCCGCCCAGGTAGATGGCGGCCAGGGCAGTGGCGCTAAGGGCGAGCAGGATGGCCGCGGTGCGGTTGGCGGCGGCGTAGTCGAAGTTCTCCACCTGGTTGTAAAGCACGATGGAGAGGGTGCGGGTTGCGCCGGGAATGTCTCCGCCGAGCATGAGCACCACGCCGAACTCGCCCATGGTGTGGAGGAAGCTGAGCACCGCTGCGGCAATGAGAGACCGGCGAGCAAGCGGCACCAGTAGTGTGCGGACCAGGCGCACAGGGCCAGCGCCAAGCAGGCGAGCTGCGTCTACGAGCGCCGGCTCAACTGCGGCGAAGCCCGCTACCAGCGGCTGCACGGCGAAGGGGAGGCTGTAGATGACCGAGCCGACGACAAGCCCGGAAAAAGAAAACGCGAGCGGATGGCCGAGCAGGGCAGTGATGCCGCGACCGAAAGCGGTGCGGGGGCCTAAAAGAACCAACAGAAAAAATCCGAGGACGGTGGGCGGCAGAACCAAAGGCAGGGCGGCGAGCGCTTCTACGGCGGCCAGCCAGCGTCCGCGGCCCAGCACCAGCCACGCGGCCAGGGGCACGGCCACGGCCAGCAGAATAGCCGTGGTGACCGTGGCCAGCTTGAGGGTGAGGGCGAGCGCTTGCCAGTCCATGGTTCCTAGTGAACGGGGGTGAGGCCGCTTTTGGCAAGTTGCGCTTGCACCGGGGCGGAGAGCAGGTAGTCGAGCAACCGATGGACCTGTGCCCGTTGCTTCGTATTGCTGACGAGGACGGCGCCTTGCTCGATAGGCGGATAAAGCTCTCGCGGGATGACGAAGTAGCTTCCGTCAGCGGCAAGGCGTGGGGTGAGCGCGGAGGTAAGTGAAATGAGTCCGGCGTCGGCGTTGCCGCTGTCGACAAACTGGGCGGTCTGGGAGATGTTTTCCGCCGTGACCAGGCGGGGCTTGAGCGTGTCGTAGAGCTTGAGACTAGTGAGCGCGGCCACCGCGGCCCGGCCGTAGGGCGCGCGATCGGGATTGGCAACGGCCAGACGCTTGAGTGCGGGGCTGCGCAAGAGGTCAAGCGAAGGCGGATGAAGAGGCGAGTCCTTGCGCGCCCAAAGGACCAGCGTGCCGCGCGCGTAGACGATGGGCGTGGAGGAGTCGGCGGTTCCAGCGGCATCGGCCAGGCCGGCGTCGATCAGGCGCTTGGGGTAGCCCAAGTCGGCAGAGAGAAACAGGTCGAAGGGTGCGCCGTTCTGAATCTGAGTGGCCAGCATGGCCGAAGCCTGGAAGGTGGCTTCGGCGCGAATTCCGGCAGCCTGCTGAAATGCGGCGAGGATGGGCGGCAAGACCGGCTCGAGGTCAGCAGCCGCGGCCACGCGCAGCGGCGTTTGCGCGCTGAGAGACGCCAGAGCAGCCGTTCCAAACAGAAGGGCGAGAAGTCTTTTTGGAATCCGGTTTGGCATAAGGGGTTTTCAGCCTCCCATTCAGATCGAGATTCGGCCTATGCTCTGCTAGGCTAACACCAGGCATGAACGACAACTTGCATCAACTCCGCTGTTTTGGATGCGGGACGCGCGTAGTCGGCACCGAAGCGCGGCCAGACTTCCGCTGCTCCGCGTGTGGAGACCTGTTCGAAGTGGAGTACCCCGGCTGGGGCCAGCGGCAAGGGCACGACCGGCCCAACGCCGGGGCGCTGAAGTGGCTTTGGCGCGAGCGGCGCTGCTCGTCCGAAGCCCTGGATCACTCGGGCGTGTGGCGCTTCCGCGAGTTGCTGCCCATTCTGGAGAACTTCGGCAACGCCGTTACGCTGTGCGAAGGCAATACGCCGCTCTACCATCTGCCGCGCGCATCGAAGGCGCTGGGGATCGATCAGCTCTTTGCCAAGCACCAGGGCATGAACCCTACAGGCTCCTTCAAAGATACTGGCATGACCACGGCGCTGAGCGTGGCGCGCGAACGCGGCTTCGAGTGGGTGGCCTGCGCGTCCACCGGCAACACCTCCGCCGCCATGGCGGCGTATGCGGCACGCGCGGGGATGCGCAGCCTGGTGGTAATCCCCGAGGGAAAGATCGCCTGGGGAAAGCTGGCGCAGGCCATGGACTACGGGGCAGTCACGTGCCAGGTGAATACAGACTTCGACGGCTGTGTGCGGGTGCTGACGACGGTGGTGAAGGAAGCGAATATCTACCTGCTCAATTCGGTGAACCCCTACCGGCTGGAGGGGCAGAAGACGCCGGCCTTCGAGATTGCCGAGGCCTTCGACTGGAACGTGCCCGACCACCTGATTGTGCCCGGCGGCAACCTGGCCAACAGTTCGGCGCTGGCCAAGGGCTTTCGCGAGATGAAGGAGCTGGGGCTGGTGGCGCGGCTGCCCAAGATATCGGTCATCCAGGCCGAGGGCGCGAATCCTCTGGTGCGCAGCCTGGCCGCGAGCAACGGCGCAACGCTCGAGCCGGTGGTGGCCCACACACGCGCCACGGCTATCCGCATCGGCAATCCGGCCTCGTGGCGCAAGGCGGCGCGGGCTATTCAGGAAACCGGCGGCTGGTGCCTGGATGTGAGCGAGGCGGAGATCGCCATTGCCAAAGCCGAATTGGGCGCAGAAGGCCTGGGCTGCGAGCCGGCCTCTGCCGTGACGCTGGCCGGCCTGAAAAAGCTGCGCGCCCAGGGCAACGTCCGGAGCGGCGACACGGTGGTGCTGCTGCTGACCGGGCACACACTGAAGGACGCCGACTATACCATCGACTTCCATCGGGGAACGCTCTTGAAAGACGAGGAGAAAGCCGGCCTCGAAGAAAAGATCGAAGGCTTGCGGCGCAATGCGCAGGTGGTTGATGCGACGCCGGAGGCGGTGCTGGCGGCCGTGAAGGGCAAAGGTTGATGAGCGGTGCATCGGTTGCCAAGCCGGGGCGCGTAAATCTGCGCCTGCCGGCCACTTCAGCCAACCTGGGCTCGGGCTTCGACGCCGCGGCCGTGGCCCTGGACTTTTTCCTCGACATCGACGCCGAGCCCGCGGCGGAGTTTTCAATTGCCGCTACCGGCCACGATGCGGTGCGCTGTGCGCGGCTTGAAGACAATCTGATCATCGATGTCTACAAGGGATTGCTGCGCGGCAACGACAGGCGCATTGTGCCGCTGGCGATGCGCATGGCGAACGGCATTCCATTGGGGATGGGCTGCGGCTCGTCCGCTGCAGGGCGGCTGGCGGCGATCGCGCTGGCCAACCACTTCGGCCAACTGGGCTGGAGTTCCGAGCAGATTCTCGAAGAGGCCTGCGCGCTCGAAGGCCATCCCGACAACGCCGCTGCCTGCTGGCTGGGCGGGTTTGTGGCTGCGGCCCGCGAAGGCAGGCGGATTCACGTTGCGCGCGTGACGCCGCCGGCCGCGTGGAGGGGAATCGTTGTTCTGCCTTCAGAGCCGCTGGCGACCAGCAGCGCGCGCGCCGTGCTCCCCGATTCCTATACCCGCGCCGACGCGGTGGCCAACATCCAGTCCGCGGCGCTGTTGGGCCTGGCCTTTGCGCAGGGCCGCGGCGACCTGCTGCGGGTGGCCATGAACGACCGCATTCACCAGCCCTACCGCGCGTCCCTCTGCCCGCTGCTTCCGCGCCTGCTGCCCTTAGCGGGGCAGCACGGCATTCTGGGCGCGGCACTGAGCGGAGCGGGTCCGGCGGTGCTGGCGATCATCGACAGCGAGGACTCTCTGGCCCAGGCTTCGGTTGCGATCCTTGAGGCAGTGGTTGGATTGCCGCAGCCCCAGTTGGCCGTCTCCCGGTTTGTTTCCGATGGCGCCAGCGTGGTTTCAGGCTGAACTGTTTCTACCGCTGGGCATCTTTTCGGGCGAAGCGGCACAAATCAAGGAAAAAATGACCAGAAAGTCATAAGGTAATCCCCCCATGGTCACGCTAACTTCAGGCTGAATCAGCCGCTTTTGATTACCGATCTCCATTACCTAAGATTGCTTGCCTAATCCAGGTTAAACCCTTAGATTTCAAGCGTGGGCAGTTCTGGGGGAGGGCTGCTCTAGCGCCCGTGGTCCTTTTGGGATCCGGGCGCTTCTGTTTGCTTTGAACCCCACCCTGAACACAACCGAAAAGAGGGGATTGGCCGGCTGGCCGCGGGACGAACCTCGCCCCGGCGGTTCACGCCAGGGTGTTCACCCCTGAGATTCGTATTGCGACTTTACCTCGTGCTCGCGCATCCTATTTTTGCACGGCTCCCGATACACTGGATCAAGTTGGGGTTGCCGCAATCATTCGAGGAGGAATATGGCAGGGTTGGGAGTCTTGGAAGTGAACGATGCGACATTTGACCAGGAGGTGCTCCAGAGCGAGCAGCCTGTGCTGGTGGATTTCTGGGCCGTCTGGTGTGGCCCGTGCAAGGCGATCGCGCCAATTGTGGACAGCGTGGCCGCGACTTATGCCGGCCGGCTGAAGGTCACCAAGGTCAACGTGGATCAGAACGGCGCAACGCCCTCGCGGTATGGCATTCGCGGCATTCCGGCGCTGCTGTTCTTCAAGGGCGGCAAGGTCGCCGACCAGATTGTGGGGTATGTGCCGCAGGATGTGATCGAAGAGAAGATCAACCGCCTGCTGGCTTAATTCGGCTGCGTCGATTCAGCGCAGGTACAGTGAGAAGGCCCGGCGGTGCGCCGGGCCTTTTCTCGCTTCAGTAGCCAACTGGGACTGTGGTTTGCGGAGCTTGCGCGATGGGATTGAGTCCGAGGCGTTTGCGGCAGTCCTCCAGCATGGATTCGGTGCGCGTGGCGCCGACGCGGCTGACGCCGAGGTCGCGCACGGCCAGCAGGGTATCCAGATCGCGAATGCCGCCGGCGGCCTTCACCTGCACATGCGGCGGCGAGTGCTTGCGCATCAGCTCCAGATCGGCGAGCGTAGCGCCGCTGGGCGCGTAGCCGGTCGATGTCTTCACCCAATCGGCGCCGATCTGGGCGGAGATCGCGCACAGGCGAATCTTGGCCGCGTCGTCGAGATAAGCATTCTCGAAGATGACCTTGAGCATTGCTCCGCCGGCGTGTGTTGTGCCGGCCAGCGCGGCAAGCTCATCGCTCACATACTGCCAGTCTCCGCTGCGGGCCTTGCCGATGTTGATCACGGCGTCCAGTTCCTGCCCGCCGTCTGCCAGGGCCTTGCGCGCTTCGGCGAGCTTGACGGCGGTGGTGTGGCCGCCGTGGGGAAAACCGATGGTGGTGCCGGCTTTGACTCCTGTCCCGGCCAGCAGCTCGGCGCAGCGGGGCAGTGCGTAAGGCAGAATGCAGACGCTGGCCACGTTGTAGCGGATGGCAAGTGCGCAGCCCTCTTCCAGCTCAGGCGTGGTGAGGGTTGGGTTGAGCAGGGAGTGGTCGATCATTTTGGCGATCGACAGGTAGTCGAAGGGCTGCGTCATGGGTCTTCTCCGGCCTCGCCAAGAGTCTGCGGCCTAGCGGTACTTGCGCAGCACGCCCAGCACACGGCCCTGGATAGAGACCTCAGTCGCCTTGACGTAGATAGGCTCCATCTCGATGTTGGCCGGCTGCAGGCGGATCTGGCTGCCCTCGCTGTAAAAGCGCTTGAGAGTGGTTTCGGCGCCGTGCACCAGGGCCACCACAATCTCTCCCTGGCGCGCCGTGCGGGTACGCTCCACCAGCACATAGTCGCCGCTGATGATGTGCTCGTCGCGCATGGAGTCGCCGCGCACCTCGAGGGCAAAGACGTCGCGGTTGCCCACCACGTCGTGCAGCGAGATGGTCTCCGGGTTCTCGGTGGCCTCGACCGGCATGCCGGCGGCGATGCGCCCGGCCAGCGGCAGCCGGTCGCTGGTGCGGCTGCGCGTTCCCGGCGGCAACACGTCGATGGAGCGGCTGCGGTTGTGCACCCGGTCCAGCAGCCCCTTCTTCTCCAGGTTGGTGATGTGCTTGTGCACGGTGGCCAGGCTTTTCAGCCCCATTCCGCGGGCAATCTCCTCAAAGGACGGGGAGTAGCCATTGCGGTTCACGAACGACTCGAGGAAGTCGAGAATCTCTTTTTGCCGACGAGTGACAGCCATGCGCTCATTTTAGCGAATAAAAAGCGAACCGCGTCAAGTATTTTTTCGCTTGTTGTTCGCGGGGGTGTTTGATGTGCAAACTTTTGGAGAAACAGATTGGGGATACTGAATCCTTGTGGCAGAGGTACGCTCGCTCCGCGAGGGGCGCATGCGAACTTTCGGCGCTTGCACGGCGCGGCCGCGGGCACCGGCTGGAGCGCGTATGGGTTGTGGTGGGATCCGCGTGAAGAAAAGCAGAATTCCGCCGATATCCAGCAATGGCGGTCCGCGCGCCCTTTCGCTGCGCCGAAGACTGCTGTGAGGGCCTATGATCTCGCTCAAAAAATACCTGGATTCGACGATTGGCGCGCCGCAGCCGCCGGCTGGCCCGGATCTTCTCCGCGACCAGCACGAGCCGGGCTCAAGCCAGGCAAGCTGCGATCGGACGGAGCCCAGGCAAACGGGTCTGGCGCAGGCACGCGAGGCGCGCGGCGAGAAGGCCGAGCCCAACGCCCTGCCGCAGGCGATCGGCGCGTACCAGTCGGCGCTGCGGGAGATAGGCAGCGCCAGCCTCGACGCCTGTCCGGCGCTGGGCCAGGGGCTGAAGCACAGCCTGGGACAGATTGCCGAGAAGCTGGCGCTGGACCGGAGCGCGGCCACCATCGAGGGCGCCGAGCTCAGGGTGCGCGAGCAGGTGGGGGACTGGGGCAGGGCCACCGCCGGCCACTACCGGCTGAAGACCTCCGAAGTGAAGGAGCTCTTGATTCTGATGGCGCGCACGGCCGAGAGCGTGGGCGAGCGCGATCAGCGCTGCGCGGGGCAGATCAGCGAAGTGACGACGCGCCTGGAGAAGATCGCCTGCCTGGAAGACCTGACCGAGATCCGCTCCTCGATTGAGCTTAGCGCGGCGGACTTGAAGACCTCTCTGGACCGGATGGCCGAGGAAGGCTCGCAGGCCATTGCGAAGCTGAAGGCCGAGGTCTCGTGCTACCAGGTGAAGCTGGAAGAGGCCGAGGAACTGGCCTCGCGCGACGGGCTGACCGGGCTGCGAAACCGCGCCTGGGTGGAGCAGCAGATCGAGCGCCGGGTTTCGGAGAGAGCCGCGTTCTCGGTGGCCATTGTGGACATTGACGAATTCAAACGCGTGAACGACAAGTACGGCCACCTGGTGGGCGACGATGTCCTGAAGAAGTTCTCCACCGAGCTGAAGACGGCCAGCCGCTCGACCGACGTGATTGGGCGCTGGGGCGGGGACGAGTTCATCCTGGTGCTGGATTGCCCTCTGAGCGAGGCGGCCCCGCAGATCGAGCGGCTGAGCGCGTGGGTCTGCCAGGACTACGCGGTGAAGACGCGGACCGGACCGATGAAGCTGAACGTGAATGCGTCGATTGGCCTGGCTGAGTTCGCGCCGGGCGAGACCATGAAGGACCTGCTGGCGCGTGCCGACGCGGCGATGTACGAGCGCAAGCCCGCGGCCTCGGCGCTTGCCGGGGGCTCGCGGCGCTAGAACGGGCTGGGGGTTCGCGTATTGAGCGAACGGGAGACCATGCGGAAGTGGAGAGCGGGCGGGCAAGGGGGCGCAATCGCTTGCCGTTCTGTGTGGCGCTGAAGTGGGAATGGAACCAAGAGGGGATCGATCGCGGCGCGGATTCCCGGGCCTGGAACCGCGCAGGCGAGCCGCGGCCCGATTGGTAGATTTGCCTCGGCGCCCTCGGCCGTTTTCGGCTCATCACCCGCCGCCGTTTTGGGACCCCACACCCGCCCGTGCCGTTTCTGGAATGTTCCTTTCAGGATTCTCATACTAGTCTTGAGTTCCTTCTCCTCTCAAGGGAAGGTGGAAGAGCACACACATTAAGAGCGCACTCAATTAACAACCCCTTAGCAAATCCGCCGGCCAAGTAGCAGTTCAGTTGCAGGTTGGAGGCGCAGACAAAGGGCGCGGTTGGGGACGCTGCTCGATCGGAAAGGCTGCCATGAGGTTATTGATCGCCGAAGACGACAAGGCGCTGGGATTGTTTTTAAGCCGCGGCCTGGAGGCCGACGGCCACCGCGTACGGCTGGCCCTGGACGGGGGACAGGCGGTGGAGGCATTCCGCCAGGATCTGCCGGACTTGACCATTCTGGACCTGAACATGCCGGTCAAGGACGGTGAACAGGTGCTGAGCGAATTTCGCGCCCTGGACGCCGACCTGCCGGTGCTGGTGCTGACCGCCCGCCAGGAGGTGGACACACGGGTGCGCTGCCTGGACCTGGGCGCGGACGACCTGATGCTGAAGCCCTTCAGCCTGCATGAGCTGCGGGCCCGCTGCCGGGCGCTGCTGCGGCGCAGGCGGGAGGCCAAGCTGCAACTGCGGGCCGGGGACCTGGAGCTGGACCGGCTGGAACACACGGCGCGGCGGGGCTCGGAGTCGGTGCTTCTGACCAACAAGGAGTTTGCCCTGCTGGAGCATCTAATGCTGAACCGCGGGCAGTGCGTCTCGCGGGTGGAGTTGCTGGACGCGGTGTGGAACATGGAACCGGCGCAGACCACCAATATTGTGGATGTCTACGTCAACTATCTGCGCCGCAAGCTGAAGGATCCGCCGCCGGGGCAGTTGATTCGCACCGTGCGGGGGCAGGGGTACGTGGTGCCGGCCGAAACTGCCATCCTGCCGCTCGGAGCCGATGCCTCGCTGGACCCGGAAGCAGCGCTGAGGCCGGCTTCGGTGCGCCCGGCCGCTGCCGGCACAATGTCCGGAGCAGCGTGACGGATTGCCGCCGAACTCCTTTGACAAGAACACCGACTCGACCTCGACCCCGGATTTTAGGAGATTGCTCATGCAGCCTGTACCCGTAGCCTTGCTTCATCCCGCCACGCATGTGCGGCCACGCACGGCGCTGGTCGCCAGCGCCGACCGCAGCTTCCGCCAGCGGCTCACCGAAATTCTGACCGGCCTGCGCTGGCAGGTGCGCGAGGCCCAGGGCGGGGCCGAAGCCTGGGCGGAGGCCGAGGGCTCGACACCCGAGGCCATTATTGTCGATTCCTGGCTTCCCGATCTGGATTTGAGCGAGTTTCTGGCCGATTTCCGGGGCCGGTTTCCGCAGGTGGATGTGGTGAGCACCACGGGCGCAACCGCGCAGGAGAGCCCCCGCGGTCCCTATAGGCAGGAGCTGCTCTACGCCCTGCGCCGCACCCAGGACACCGACACCGCGGCCTGGAACCTGGCGCCCGCACTGAAGACCCCCGCGCCCGCGCCGGTGGTGCTGCAGGCCGGCCCGCGGCCGTTCGCCCCGGCTCAGGCGGTCAACCCCGGGGCAGCGTTGCCGCTCGAAGCCGGATCGCCGATCACGCTGCCTCAGCCCGCACTGGTCCGGACGGTTCCCCTACGCAGCGGCCCGCCCCCCGGCGCAGGAGCGGAAAAGAAGTCCATCGACCGGCTGCCGGAACTGATCGGCAACGCCCCCTGCATGCTCGAGGTGAGCCGCCGCATCCGGCTGGTGGCCCCGCGCATGACCCCGGTGCTGATCGAGGGGCCGACCGGGTCGGGCAAGGAACTGGTGGCCGAGGCTCTGCACCGGCTTTCCTCAAGAAACCGCAAGCCGTTTGTCGCCATCAACTGCGCGGCCATTCCCGAAGCGCTGCTGGAGGCCGAGCTCTTCGGCCATACGCGCGGCGCCTTTACCGGCGCGGTGCAGGGCCGGGTGGGGCGCATCGAGTCGGCCGACGGGGGAACCCTGTTTCTGGACGAGATCGGAGAGATGCCACTGGCGCTGCAGTCCAAGCTGCTCCGGTTTGTGGAGAGCAGCGAGTTGCAGCGCGTGGGCGACAACGAGACGGTGAAGGTGGACGTGCGCATTGTGGCCGCGACCCACCGGCCGCTGGCCGAGCACACCCAGACGGGCATGTTTCGCGCCGACCTCTATTACCGGCTGGCGGTGTTTTTGATCCGCACCCCCGCGCTCTGCGAACACGGTGAGGATCTGTCCCTTCTGGTGGAGCACTTCATGAACAAGATGGGCCGGGAGGCGCCCATGAAGCGCGTGGATCCCTCGGCCATGGGCAAGCTAACCGCCCACGACTGGCCGGGCAATGTGCGGGAACTGGAGCACGTGCTGGAGCGGGCCGCGATTCTGGCCGGCGACGAGGCGGTGCTGACCGCGCAGGAGATCGACTTTGGACTCACGGTGCACTGAGAAAGAAGAACCAGGGAGGCGACCATGCAGATTGAAACCCGGCTGGCGGACCAGGTGGGCCGGTATCTGGACCTGGCCGCGGAGCAGATCAAGCTGAACGCGGCCAACATGGCCAATATCGATACGCCCGGCTACCGGACCATGGGGATGGACTTCGAGTCCGAGATGCGCGGGGCTCTGGCCGGCGTGGACCAGGGCGCGCCGGCGCAACCGGTGCGCACGCGCGAGGTCGACGGGCTGATTGCCCGGCCGGACGGCAACAATGTCTCGATGGACCACGAGAGCCTGGCTCTGGCCGAGGCGCAACTGAAGTTCAAGACCGGGGTGGCGGTTCTCAGAGAACAGAACCAGATGGTGATGGACGCGATCCACGCGGATAAGTAGCGGAGAGCTGCTGGGAAAGGAGCCAGGCGATGAACCTGTTTGGAGCCATGGATACTTCCGGGGGGGCCATGCAGGCCGAGCGGATGCGGGCCGAGGTGGTGGCGGCCAACATGGCCAACGCCGAAACCACGCGCACCGCCTCGGGCGGGCCCTACCACCGTCAGCATGTAGTCTTTGCCGCCAATCAGCCCCAGACGGGGTTTCTGACCGCCATGAACACGGCTTCGGGCGGCCTGACAGCCAGCCCGCTGGCCGCGGCGGCCCTGCCCACTCTGGCGTTGCCCGGATCGGGCGCGGTGGCGCCGGGCGTGCACATCGCCCAGGTGGTCGAGGACCCCGCGCCGCCGCTGAAGCGCTACGACCCCGGTCATCCCGACGCGGGGCCGGACGGCTATGTCTCGTATCCGGACATTAATCCCCTCACAGAGATGGTGGACCTGATGGGGGCGACACGTGCATATGGTCTGAACAGCGCCGCCGTGCAGGCCGAGAAGGGCATGATCGCGTCGGCGCTGGAGATTGCCAAGTCCTGATCGCCGTCGCTGGCGGTGCGGGATGGAGGCGCTCTCTGGTACCCCTCTGGGCCGCTCGTAACCCGTTGCGGAGGGTGAGAAGGAGCCGAGCAGACCATGCAGCCGGTGATGAACGCAGTTACCTCCGCAGTTTCCGGATTGTCCAACCTGGCATCGAACCGGGCCGGCGCCGGGCCCGGCCCGCTGATTCCTGCGCCGGCCGGCGGGGCTGACCAGCCGGCGCCGTTCTCCGATCTGCTGACTGACGCAGTGGGCCAGGTGAACCAGTTGGAGGACCAGGCGCATACGGCCGTCACCGGGCTGATGACCGGCACGGGCGTCGATGTGCATGAGGCCATGATCGCCACCCAGAAGGCCAGCATGGCCTTCGAACTAGCGCTGGCGGTACGCAACAAGGCAGTTCAGGCTTATCAGTCGGTGATGGGCATGCAGTTTTAACGGAACGGGCTGGCAGATCAGTTGTCAGTGGTCAGTTGTCAGTGGTCAGTAAGGAACGATGAGGCGAGCGACCGATCGCTGAAAACTGAGGGCGCGGGGTACGGAGACCATGGCCACCGGAACAATGTTGGAAAGGAGTGCGCCCGCCGCGGCGGGGCAGCCGCAGTGGACGGACCGGCTGGCCGGACTGGCTGGCCGGGCGCGGGTTCGCTGGGCCGCCATGGAGTCCGCCGAGCGCCGCTGGACCCTGGTTGCCGCAGCGCTGCTGGCGGCTATGATCGGAGGCCTGCTGTGGTACGGGCTGCGCACCGACTGGCGGACCCTCTATGCCGATCTGGACGCGGAAGATCTGCGCCAGGCCGAACTGGCTCTCTCCCAGGCCCAGATCCCTTCCCAGACGGCCTCAAACGGCACCGCCATTCAGGTTCCGGCCGATCAACTGGACAAGGCGCGCCTGGCGACCGCGGCCAAGGGCGGGGTCAAGAGCGGGCGGCTGGGGTTTGAGATCTTCGACAAGCCCAACTGGGTGGGCTCGGAGTTCGACGAGCAGGTCAATTATCAGCGGGCTTTGGAAGGCGAACTCGAGCACACCGTCGGCACCCTGAGCGATGTCGAGTCGGCGCGGGTTCACCTGGTGCTGCCGCACGACTCGCTGTTTCGCGAGCAGGAGCGGCCGGCCAAGGCTTCGGTGGTGCTCAAGCTGCGCCGCCGCACCTTGGCCGAAGGGGAGCCGGAGGCGATCCGCAACCTGGTCTCCTCGGCCGTCGACGGGCTGACTCCCGATCGGGTGGTGCTGGTGGATGCGGCCGGCCATCAGCCGCTGGGGCCGAAGACCGCCGAGGCCCTGCGGCTGACCGCCGAACAGGCTCTGGAAGAAAAGCTGGTCTCGACCCTCGAGCCGGTGACGGGCGCCAACAATGTGCGCGCCTCGGTCACTCTGGACTACGATCCGGCGGCCACCGAGGAGACCCAGGAAACCTACGATCCGGACCAGACGGTAACGCTCTCCATGCAGCGCACCGAGCAGACCGCGGGGCCCCAGCCGGTGGCCGCCGGGATTCCGGGCACGGCCTCGAATGCGCCCAACTCGTCCGCCGCCGGCGGACTTCCTGTTTACCCGCAACAGACCACGCCGCCGCAGACAGCCAAGACCGAATCCGGGACCTACGGAGCCTCGAAGACCACCCGGCATGTGGTCGAGAATCCGGGGCGGGTTCGCAGGCTCACGGCTGCAATCGTTGTGAACGACCGGCTGACGCAAATAGCCACGCGGGCCAAGGCGGCGACATGGCAGCCGCGCTCGGCCCAGGAGCTAGGCAACCTGACCGCACTGGCCCAGGCGGCGGTGGGCTTCGACGCCGCGCGCGGGGATATGGTCACGGTGCAGGATCTGGCCTTCGAGGACAATCGCACTCTGCCGCCGGCCTCGCTGCCCGGCCAGATGCTGGTCACGGCGGAGAACTCGCCGGTGCTGGTCAAGTACGCCGCACTTCTGATCGGCCTTCTGATCGTGCTGGCCCTGGGTGTGCGCCCGGCCCTGCGCCGGGCCAGGTCGGGGCCCGCGCTCGCCGCCAAGAGCGGCGCCAGAGAACTCGCCCCGGGGGCCGCGACAGAGGGTGCGGCCACGCGTCAGGCGCTCAAGCCGCCCGAGCCGGCCGATCTGGACCCGGACCGGGCGCGCGCCCAGGAGATTCTGGAGCAGGTCAGCGGGCATCTGAAGCGCGAACCCTCGCAGAGCTCCCGCCTGCTGCAGAGCTGGATTCACTCCGATTAGACAAGGACCGAAAAGGCTCGATCGCGACCCAGGAAAGGACACGGGATTGGCTGAGGGACAGAACAACGAGCAACGGCGCCGCCAGGCGGCCCAGCTCACCGGTTTGCGCAAGGCCGCCATTCTACTGGTGGCGGTGGGCGAGGAACTGGCCAGAGAGATTCTGCGCGCCCTGCCGGAAGCGGATGTGCAGCGGCTGACCGAGGAGCTGGCCGATCTGCGCGGCGTCTCGCCGGAGCTGTCGGCCGAGGTGATCGAGGAGTTCTGGGAGCTTTTGGAGACCCAGGGCTTCGTGCTGCACGGGGGCCTGGACTATGCCAGCCGGCTGCTGGTGGAGACCTTCGGCAAGCAGCGCGCCGACGACCTGTTGATGCTGGTCAGGCGCTCGCAGGAAGCGGCGCAGGGCAACCTGGCCAAGCTGCAGCGCACCGACCCGCAGCAGCTTGGCAAGTTGCTGGATTCGGAGCATCCGCAGACCATCGCCCTGGTGCTGGCCCATCTGGACCCGCGCCGGGCCTCTCTGGTGCTGGAGAGCCTCAGCGAAGAGCACAAGGTGGTCTCCATCCAGCGTCTGGCCGAGATGCGGCAGTTCTCCCCGGAGATGGCGCAGAAGGTGGCCCATATTCTGCACCGGCGCCTGGAGAGTGTGGGGGACACGGCGCGCAAGAGCTACTCCGGTTTCAAGGCGGTTGCCGATCTGCTCAACCGGCTGAACGCCGAAGAATCGAAAAAGATTCTGGAGAACATCGAGGACGGCCAGCCGGAGCTGGCCCTCGGCATTCGCAACCTGATGTTCACCTTTGAAGATCTGGTTACAGTGCCGCCGGGCACGATTCGCGAGATCGTCTCCGGGGTGGACAAACGGCAGCTGGCCCTGGCGCTGCGCGGAGCCAAAGACGAGTTACGCGCCCAGATCTTCAAGTCGATGAGCTCCAGGGCCGTGGAGATGTTGAAGGAGGATATGGAAGTGCTGGGCCCGGTGCGCTCGCGCGAGGTGGCCCAGGCGCAGCAGGAGATTCTCAACCTGGCCCGCCGCCTGGAGACCGAGGGCAAGGTGGTGCTGAAGCTGGAGACGGGCGACGAGATGCTGGCTTGAAGGTGGGGCAGATGACAGGTTACAGATGACAGATGACAGCTTCAGAGCAGTACTTGCGGCTTTCCATGCTGTGCGGCCAGTCCATTGCACACTGTTCACCATCGGTCTTGAACTGTCATCTGTAACCTGTCATCTGTCATCTGATTGGAGAAACTCTTGCAACCGACAGGATCGGCAACCAAAAGCGGCGCATCCAGACAGATCGAGGTATTTCAGTACCCGGCTGGGCCCGATGCGCCCGCTTCGACGATGTGGCAGGGCTGGGGCGAGCCGGACAACGCCGACCAGTCGCGCGGCCAGACGGCCCAGGAGGGGGCTCGGCGCGTCGAGTTCGACAAGCGGCTGGCCGAGGAGACGCGCAGGGCGTTCGAAGGGGGACGGGAAAAGGGCCGCCAGGAGGGCCGCCAAGCCGAGCGTGAGGCGCAGGCCGGGGCCCAGGCCGAGGCGGCCCAGCAACGCACCCGCCAGGCCGCCGAGATGGTGGAGAGCTTTGCCCAGGAGCGCGACCGGTTTCTACGCTCGGTGGAGCACGAGGTAGTGGAGCTGGCGCTGGCCGTCTCGGCGCGCATCCTGCGCCGCGAGGCGCAGATGGACCCGCTGCTTCTGACCGGGGCGGTGCGGGTGGCGCTGGGGCAGCTCTCCGGCTCGACCCAGGTAAGGCTGCGTGTGCCTCCGGGCGAGCTCGATCTGTGGGCCGAGGCCATGGCTCTCGCGCCCAACCTGGCGCTCCGGCCCACGGTCCTGGCCGGGGAAGGTATGCGGCTGGGCGACTGCGTGGTGGAGACGGAGCTGGGCACGGTGGATTTGGGGATACGCTCGCAGCTGGGCGAGATTGAACGCGGCTTCTTTGACCGCGCCGGCGCACAGCGGCCCGCGCCCGCCGATCGAGTAAGCGAGGCCGCCGGCGCCGGCCGGGAGGCAGCCTCTTGACGCCCCTTCTCGCCGCGCCGTCAAGACCGCTTCTGGGCCGCTACTTTGGCCAGCTGAAGCGCGGCCAGCCCTGGCGCTGGCGGGGGCAGGTGCTGGAGTCGGTGGGGCAGACGATCGAGTCCCTCGGCCCCCTGGCCTCGGTGGGCGAGTGCTGCGAGATACAGGACCAGTTCGGGCGGCCACACCTGGCCGAGGTGATCGGATTCAAAGGCTCCAATGTATTGTCGATGCCGGTCGAGACCACGGAAGGGATTCGCTACGGCGACCAGGTCTCGGCCCTGGGCGTGCATCCGGAGATCGAGGCTGGTCCAGGGCTGATGGGCAGGGTGCTGAACGCGCTGGGCAAGCCCATCGACCAGGGCCGGCCTCTGGCCGCCGCCCAGGCGCTGCCCCTGGACGGGGTGGTGCGCTCGCCGCTGGACCGGGTATCGATCCGCACCCCGCTCGGCACCGGCATCCGCGTGCTCGACGCCCTGCTGACCGTGGGCCGGGGCCAGCGGGTGGGCATCTTCGGCGGATCGGGCGTGGGCAAGAGCACGCTGATCGGCATGATGACCCGCAACACCGAGGCGGACGTGACGGTGGTCGGCCTGGTGGGCGAACGCGGCCGCGAGGTGGGTGAGTTCTTGGAGGATTCCCTGGGCGAGGAGGGCCGCAAGAGGTCGGTGGTGGTGGTTTCAACTTCCGACCAGTCGCCGTTGATGCGGATGCGGGCGGGGCTGGCCGCGACCACGGTGGCCGAGCACTTTGCCGGGCAGGGCAAGAACGTGCTGCTGGTGCTCGATTCGCTGACCCGCTTCGCCATGGCCGCCCGGGAGATCGGCCTGGCGGCGGGAGAGCCGCCCACGTCGAAGGGATATACGCCCTCGGTCTTCACCCGGCTGGCGCGCCTGGTGGAGCGGACGGGGCAGTTCCGCACCGGCTCGATCACGGCGTTCTATACGGTCCTGATGGAGGGGGACGATCAGCAGGACCCGCTGGTGGACGCGGTGCGCTCGCTTCTGGACGGCCATGTGGTGCTGTCACGGGCTTTGGCGGCCGAGGGCTGGTATCCGCCCATCGAGGTGCTGGACTCCATCAGCCGCCTGATGCCGGCGGTCACCCAGCCCGAGCACCGCGAGCAGGCGGCACTGCTGCGCAAGCTGATGGCCGTCTACGCCCGCTCCGAGGACCTGGTCCGGATCGGCGCTTACAAGGCCGGCTCGGACCCGGATCTGGATCGCGCCTTGCGCGCGCGGGCAGCCCTGCGGGCCTTCGTCACCCAGGAGGTCTACGAGCAGGTGCGCTTTGACGATTGCGTGCGCCGCCTGGCGGCCCTGGCCGCGGAACTATAGGTCATGGCTGTCTCGCGCGCCATGCGCCGGCTGCTCAGGATCCGGGATCTGGAAGAAGAGCAGGCGCGCCTGGCCCTGGAGTCGGGGCTGGTGGAACTCAGCAGACTGGAACAGGCGCTGGCCGCCACGGCCGACCGGGACAGAGGCGGCCGGCGGCTGGTGACAGAGAGCGTCCGGACAGCAGAGTTGACGGACCGGCTGGCCGGCCTGGAGGAGACGCGCGCGGCCCATCGGCTGGCCGGGCTGCTGGAGCCGCGGATTGCGGACACCGAGCAGGGTGTGGCTCTTCTCAGGGAGCAGTACCTGGCCAGCAGGGTGGAGCGCCGCCAGGCCGAAACCCTCATCCAGGAGGCCGAGGCGCGAGACGGCCTGGATGAGGACAGGCGCAGCCAGCAGGCCCTCGACGACTGGTTCCGCAACCGCAAGCATCGGGCCGGCGAGCAAGCCGGAACTGCGGCGCCGGCTAATTCCCCAGGCGCCGTGGATCGGGCCGGGGAGGCCAACGATTCGGCCGAAGCCGGGGAAACTTGAGAGAAAATCCACACGAACACCGGATTTCGATCCTGAATTGGAATCCTCCTTCCCTTTCCTGACAAGGCTCTAACGCGACTCCCGACATCTTGGCACGGCATCTGCATCCATCCAGCGCATGACTGTTGCCCCGGCAATCGAGATGGGAACGGGTAGAGGTGCGGGGGCAGGTCCGGGCCCAGGGTCCGGAAGTGGTCTGGGTTTGCTTCAAGCCAGAACGTCTGTCGGTACTCCGTTGGCCGGTTTGGTTTCGGGATCAGCGAGGCTGCCTTCTTCGCTCCCTGCATCCGCCGCGGGGTCAGGCGCCGCGAGCTTCCGCTCTAACTGGCGGGCTCAACTGGCCTCTTTGGGCGGCGCAATCGAGGGCCTTTCCCCAGAATCCAGGGAGGGCGGGCCTGATGCGGCGGAAGCGTCCGGCGGGGAGGCGGCAGGGAACTGGGCCTCACCAACTGGGCCCCTTATCAGTAGCTTGGCGGCTCAAATCGAGCGGGCGAGTACGCAAACGGTTCATTCTGCTGTCCTTCCGGCGCTAACGGCCGGCAACTCGAGGGCTCCGTTCCTGGCCGGGCGGACGGGCGCTCCAGTGCAGGCCGATACTCCGGTCCTGCCAACGGCGGCGACGACCCCAAGCGGGGAAGCCAGCTCGTCGGCCGAAGCCGCAAACCCGGCGCACAAGACCAAGAGCACGGACGAGCAACCGCCGCCGAGGGCAGGTTCGCCCTTCGAGGCAATTTCGACTCCTCCGCCGGGGATTGTCGCAGCAGCAGTTCTGGCCTCTCAGTCGGCGACGCCGGTTGCGATGGACGGGAGCCCGGCATCCAGATTTGCCGTCGTCGCGGCCCAGGCCGCGCAAGCCGGAGACTCCTCGCCTGTGCCCATCCGGTCGGCCACCACCGGTGCCGGCGTTCGAGCAAGCGATTCCTCTCTCCCGACTCGCACCGCTCCAGGCTCCGGAACCGCGAGCGCGGCCTCAGGGCCAGAATCTTCGACAGAAGCTGCGGCATCTGCTGAGCCTGCCAACCTGGAAGGCCGCGGAACGCAACCATCAGGACCGGCGCCTGCCCTGGGGACAACTCCTTTCCCCGGACCAGAGACCCCCGAAGGCATGGGAGGTGTCCCCGATGCAAGAGAAGCCATCGGCCCGCAGGTGGGGGCAAGGAATGAGTTAGAGCAGCGACAGGCTGGAGCCAGACCGGCGGCCGACAGAATGACAGCCTCATTAACGGAGGGGGCGCAGGCAGGGGCACCTGGCCCCGGCGCGAGCTCTGAGCTTTCGGCTGGCCAAAGGACCGCCCGAGTCTTCCCCGACGTGGGCACCGCATCGCCAGCCCCTCTGCCGGTTGCGGGCCATGGGGCGGTTGGGCCGTCCAGGCTTGTCCCGGAAATAAAGGTGGGCGGGAATGAGCTGGGATTGGAGCACCCAGCGCGGAGCAGCGCCGGCGCGGTTTCCCTGCAAGGGGCACAGCGAACCGCTCACGGCGCGGCCACGGACAACAAGAGCGAACACCGTCTCGTGTCGGCAGCGGCGCAAGCGGCTGGTGTTCAAGGGGATACATCCGGGCTGTTGCGCGATCCGGGCACCGCGCGGCTGCCCACCGGCTCATCGGATGAGGCCCGCGAAACGGCCTCCAGCGTGCCGCTGCGGGAGACGTTCGCGGCGCTCGATTCAGGCTCCGCGCCTGGTGCGCCCGCCTGGACCCATGCTGGGGCGCGGCAGGCCGAGGCAGGTTTCCAGGACCCCGCTCTGGGCTGGGTGGGGGTGCGGGCGGAGATGAGCGGAGGCGGGGTCCATGCGTCGCTGGTGCCGGGTTCGGCCGAAGCGGCACAGGAGCTGGGCAGGCAAATGGACGGGTTGCACACCTACCTGGCAGCGCAGCACACGCCGGTAGAGTCGCTGGGGCTGGCCACGCCGGGCGGGAGGGATGGGGGATTCCAAGGCAATGAGGGCGGGAACCAGCAGACGCAGCAGAACATGCAGCAGGGGGCGGGCCAGGGTTCAGGGCAGGGGACCTTCGCCGATGCGCAGCCGGGATCTTCGCAAGGCGGGATGGGGATCGATGGGCCGGTTGCAGCAGAGAGTTCCGCCGCGGCGATGGGCGGGGATCGAGGAGCCTTCATGGACGGGAGCGTGGGCAATCACATCTCGTTGATGGCCTGAAGGCACGTGTAGTACCGGGAAGGCTTAGGGGCGCGAATACCAGCCTTGGGAACCGAGGACTTCGCGTAGAAGGAGGGCAGGAGAGACCATGGCAGCAATGGCAGGACTTTTGAATCAATCGCTTACAGCGGGAAGTGCGATGACTGGAACGGGTGCGGGCCCCATGGCAGCCGCGCCGGCCGCTGCCAGCGCCAACAGCAGCCCGGCAAGTACTGGAAGCTCTTCGGCCGGCATCTCGGCCAATGACTTTCTCACTTTGCTGGTGACAGAGATGCGGAACCAGGACCCGACGGCAAACACGGATCCCAACGAGTACATCAACCAGTTGGTGCAGGTGAACAGCCTGGAGCAACTGATCTCGATCAACCAGAACCTTTCGACGGCGCTGGGCATGCCAACCGGCAAGGCGAGCGGCAGTTCCAGCTCCGGCCAGGCTGTTGCGGCCCAACCCGGCATTACTCCGGCTGCGGCCTCCCCTTCAAGCCGGGCCGGCGCCGGGCCGGCGGGCCATTCCACGCCCGCAAATGCGGCCAACCGGACGGGAGCTACTCCAAAGGCAGGTTCAAACACCGCCGCGGCCATCGCCCAGTTTGCCCAGTCGGTTGGCGCCAAACATGCCCCCGGCAACCTGAGTGTTCCCGAGGCCAATGTGGCAGCCCACAGAGTAGCCCATGCCTTGGACGGGCAATCGCGCACCCCGGCAAACCGGGGCAAGCTATCCGGAGCGCAATAAGTCTGTTTTTCCCACCGTTGGCCCGGAGGGCCGCGTTCATCTTCAAGAGGAGATACCCGATGCCGAGTTTTTACATTCCACTCAGCGGTCTCGATGCCGATTCCACGGCGCTGAACACCATTGCCAACAACCTGGCCAACATGAACACGACGGGCTACAAGGCGCAGACGACGAACTTCTTCGACCTTTTTTATCAGCAGCTTGGCTCCAATGGGTCGGGCGACGAGATTCAGGGGGGCACGGGCGTGCGGGTATCGTCCAACAGCACGGATTTCTCTGCCGGCTCCATCTCTTCGACCGACGTTTCCACCGATGCGGCCATCAACGGGGCGGGGTTCTTTGTGCTGGACAGCGGTGCGGGCAGCCAGTTGTACACCCAGAACGGGACCTTTCAATTGAGCGCGAACGGAACGCTCGAGTCTGCCGACGGCCTGGCGGTGATGGGCTATCCGGCTGTAAACGGGGCGGTAAACACCAACGGCGGGCTAGTGGACATCAACCTTCCCGTAGGGCAGGTGATGCAGCCGGCGGCGACCACCACCTTCGGCATGACCCAGAACCTGGATTCGGAGGCTGCGGCCGGATCCATTACCTCCGGCCAGGTGCAGGTCTTCGATTCGCTGGGCAAGTCCTACGAGGCCACCGTAACCTATACCAACCAGGGCAATAACACGTGGAACTACAGCGTCTCGCTGCCGGACACGCTGCAGGCCAACTCGGCCACCGCGCTGGGCGTGACCACGATCGACTATAGCTTCGGAGCCAGCGGCGCCGTGCTGGCCTCGGTGAATCCGGCGACGAATCTGACCATTACCGGCCCGACCGTCGCCGGAACGGCGACCATCGCTGCGCCGGCGGTCGTCCCTGGAGAAACGGTGGCCGCCTATGCGACGGCCCTGCAGGCGGCCGTAACCACGGCGGGGATCGTCGGAACCACGGTGACCTCGACTGCCGGCGGGCAGTTGAGCATCGTCGGAACCGGGATCTCGACGACCGGCAGCGTGATTCAGGATCCGGTGGCGTCGGCCGCCGCGAACGGCGTTCTGACCTTCGATTCCAGCGGCAACCTGGTGATTCCAGCAACTAATGTACCCGGAATCAGCTTTGCCGGCCTTTCCGACGGGTCCGCAACGATGAACCTGACCTTCGACCTGTTTGGCGCCAACGGCTCCGGGACTGTCAGCCAGGTCGCGGCTGCATCCACCACATCGTCCACCAACCAGAACGGCTTCCCGAGCGGTCAATATCAGAGCTTTGCGATCAATTCCAGCGGCGTGGTTGCGGCCACCTACTCAAATGGCCAGACGCAGACGGTGGGACAGTTGGCGGTAGCCACGGTGAACAATGAGCAAGGTTTGCTGGACCAGGGGTCCACCGAATACCAGACCACCACCGCCTCCGGCAACGCCGCGGTGGGGATTGCCGGCCTGGGTGGGCGGGGAACGATTAACGGAAGCTCGCTGGAGGCCTCGAACGTGAACATTTCACAGGAGTTCTCCGACTTGATTATCGCTCAGCGCGCTTTTGAAGCCAATTCCAAGGCAGTGACCACCTTCGACTCGGTAACCCAGGAAACGATCAACATGATTCATTAGAAAGGGTGGGGGCGGCTCCGGCCGCCCCACACCAACCGCACAGGGAACTGTCGCTGGAAGGCTCAGCGTGGCTTGGCTAACGGAAATTGTCTGTTATTTATCATCGAGTTATCATTATAATGCGCCAAATTACTTTAAGTATTGGCTTGCCATGGACGACCGAAGGCCCCTGCGACGGAATAGCCACCGACATGAGTCGTTGCGGGGGAAAACAGGTGGAAGACTTCCAAAATCGGCCCTCAGCCGGGCTTCGTGCAGGTCTGGTACCTGCGGGAGGTAATGACCATTTTGTTGCATTGTGCCCGACGCAAAAGCATAGTTCAATGTTCTTGACTGCGCATGCCGGAGATCCGGAATTCCAAAAAGAGAACGAGGCCCCATGACAACGGAGACATACCATAGAACCCTCAGTGAACAGACCACACAGGGATACAGGCCGCTAACTGGGGCCGGGCACGCCAGGGGCGCAGAACTGAAGACTTCCGTTTATGCCTGCATCGGCATCGCCCTTGGCATTGTCGCCGGCACCATGCTGGCGAGCGGGCCGTGGGGCAGAACGAACCCCAACCCATCGAGGCAAACGGCTCAGGTGAGCGCCCCTGTGTCCGGACCGGCTCAGCCCACCACCGCCCAGGTTGCCGCGCCGAAGGGCAGCGACGGAACCTCAGGGTTGCCGCAGGTTGCCGCAGCCTCCTTACCACAGCTAGCGGCGGCTGCACTGCCGCGGCTCTCCTCGGCTGAAAAGCCAGCCGGAGTTGCAACGACCGTGGCTCTCACCGGCACACTGGTCCACGAGCACAGGGCTGTGCGGCGGAGAGCTCTGGGCAGGCGGCATGGTCACTTGAGGCACCGGCTTCACCTGCCGCTGAAGCCGACGGTTAGGGCCGAGCAGGCAGCTGCCGACGTCCCCGAGAACTTCGTCTTCACGGTGGAAGGAAGCATGACCGTGTCCAGCTATGACAGCCCCGCAGCGACGATTGAAACCTATGAGGGGGAAAGCTTTACGCTGGATAGGTCCGCCAGCGACACGACTTCGGTGTCGTGGCTCGAGTATCCATCCGATCTCCACTACCGGTGCGATCAGTCTGGCAGCTGTACCCTTCTCCATGCTGGCGCGGTGGTAAGCAATGCCAGGCGCACTAGATAGGAGTTTGTCGGTTGCGGGCGTTCTGAAGCCGGCTTTGGGCTGGCGGGGCACTCCTGCGAACGCTTGAAAACACCGCCGTCCGCTGGTTGAACGGGTGGAACTACCCCGGCTCTGACGGCAGGCGACAGCCTGCTACCGGGGCCGCACCTCGATGAACAAGCCCTTGCCCTGGGCCAGGAGCCGCCCTTCGCCGTCGAGAATCTTGGCCTCGGTCCAATGCCTGCGGCCCTCGTTGCGGGTGACGCGGCCTTCCAAACGCAACGGCGCCTCGGAGGGAACCGGCCGCAGATAGTCGACCTCCATGTGCCGCGTCATGGTGGTGAACCCGCGGGCCCGGACAGCCTTGCTCATGCTCTCGTCCAGCAACGTGGCGATGATGCCGCCGTGCAGATAACCGGGATGACCCTCGAAGGCACTCGAAACCACCGGCTGGCCAATTACCGAAAGGTCCTCGGCGAGCAGGAATTGGAGATGCAGACCGGTCGGGTTGGCTTGGCCGCAGCCGAAGCAGCGGTTGGAACCGTGCAGTTTAGCGTCCGGACGTGGTGGAAGGGGCTGTTCCATAGGGTCAGTTTATCGTGCGCACGCCAGACGCTGCCCCGGCGTCCAAGCGCTGCGTGCAATCGGCTAACCTAGTTGACGGTAACGGCGAAGGTGGTGGTGACGGCGGTGACGGCGGGGGTCCCGGTGCCGGTAACGGTGAAGGTGTAGGTGCCGGCGGTGGTTCCGGAGCCGCTGTTTCCCCCGGGGGCCTGCCAAAAGTCGCCGCAGCCGGACAGACTACCCAGGGCGGCAATGAGGAGAATCGCTCCCAGCATTGCCTGCCAACTGCGCCGCCGTGCCGGAATCCCCAGGAAGACCAGCAAGGCCAGCACCGCGCCGCCGCCCAACCAGCCTTTGCCGCGTCCGTCATGGGGCACAAACTGGCCGGTGGTGGCAGCGGTGGAGGCTACCGTAGCGGTGACATTCCCGGTGGAATTGGTGGAAAAGTCTACTGTGGTAGGCGAGAGGGAACAGGTGGGAGGATCGGTTACCGAGGACGGGCTGGATGAGGTGAGCGCGCAACTGAGCGTCGCGGTTCCGGTGTAGCCATTGGCGGCGGTGGCTGTAATGGTCGATGTGGCCGAGGTTCCGGGGGCGACGGCAGTCGTGGTGCTGGCCGACAGCGTAAAGGTTCCCGATCCGGCAGACGAGACCGTGACGCTGGCCGTGCCGGTGTTGGTGGCATAGTTCGAGTCGCCGCTGTAAGTGACTGTGAGCGTGTCGCTTCCTACGCTCAGGCTGTTGGCCGGAATGGTGAAGGTGACTGTTCCGGCCACAAGCGTCTGGGCAGTGGAGGTGTAGCCGCCGCCCGAGAGCGTGACGGTCCCGCCAGGCGTTGGGCCGCTTCCGGAAGCCGAAGCCACTTTGGCCGCGACATTCAGAGTGTTGGCGACACTCAGGGTGGTCGCTGCCGGGGTTACGGTCACGGTGGCCGTCGCCAATGCCGCCGATACCGTGATGCTGGCGGAGGAGCCGCTGGCTGGGGTGTAGTTGGTGTCTCCGCTGTAGGAGACATTGAGGGCGTAGCTGCCTGCGGTCAGGCTGTTGGCGGGAACGGTAAAGGAGTAAGTCCCTCCGGCAAGCGTTTCAACTGGCGAGGTGTAACCGCCGCCCGACAGAGTCACTGTCCCGGTTGGAGTTGCGCTGCCGCCTGCCGGATCCTCCACGGTGGCCTGAACGCTGAGCGCTGCGTTCGAGCTGAGAATAGTCACACTGGGATGGACCGTCACGGTCGGCGTGGCGAGGGGTGCAGCTACGGCAACGGTGGCCGTGCCGGTGGTGGAGCCGTAGGTTGCATCGCCGCTGTAAGTGACTGTGAGTGTGTCACTTCCGGGGGTCAGGCTATTGGCAGGAAGATCAAAGGAGAATGTCCCTGCGATCAGTGTCTCGACTGCCGAGGAGTAGCCCCCGCCGGACAGCATGACGGTTCCTGTAGGGGTTGCGCCACCCTGGGTTGCCGCAGCCACGGTGACCGGCACGCTGAGCGCACTGCTGGAGCTCAGGGTCAACGAGTCCGGCGAAACCGTCACCGTTGCCGTACCGGCGCCCGCGCTCACCGGCCAGGCGTTCACCAGGTTGGCTACATTCAAAGAGCCAAGGCCAGTAGCCAGGTCGTATCCGGCCACGGCGTCGTAGCCGGAGAGGATGCCGATCAGGTCGTTGCTGTTGTTGACCGCGCAGTTGGGCGAGACGATACCGCTTCCGGGTTGACCGCCCTCATCGCCGCCGTAATCGCAGGGCACGGCGATGGTTCCTTGGTCGATGTCGTTGAAAAGGCATCCGTTGGTGGTGGAACCTATCTCGGCACTGCAATTCGCATAGGTCTGCTGCGAGGCCAGGTTGTAGAGCTCAGCATTGGGGTTGCCCTGGGGCAAGCCGGCTCTCTGATTGATCAGCGCCATCACGCCGGCCATGGCCGGAGAGGCGACCGAAGTGCCGCCGACCTCGAGCCCACCGGGCTCGCTGGTCGCGCTGTAGGTGCAGGCGGCGCGAGCGGAGACGCAGATCAGGTAAGCGCTCGAGGAGAGAAAGCCGTCAGAGGCGAAGAAGGAGACATCGGGAAGATCGCGCACGCCGTCCGTGGGAATGCCGGAGACGCCCGACTGCCAGCCGGGTTTTGGCCATCCGTCGTTGAACAGAGGAATGGAGCCGTTGCCTGCGCCGGTGGAGGTGGTGGTGGTGGAGCAACTTGAAACGTTGGCGCCGTCGTTGACAACGCAGCCGCTGGCCCCGCCGCCGCCGCCATAGGTATCGACGATATATTCCAGGCTTACGCCGGCATTGGCGTCAACCGTCGGATAGTAGTTGTATATGAAATTGCAGCCGCTTTCGGTGTCGGTTACGCCGCCGACGTTGCCCGCAGCCGAACTGGTGGCCCAACTCTCCAGGAATCCGACCGCGAGCGGGTTGGCGCAGGTGTCATTCCAGGGAACCTCGGGGATGTAACCGATGGCGCTGGAGCCGTTTGCGAGATTGTTGGTAGCGTTCCAATAGGGCGCAGGGGTGCATGTGGAGGTGAGGGAGCACCAGTTGAAATCGGTGCCACCGACGGCAGTGTTGAAGGGCGTTGAGGCCAGGCCGTTGACCGAAAGGCCATATTGCGCCGAATAGGGATTGCCGATGGCGTCTCCGCCTTGATCGCACATTGCAGAGCCGGCGTCTCCGGAGGCCACAAAGACGGCGATGCCTTCGGCATAGGCGGTCTGCCAGAGGTTGTAGTACTCGACGTTGCCGGCGGTGCCGATGCCAAGTTCGCATTCGCCGTAGCTGGAGTTCATGATGCTGGCCGTCTTATGGTTGACGATGTAGCTTTCTGAATCGTAAAGGGGATCGTCCGTTTTCGAGCCGTCCGGATAGGAAGCCACCAGGACGATCTTGGCGCCTGGGGCGACGGCTCCTGCCCACTCGACGTCAAGCGAATTCTCGACCAAGTCGTTGATGCCGCAGATGGCAGAAGAGCTGGTGTCGGTGCAGACGGCGAGTGCGTGGCTGTTGCCGGAGACGGCGGTTGGCTGGTTGGACGCTTTGTAGGCAGGCAGGCCAAAGGAGCTGCGAAAGGCGGCCACGTCGTTGTTGTATCCGCCTTTGCCGTCGGAGCAATTGGCGTCGGTCTGGGCCAGGCAGATGTTGCTGGTTCCGGCGATGGCGATGGTCTGGCCGGATCCATCGATCGGCGTGTTCGCCTGCCACAGAGGAAGCACGTTGTAGATGGTGGCAAAGTCATAAGGGGAAACATCTTCGAGCAGGTTGCTGTTCGCGTCCACCGTGTTGAACTGGGGGCGTGGAGCCGCGGGCCGGGCTCCGACAGTTTCCGCGGGATCGGCCGGATCGGCGACGACGCGCCGCCACTTGCCTGTCGCCGGGTCGCGGGTGACGGGGCTGCCCAGCCGGTGTTGCGGACGGGGAAAAAAGTCGTGCAGCGATTTGACGCCCACGACCACCGGCGCCAGGGCCGAGGGAATCTGGGGGTCGGTCATGTTGCCGATGTGGGCAACGCCCTTGACTTCGAGGTTGTGGATCTCGGTGTGAAAGGCGCTCTCGACCTGGGCAGCGGCGCCGCCGAAGCGGATCGACATCCGATTCGGGGCTACTTCGGCGATGGAGAAGCCGTGGCGGGTGAGCCAGTTAGAGATAGTGGCAATGTCGGCCGGAGAAGGACCGAAGTCAGCGCCCACTTCTTCCGGCGAGAGCCAACGATGGAAGCGGGGCGATTTGGGGTCGTACTGGGCGGCGACAAACTTGTCGAAGGCCGCCTGCTGCTCCGGGCCGCGGCTCAGCACCATGATCAGATCGGTCATGGGCAGGTCCGGGCTGACCCGGCCGCGGTCGTTGCGGGCATTGGCAGCGGGGTGCGTATTGCCTTTCAGAGTGACCAGGCTGCTGTCATCGACTGGGTGCGCGATCCGAACCGAGGGGGCGACTACCTGGGAGCCCGCCGTCGAGGATGAAAGCAACGTGCCAGTCAAAATAAGGGCTGGAAGCAAGGGGAGGGAACGCTTCGGTCGCATCGGATTCATCCTTAACTTGCGTGTAAATGCCTGAAGAACTGTCGCCGGGGGCGGCCAGCGCATGGGAGGATTGCCGGAAACTGACCTCCAACCGATGGTCTACCGCGGCGCAACCCGGAGTCAAGAACCCGGCGGACAAATCTGGCGCGGCCTCGTGCCGGGAGAGCTCCCGCAAACTTGAGACGAGGCAGGGGTCCGGGCCGCTCTGGGCTGGCAACGTTGCGATTCCTGTCTGGCGCCACATTTCTCCGCCGGTCAAAGCTCCGCGCCCAGGACGGCCTGGTAGGCTTCCCGGTCGACATTGCCGCCGGTCAGGACAACGCCGATGCGCCCGCCGCTCTTGAGCCGGCATTCCTGCAGGGCCCCTGCCAGTGCGGCGGCTCCAGCTCCCTCGGCCAGGTTGTGAGTGTCCTGGTAGTAGGCGCGCATGGCGGCGGCAATCTCCTGGTCGGAGACCTGGACGATGCGCGCGACATTCTCCCAGATCACCTCCATGGCCTGCGGGTTGGGCGTTCGGCAGGCCAGGCCGTCGGCGATGGCGGTCAAGGACGGCGCCTCGACGATGGCGCGCTGGCTGAAGCTGAGCGCATAAGAAGGGGACTGAGCGGCAACCACCCCTAGAATCTTTGTCTTGAGCCCCAGCGCATTGCGCGCCGCGGAGACGCCGCAGATGGAGGAGCCGAGGCCGATAGGCACGTAGACGGTGTCGAGCGCCGGAGCGCCCTCAAAGAGCTCCAGCGCGTAGGTGGCCGTGCCCATCACCAGCCGCTCGTGAAAGGAGTCGACCATCGGGAAGCCGAGGTCCACGGCCAGACTGCGGGCGAACTCGAGCGACTCCTGGAAGTCGTCGCCGTGCTCGACCAACTCGACGCCCTGGGCCAGCATGGCGCGATTCTTCTCCTTGCTGTTGCCGTGGGGGACGACGATGACGGCGCGCAGCCCCGCGAGGCGGGCGGCCATGCCCACGCCCTGACCGTGATTGCCGCGGGTGGCCGCGACCACGCCGGCCAACTCGGGCCGAGACTGCTTCAGCCAGTCCATATAGACCAGCGCGCCGCGCAGCTTGAAGGCGCCAACCGGCGTGTGGTTCTCGTGCTTCACCCACGCCTCAGCCTGAAGCCGCTGGTTGAGCAGAGGCCACGTGTACTGCGGCGTGGGCGGCATGTGGCGATAGACGACCGCCTGGGCGTCGCGGATCTGGGGCAGGGAAGGAAGCTGCATGGTTCCAGGATAGCGAATTCGATCGATGAGCATAAGATTCAGCCGCAGCCGAATCGTGGTAGATTGGGGCTCATGAATCTCAAGATTCGCAGGGCCGTTCCCGAGGATGCCCTGTCGATTGCGCTTGTCCAGGTTGAAAGCTGGCGGAAAACCTATGCCGGGATCATCCCTGAGGCCTTCCTGGCCTCTCTGGATATCGAGGAACGCGCCGCAAGTTGGATGCAGAACCTTCAGGCTGGCAGGATGTTTATCTTTGTCGCCCAGGACGAGTGGGGCATCTTCGGATTCATCAGCGGGGGGGAACTCCGGGACCCAATGGACGGTTACGACTGCGAGCTCTACGCGATCTATCTTCTGCCCGCCAACCAGCGCCGCGGCGTGGGCCAGGAACTGGCTCTCACTCTGCGCGAGTCGTTTCTTATGAATGGATTCAGCGGCATGGTGGTCTGGGTGCTTGAGCGGAATCTTCCCGGCATCTCCTTCTACAAGCGTCTTGGCGGCATCCAGATTGCGCAGAGGATGATCGAGATTGGAGGAGCGGAGTTGCCGGAGCTGGCTTTTGGGTGGCCGGTTCTTTGAATCCCGCACGATAGTCGAGGGGCCTGGCATCGGTGGGGCTCAACCCTGAAGGGTCCAGTTGACGGCTTCGGCCTCGTTCGCGCAGCCTTTACCTACCCATAAGCATCGAACACAATGGAGGAATCTCGATCATGATGGACCGGCGGACTGCAATCAAGCATCTTGGCGGCGCGGCAAGCGCGCTGCTTTTGACTGAATCCATGCGGGCGGGATCGCTGGCTGGGCAAACGCCCGCCGCGGCAACCGCAGCACCCCCAACCGGTGCATTTAGCCTGCCGGCCTTGCCCTATGCCTACGACGCGCTGGAACCCAACTTCGATGCCGTGACCATGCATCTGCATCACGACAAGCACCACCAGGCTTACATCAACAATCTCAACGTGGCCGTGGCTGCGCACCCGGAGCTGGCGGGGAAGGCCCTGGACGACTTGGTGACCAATTGGGCAACCCTGCCTGAGGCGGTGCGCACCGTGGTGCGCAACAACGGCGGTGGCCACGCCAACCACAGCTTCTGGTGGCCAACGCTAGGCAAAGGGGGCGGTGCCCCAACGGGCGAGCTGGCCAAGGCCATCGACGCGAAGTTCAACACCCTGGCCGGCTTCCAGGACAAGCTGACCGATGCAGCGATGCACGTCTTCGGCAGCGGCTGGGCCTGGCTGGTCAAGCTGCCGGACGGGACTGTCTCCATCGAGTCCACGCCCAACCAGGACAGCCCCCTCACCGCCGGGCACAGGCCGGTGCTGGGCATCGACGTCTGGGAGCACGCTTACTATCTGAAGTACCAGAACAGACGCGCCGATTACGTGAAGGCCTTCTTCCAGGTGGTCAACTGGGATTACGTCAGCGGGCAGTTCGCGCAGAAGGCGTAGCCGATAAACAAAATGGAATCAGTCTGTTTGCGCAGGGTTGGTGGCTGGGTTGCGGCGCTGGGATCGATGGCAGCCGGGCTGGGAATCGTCCTGGCAGGCTGCCGCTCGGAGCCGTTGATCACCCCGCAGCAAGCGGCAGGTAAGCACCTCTACGAGGTTCGCTGCGCCCATTGCCACGAGGAAAACGACCTGGCTCTGAAGAAGGTTCCGCCCGATCTGCACGGGCTCTTCGACCGCGAGACGCTGCCCAGCGGCATTCCGGCGACGGACGCGGCGGTGGCCAGCAACGTGTTGACCGGCAAGGGGATGATGCCCGGATTTGCCGGCCGCTTCGACCACGAGCAGATGGCCGCGCTGCTGGCCTACCTGCACACGGGGCTGCGATAGTCTCCGCCAACTGCGAGGCCCGGCCGACTACTCGTAGCGAATGGCAGTCATGGGGTCGACTTCGGCGGCACGGCGGGCCGGCATGGAGCAGGCCAACGCCGCTACCAGGATCAGCGTGGCGGCGGAGGCTGCCAGCAGCAAGGGATCGCGGGAACTGGCCTGGCTCTCCTGCGCCCAGTGCGCCATGACGCGGCTCAAGACAAGGCTGAGCGCCATCCCGGCGCCAATGCCGATACCCACGCTGGTTACTGTCGATGCAAAGACGATGCGCAGCAGGTGGGAGCGCGGAGCACCCAGGGCCATGCGAATGCCGAACTCGTTGGTCCGCTGCACCACAGTGTAGGAGACCACGCTGTAAAGTCCTACCGCGGCCAGCGCCAGAGCCAGCCCGGCAAAGCCGCCGAACAGCCAGGCCACCAGTTGGCCGCGCGCCCACTCCGGCTCCTCGCTGATCCAGTGCTCCAGGTCGCGGGGATTGCCATTGGTCTGCTGGTCGCGATCGACGGAGTTCACCTTGGCGCTGACGGCGTGAAGCAAGGCCAGCGGCGGACCCTGGGAGCGCACCAGAAGCTGCGTATACATGCCCATGGCCGCGGTGAAGGGAACAAAGGCCTCCGGCACAATGGGCTTCGAGAGGCCGTCGTCGAGCTTGTCTCCAACCACGCCGACAATCAGGAAGGGACCCTGGTCGGCGCCCGGAGCGGTCAACAGATAGGGTGGGCGCGCGGTCACCTCTGGTATTTTGAGCGCATGGCCGATAGCATCGCCGGCGGGGAAGTACTTGTGCGCCAGCGACTGATTGATCACCATCATCGCCGCGCCGCGGTGGCTCTCCGCCTGATCCCAGATGCGGCCTTGGAGGAGCGGAATGCGCAGCACGGGAAAGTACTCCAGACTCACCATGTTGAAGCGCAGGGTTTGGTCCTCGGAGGCCGGCTTGCCGAGAATCTCGAACTTGGTGTTGAACCCATTCGACGGGGGGGTGGCGTTGCTGGAGACGGCCACCATGGTGGCGCCGGGGACCTCGGCCGCCTTGGCCTGGAGCTGCTCGAAGTACGGCGCGCGCTCGGCCCAGGTCTTGTAGGTTCCGTCGTGAATGGGAATGCCGACCGACATAACGTTATGCGGGTCGTAGCCGAGGGGAGTGTGGGCTAGACGCACGAATCCTTCGATGGCCGCCCCGGCTCCAGCCAACATGAGCAGGGTGAGGGCGATCTGGCCTGCAATCAGCGCGTTATGGAGCCTGCGCCCGGCGACGCCGCGGGTGGTTTTGCGTGTGTTCGACTGCATGACCTGGCTCACCTCGGGCCGCGAGAGTTGCAGCGCCGGCCAAAGGCCGAAGAGGATTCCCGTCGCCACCGCGACCGCCATGCAGAAGAAAAGGACAGGGACATTGATATGGATCGCCGCTTCGTGCGGGAAGGAGAACTGAGGCAGATTGGCCACAATGACAGCAACCAGTTTGTAAGCCAGTCCCAAGCCGAGCGCCGCGCCGGTGAGTGAGAGCAGAAGAGCCTCGGTGAGCAGTTGGCGAACGATCCGTCTGCGGCTGGCTCCTACCGCGGCGCGCACCGCGAACTCGTGATCCCTGGCCGTGGCCCGCGCCAGTTGCAGAATGGAGACGTTGCCGCAACCGATGGCCAGCAGCAGGGCTACGGCGCCAAACAGCAGGTAGAGCGTTCCACCCAACTGCTTGACGAAATCCTCGTTCAGCCCGACCACGTGCAGCTTCCAGTCGCCGGGAGGGAAATGCTTCGGCGTTTCCTTCGCGAACTGGGCAATCATCGGCTGGAGAGCGGCATCTGCCGCGGCGTGGCTCACGCCCGGCTTCAGGCGAATGCCTACGTAATAGCCGAGAGTCGGGTCCTGGGTGATCTTTTTCGGCAGATAGACGTCGCCGTCTCCCCATGCGAAACGCGCAGCGGCTACGCCCACGATGGTGTAGTTTTTGCGCACCATCTGGATGGTCTTGCCGAGCACGGCGGGATCGGAGTTAAAGTGCCGCTGCCAAAACTTGTAGCCGAGCACAACCACAGGCTGGGGGTCCTCGCCGTCGATGGCGTCGGAGGGTTGCAGGCCCCGGCCAAGGAGGGGTGGAACGCCGAAGAAGTTGAATGCGTTCGAGGTGAGGTAATCTGCGCTAACGTCCTCGGGCAGATCGCTTCCAGTAACGGTCAGGTTCCACTGGTCTTCAAGGAACGCGTCTTCGACCACCGGCGATTTGCGAACGATCTGCCACTGTCCCATGGTCAGCCCGAAGCCGTTCAAGTCGCCCTTGGAGGTGAGCAGGCGCATGTGGATCATGCGGTCCGGCGCGGCGTATGGGTAGGGGTCCATCAGGATGGAGTAGACCACGCTGAAGACGGCCGTCGTGGCGCCGATGCCCAGGGCCAGGGAGAGCACGGCGGTGAGCGTGAACCCAGGCATCTTGACCAGTTGCCGCAGTCCATAACGGATATCTTGAAGAAGTGTCAGCATAAGGCTCCCTTGTTGTTTTCTGGATGTACGGCGTTTGGGGCAGATCAGTTCCGGGGGATCCCCAACACGGACAATGCACGTGGGCGGCCAACAGGAACGGCTGTTAAATGATTGAATCGATTGGGAGATAATCCCAGAGCAGAAGGATGGCTGTCCGATTCCGGAGATGGTTGTCCGCAAATGAACATCTGGACGGCGAGGAACGTCGCGCTCCGTTGCGGGGGGCCGGAGCAGCCGGCGCAGCCCGAATCAGGCTATACTCAGGATTGCTATGGCAACCGAAAAAACCTTCTACCTTGAGACCTTCGGCTGCCAGATGAATGCCCATGACTCCGAAAAGGTGATTGGCACATTGCAGCAGGAGGGTTACCGGCAGGTTGACCAGGAAGAAGACGCCGGCCTGATCCTGTACAACACCTGCTCCATCCGCGACAAAGCCGAGCAAAAGGTCTTCAATCGCCTGAACGACTACAAAAAACTGCACAAAGCCGGCAAGCGCTTTGCCGTTCTCGGCTGCGTGGCACAGCAGGAGGGCGAGAAGATCTTCGAGCGGGCGCCGTATGTTTCGCTGGTCTCGGGATCGGCCTCCTATCGCAAGCTTCCCGCTATGCTGGCGCGCCTCGAAGCCGGCGAGACCCGCATCACCGGCCTGGACGACCGCCAGACCGATGAGACGTTTGAAACCGAGTTCACCGCCCGCCAGAACCCCTATCGCGGCTACATCACCATCATCGAGGGCTGCGACAAGTTCTGCGCCTACTGCGTGGTGCCGTACACCAGGGGCAAGGAGCGCAGCCGAGGTTCGAATTCGGTCTTGGCCGAGGCGCAGAAGATTTCCGACCTGGGTTACAGCGAAATTCAACTGCTGGGCCAGAATGTGAACAGCTACCGCGACCCGGAAGGGAAGCTGACGTTCGCCGAACTCCTTGCCGCGGTAGGCCAGGTGGGTGGGATTCGCCGGGTGCGGTTTACCACCAGCCACCCGCGCGACTTTACCCGCGACATCGTCGAGGCCATCGACGCGTATCCGACGCTGTGCGACCATGTGCACCTGCCTGTGCAGTCGGGCTCGGCAAGGGTGCTGAAACAGATGGCGCGCGAGTACACCCCGGATTGGTACCTGGAACGGGTTAGCTGGATCAAGGCGGCGCGTCGGCCGATCTCCTTGTCGACCGACATCATTGTCGGTTTTCCGGGCGAGACGGCGGAGGATTTCATCGAGACCATGGACCTTCTTGCCCAAGTGGAATACGATTGCGTCTTCGGATTCAAGTACTCGGGCAGGCCCAATACGCCGGCGCTCACCATGATCGATTCGATTCCGGATGTGGAAAAGGCGCAACGGCTTCAAGCGCTGCTTGACCGGCAGCGCGAGATTCAGAGGGTAAATTATGCCAAGCACTTGGGGCAAGTTATGGAAGTGATGGTTGAAGGCATGAATCCGGCGCGAGGGCAGGTCACTGGCCGCAGCAGCCAAAACAAGCCGGTCAACTTTACCTGCTCCCAGCCTATCGCCCCGGCGCCGGGAAGCTACGCGCAGGTGAGAATTACGGCAACACACCCGAACAGTCTGGTGGGCGAAGCCGTCTAACAGGACGCAAGGCAGGAAAGAGTGAAGTCATGGATGTCGAGGTGAGGATACGCGGCCTGATGATGGACCCGGCCACCAACATGCCCATCGTTGTGCTCAAGGATGTGGACTCGGAGACGGTAATGCCGATCTGGGTGGGAATCTTCGAGGCGAACGCAATCGCCATCGAGATTGAGAAGATGCAAGCTCCGCGACCGATGACCCACGACCTGACGAGGAATGTCATCCGTCACTTGAATGCTGAGCTGGAACGTGTAGTGATTACAGAACTTAGGAACGACACGTTTTTAGCTGTTCTGTGGTTGAGGCAAGGGGAAGAGGCGGTGACGATTGACGCCCGGCCGTCGGATGCCATCGCGTTGGCATTGCGCGCGGATTGCCCCATCTACGTTTCCGAGCAAGTGCTACAGACGGCCAAGCTGAATACCTCCGGTCCTCCGGAGGGGCCGACCGCCGAACAACTTCGCGGCTGGCTCGAAGGGCTGAACGACGAAGACCTGGGGCGCTACAAGATGTAGTGCGCTGCTGGGAGATCGGTTTTCATGGGCACCTTCGATCTGTCGCGTCGCGCCCTGCTGGAAGCTCTTGCACTTCTCGGCTTTAGCTTCTCTTCCTTTCCGGGTTTGTCGGCTCAACTCACGGCGGAAGAGCAGTTTACGGCCGTTGAGAAGGGAATTGGCGGACGCCTGGGAGTGGCCGCGGTGGACACCAGAACGGGCCGCCGGGTGAGCTACCGGTCCTCTGAGCTTTTCCCCATGTGCAGCACCTTCAAGTTCTTGCTGGCTGCCTGCATCCTACACCGGGTTGACGGCAGGGTTGAGCATCTGCTGAGACCTATCCCTTACACAGAGAAAGACTTGCTGGAGTATGCGCCGGTCACCACAGCGCATGTCCAACAGGGAGCAATGTCTGTCGGGGAGCTTTGCGCCGCATCCATTGAAGTGAGCGACAACACGGCGGCGAACCTGCTGCTGACCCAAATCGGCGGCCCAATCCGGCTCACGGAGTTCATCCGCACGCTGGGCAACGAGGTCACCCGGCTGGACCGGATTGAGCCGGAGTTGAACAGCGCCGTCCCGGGCGACCCGCGTGATACCACCAGCGCGGCAGCCATGCTTGATTCGATGGAGAAGCTCTTGACCGGAAATGCTTTGTCGGGACAAAGTCGAGTTCAACTCACCACCTGGCTGAAGGGCTCAACCACCGGAAGCAAGCGGCTGCGGGCCGGGATGCCTGCCAACTGGCGCGCCGGCGATAAGACTGGAACCGGTGAGCACGGCGCCATGGGCGACGTAGGCATCTTCTGGCCGCCGGGCAAGAAGCCTATTCTCATGGCCGTGTACCTGAAGGAGGGGCAGGCCGCTGCCGACATGCGGGAGCAGGCAATTGCCTCCGTTGGAAGGGTAGTTACCCAGGTGCTTTAAGTTGAGCCAGATTTCAGCCTTGCACTATACAGAATATCCGTTATCAGACATGCTGGACATCAAAGAATGACAGGCCCTTAGTTGCGAATCCCGGCCAGCAAGGCCTCAATCTCATCCTTTTCAGCAGCCGTCGCTGGAAGCAAAGGCGCGCGGGCGCGGCCGCCGTAGTAGCCGTTGAAGTCGCAGGCGTGTTTGACGCCGCTGATGCCGAGTTCGCCGGTAATGCGCTGGCCGGGACGCGCGATGCGCTGCTGTTTCTCCGCGGCAAGCTTCAGGTCGTGATCTTTCCAGGCCAGGTAGACCTCCTGGCAGGCCTGTGGCGCGCAGGCGGCGAAGCCCAGGATGGCTCCGGAGGCTCCGGCCTGCAGCGCTTCGAGCAGGATGGACGCCGAACCGGTCAGGACCTGGAAGCCGACTTCCTTCGTCCTTGTCTTCATGGGCGCGACGGGCGGAGCGGTGGCAACGGCTGCGCCGCCAGCCAGGTCGCCGGCGTGGACAAAGGTGCTGCTCCCGGTCTCCAGCCTTCCGGAAAGCATGCGCCCGGTGACTGCCTCGAAGATCGGGGTCACGGTCTCAGTACGCCGCGGAGCGTTGCGGGTGGCCTCGACGGTGGCTGGGATGCGCGGCAGGTTGCCGCTCGAGTCCTTGATGCCAATGATGTTCGGATGCTGGGCCAGTTCGGCGATCAGGTCGATGGGAATATCGTAGGGCGCGCAGCGCGGGATGTTGTAAAGCAGCACCGGCAGCGGAGACCGGTCGGCTACCGTGCGAAAGTAATGGAGAACGGCGGCCGGGGACATCTGGCTGGCGTAGTATGTGGGGGGGCGGACCAGGACGGCGTCGTAGCGGAATTCGGCCGCGGCCGCGGCAAGTTCAACCGTGGTCTTGACGCTCTCGTGGCCCACGCCGGCGATGAGGACCTTCTCCGGCGCGGCGGCTTCGGCGGCCACGCGCAACACGTCGCGGGATTCAGCCTCGTCCAGGGCGACCGCCTCGCCGGTTGAACCCAGCAAGAGCAAACCGGAGAGCAGGCTGCGAGAGTAGCGCGCCACATTGGCTTCGAGCTTGCGAAAATAGATGCGCTCGTCCGGGTAGAACGGGGTGGGAACCGCGGCGAGAATGCCCTCA